>DATKMY010000094.1:0-14880 GCA_035541655.1 Casimicrobiaceae bacterium | reverse complement strand
GTCGGCCCGAAGGCCTTCGGGGCCGTCCAGGCGCAATGTGATCGTGCCGAGCGTTCTCGGCGGATCGGCGACGAAAAACGTGAGCTCGTGCCTCGATTCGCCCCGTCGCGACCCATGGAGCTCGTGATCGAACGCATCGAGGCGGTAGCCGCGCCAAGCGTAGCGCGTGCGTACCAGCCGACTCGTCGCTTCGATCTGCTCTACCGACTCCGCGACCCCGAGCTTCAGCGAGGTTGCCGTGCCCCCTGGCGCGGCTGTGGGCCGCGGCCCGTACGGTATGCTCGCTGGCTGCTGATCGCGCCCTCGCTTGATGAGCAATCCCTCGAACGCGCGGCGCGCGCGCGCGACATTGGGAAAATCGGCGTGTGCCGGCTGTGAGAGATGCGCGATCGAGTCGACCCTCGCCGTCTGTGCCGAAGAGCTAGCGAGTGCGGCGTTGCGTTGGAACATGTGGGTCTCCGAAGAACGAGTGCAATGGGCCTCGACGCGACCGCGCGCGGAAATCGCAGCGGCGGCGCAAATCGTTTGCGCGGAGTAGGGGGACTTCGTGACATCGCGTTCGACGGCGTCGGCACGTAACCCCTCCCGGGCGGAGGGAAGAACGTGGGCGGAACGCGGACTGCGCCAAGTGCGAAAGAGCCTTCTGCGAACTGTTACAACCAACCTTCGAGCCATCCGGACTACCGATATTATCGACGAATGCGGCCGCGTCCGTCTGTGATCGGGCGCAATAAAGTTGTTTCGAGAGACATGTACACGACAACTTTGCGACAGCGCCTGGCCGGGGCGATTGCCCTCGGGGAAGAAGCGGGGACGTGGAAATCGCTGCGGCCGCGGGCCTGCCGGCCGATCGCGAGCGGCTCCTCGATCCCGACATCGGGATGTAGCCTCTTCCGCCGGCCGGCGGCATTTCGAAGGTCGCGACTAGATGATTGACTTCCTCTGGATCAAGGCCGTTCTGAAGGCGCTGTTCTTGCCGCCGACCGGCCTCCTGTTGCTCGCGGCGCTCGGACTTGGCTTGCAGCGGCGATTCCCTCGCGTCGGGCGCGCGCTCGCTGCCGTCGGCGTCGTCCTGCTGCTTGCGATTTCGGTGCCCTTCGTCGCCGACCACCTGACCGACCTCGTAGACGCGTCGACCGCATTCCGGCGGAGCGATGGCGATGGAGCGCAGGCGATCGTCATTCTCGGTGGCGGCATCCGGCCCAGCGCTCCCGAATACGGCGGCACGACTCTCGGGATCCTGACGCTCGAGCGCGTGCGCTATGGCGCGCGCGTGGCGCGAATGACCGGGTTGCCTGTCCTGGTGTCGGGAGGTTCCGTCCTTGGCGGTGTGCCGGAAGCCTGGGTGATGCGCGCCGCGCTCGAAAGCGAATTCGGCGTGAGGGTCCGCTGGGTCGAAGCGCGCTCGCGGACGACACACGAAAATGCCGTCCGCTCCGCCGAACTGCTGAGGCAGCAAGGCATTCAACGGGTCGTGCTTGTCACGCACAACTTCGACATGCTCCGCGCCAAGGCCGAGTTTGCCGCGCAGGGCATCGACGCGGTCCCCGCTGCGACAGGCGTGCGCATTGAGGGAAGCTACACCTTGCTCGACTTTCTCCCGAGCATGGGGGGACTGCAGCAAAGCTATTACGCGATCTACGAGATACTGGCAAACCTGGTCCGGATCGCGAGCGGTCCCTGAGGCAGCGGTCGGTAAGGCGCGCCGCGAGGCTTCGGACGCGGCACGTCGGCATCCCTTGAAGACGACGCGCGCCGCCGCGACATCGTGGTGATGCGCGCGGATTCATCGGTGCTTGGCCTCCTTGCCGGCGACGACGCTTCGACGGCGCCGGATCCTCCGCGCGGCACGGCGGAGGACGACGTGCTGCTCGACGCGTATTCGGCGTCGGTCAGCGGTGCGGTCGCGCGGGTGGCGCCTGCCGTTGCCCATCTGCGCGTCGTGGAGAAGCAGCGCGGCGCCCGGGGCGATCGCGCCGGGTCGGGGTCGGGATTCCTGATCACACCCGACGGATACCTGATCACGAACAGCCACGTCGCCGGCAATGCCTCCTCGATCGAGGCTACGCTTTCTGATGGCCGCACGGCGAACGCCGAGCTCGTCGGGGACGATCCGGACTCCGATCTCGCCGTGCTCAAGGTCGCCGCGCCCGATCTCGCGTGGTGCCGTCTCGGGGATTCGCGCAAAGTCCGCGTCGGGCAGATCGCGGTCGCGATCGGCAGTCCGTACGGCTTCCAGCACACGG
The DNA here is from genome assembly GCA_035541655.1 of Casimicrobiaceae bacterium. GTDB lineage: Bacteria > Pseudomonadota > Gammaproteobacteria > Burkholderiales > Casimicrobiaceae > CAIWHR01. The sequence goes on along the minus strand of DATKMY010000094.1, from coordinate 12,634 downwards.
TGACCGCGGGAATCGTCAGTGGACTCGGCCGCTCGATGCGCGCGCGCACCGGGCGCCTCCTCGACAACGTGCTGCAGACGGACGCGGCGCTCAACCCGGGCAACTCGGGCGGTCCGCTCGTCGACGCGCGCGGCGACGTGATCGGCGTCAACACGGCGGTCGTCGCCGCGGCGCAAGGCATCTGCTTCGCGATCGCCTCGGCGACGGCGGAGCGCGTGGCGGTTGCGCTGATCCGCGAGGGACGCGTACGCCGCGCATGGCTCGGCGTCGGTGGGGAGACGGCGCCGCTCGCGCGCCGGATCGTCCGTCATTTCGCTCTCGAACGCGAATCGGGCGTGCGCATCGACCTCGTCGAGCCCGGATCGCCTGCGACCGCAGCCGGTTTCGCGCGCGGAGACGTCGTCGTCGGCTTCGACGCGACGCCGATCGGCGACGTCGACGATCTGCAGCGAGCGCTCGGTGCCGAAGCGATCGGGCGCAGCGCCGCGTTTCGCGTGCTGCGCCGCGATTCCCTGCTCACGCTGACGGCTGTACCAGCGGAGCGACGACAACGATCGAAATGAGGCTCTGCGGCCGTCGGCGCCTAGCCAAGTCGCGCGATTCTGTGCAAGAATGAATCCAACTTAACATCGGGATGACCGCGATGCTGGATCGCGACGGTTATCGCCCGAACGTCGCCATCGTTATCGTCAACGCGAAGAACCAGGTCTTTTGGGGCAAACGGGTCCGAGAACATTCGTGGCAGTTTCCGCAAGGCGGCATCAACCCCGGTGAGACGCCTGAAAAGGCAATGTACCGGGAGTTGCATGAGGAAGTCGGGCTCGAGCCGAAGCACATAAGGATCCTGGGACGCACGCGCGACTGGCTGCGTTACGAGGTGCCGCATCACTGGGTCAAGCGCGAGTGGCGTGGAAGCTACCGCGGCCAGAAGCAGATCTGGTACCTGCTCCGCCTCGTCGGCCGCGACACCGACGTCTCGCTCCGCGCGAGCGACCACCCCGAATTCGACGCCTGGCGCTGGCAGGAGTACTGGGTGCCGCTCGACACGGTGATCGAGTTCAAGCGCGAGGCCTATCGGCGGGCGCTGATCGAGCTCGAGCGCTTCATGGACGCGCGGCCGAAGACGCGCCGCGAGCGCCTATACGGCTTTCCCCATCCGATGATGCCCGACTCCTACGCCAATCCGGCGACGCAGGACGAGGCGTAGGCGCGCTGGCGCCTGGGGCTCGCCTGCACCGCGAACAACGTTGTGGCTCCGGCCGCGCGGGCTGCGCCGCGCTCAAACGTTCGGCGCCGCCTCAAGTTAGCCTCCGCTGCGCCGGGTGTTCCTCGCCTAACCGAGCAACACCATATTGTCCCGGTGGATCAGCTCGGGTTCATCGATGTAGCCGAGGATCGCTTCGATCTCGGCAGTCGGCTTGCGCATGATGCGCGCCGCTTCCTGGGCGCTGTAGTTGACGAGGCCCCGCGCGATCTCGCGGCCGTCGGGGTCGAAGCAGCCGACGATCTCGCCGCGCTCGAATTCGCCGTCGACGCGGACGACGCCGATCGGCAGGAGGCTTTTGCCATCGCGCGCGAGCGCCCGCGCCGCGCCGGCATCGAGTGTGAGGCGCCCGGCGAGCTGCACATGGTCGGCGAGCCACTGCTTGCGCGCGCGCAGCGACTGATCCGGAGCGCTTAGCCGCGTCCCGACGCTCTCGCCACGCTCGAGCCTGAGCAGCACGTCGTCGCTGCGGCCGTGAGCGATCACTGTCGCCGCCCCCGATCGCGCCGCGCGCTTGGCGGCGAGCACCTTCGACAGCATGCCTCCGCGGCCGACCGGGGTGCCGGTTCCGCCCGCCATTGCCTCGAGCTGCGGGTCGCCGGCACGCGCCGAGCGGATGAGGGTTGCCGCGGCGTCGCGGCGCGGGTCCGCGGAGTACAGCCCTTGCTGATCGGTCAGGAGCACGAGCACGTCGGCCTCGACGAGGTTCGCGACGAGCGCCCCGAGCGTGTCGTTGTCGCCGAAGCGGATTTCGTCGGTGGTGACGGTGTCGTTCTCGTTGATGATCGGAATCACGCCGAGACCGAGCAGCGTCATCAGCGTCGAGCGGGCGTTCAAGTATCGCCGCCGGTCCGCGAGGTCTTCGTGCGTGAGCAGGATCTGGGCGGTGTGGAGCCCGAACCTCGCGAAGGCTGACTCGTACGCCTGCACCAGGCCCATCTGGCCGACCGCGGCAGCGGCCTGCAGCTCGTGGATCGAGGACGGACGCCGCGACCAGCCGAGCCGCCGGATTCCCTCGGCGATCGCGCCGGAAGAGACCAGCACGATTTCGTTGCCGGCGCGCCTGAGCTCGGCGATCTGCGTCGCCCAGCGCCCGACCGCCGCGTGATCGAGCCCGCGCCCTTCGTCGGTGACGAGACTCGAGCCGACTTTGACGACGAGCCGCCGAGCGGCGGTCGCGCGCATCGTCATTTGCTCGCCGGCGTCAGAGCGACCGCATCGTCGGAAGGAGGGGCCGCTGCGGGCGCGGGATGCGCGGCGAGCCATTCCTGCACCTTGTAGACGAGCTCGCGGCAGCCTTCGCCGTTGACGGCGGAGATCGCGAAGACCGGGCCCTTCCAGCGATAGGCGGCGACGAACGCCTTCACCCGAGCCTTGCGCTCCCCCGCCGGAACGAGATCCATCTTGTTCAGGACCAGCCACCGCGGCTTCGCTTGCAGCGCGGGATCGTAGCGCCCGAGCTCGTCGACGATCGCGCGCGCGTCGCGAACGGGATCCGCGTCGGGGTCGAACGGTGCGACGTCGACGATGTGCAGCAGCATTCGCGTGCGCTGCAGGTGCCGCAGGAATTGGTGCCCGAGGCCCGCGCCGTCCGCGGCGCCGGCGATGAGTCCCGGTATGTCGGCGATCACGAAGCTCCGGTTTTCGTCGGTGCGAACGACGCCCAGGCCCGGCGTGAGCGTCGTGAACGGATAGTCGGCAACCTTCGGCCGCGCCGCCGAGACCGAGCGAATGAACGTGCTCTTGCCGGCGTTCGGCAGGCCGAGCAGGCCCACGTCGGCGAGAACCTTCAGCTCGAGGCGCAGCCGGCGCCGCTCGCCCTTCTCTCCGGGTGTGCATTGGCGCGGCGCGCGATTCGTGCTCGACTTGAAGTGGATGTTGCCGAGGCCCCCGGCGCCTCCCTTGGCGACCAGCGTTCGCTGTCCGTCCGCCGCGAGGTCCGCGAGCGTTTCGCTGCTTTCGGCGTCCATGATCGTGGTTCCCACGGGGACGCGCAGCACGATGTCGGCGGCCCCGTGCCCGTACTGGTCCGCTCCGCGCCCGTTCTCGCCGCGCTGCGCGCGATGGATACGCGCGTAGCGATAATCGATCAGCGTGTTGATGTTGCGGTCGGCGAGCATCCAGATGCTGCCGCCGCGCCCTCCGTCGCCGCCGTCGGGTCCGCCGCGCGGCACGTACTTTTCGCGCCGAAAGCTCGCGACGCCGTTGCCGCCGTCTCCGGCAACGACCTCGATCAGCGCTTCGTCGACGAACTTCACGATGGCTTCCGGAGATAGAGCACGTAACGCTCGGTGTCGTCGCCGCGGCGATGGCCATCCCACACGGCCTGCCAGCCCGCGGGCGGACCGCTGTTGGCATCGTGGCGCCCGTATTGAACGAGCAGCGCTTCGCAGCGATTGACCGGGTTCTTCTCCTCGCGCACGGTGGCGAGGTTCGCGAAGTAGTAGAAGAGCGCGCGTTGCGCATCGCCCAGATTGCGGCTCGCAACGCAGCCTTCGCGGGGCAGGGCGGCGCGCAGCGATTCCGCAACGTCGCGGTAGCTGCGGCGGGAATCGATGTACGGCAGCCAGATGGTCGTGAGCAGCGCCCAGAGGAGCGTCGTGCCGGCAGCCCAGTTCAGAACGGCGCGACGGTTCGAGCGGCGTGCCGGGCGCACGAGGAGCAGCCACAGGACCGTGAGCAGCGCGGAGACGGCGAGGGCGACCCAGCTCAACGCGGGACGATAGCCCGGTTCGGTGTCGCGAACGAGCTTCGCCACCGCCGGCGACATCCCGTGCGCGTAGGCGTCGAACCACAGCCACCAGACGAGCGCCGAAAGCAGGCCGAAAGTGAGGATCCCGAACCAGTCGAGCGCACCCGAATAGCCGCGCTTCAACGTGTCGACTTCGAGCGCGCCCAGCAGCGCGAGCGGCGCCAGCATCGGCATCAGCTCGATCGCGCGCGGGTCGGACTTCACGAGCATCGAGATGCCGATGACCAGCGCGAGCGTTCCAGGAAGCTTCACGGAGGCAGGCGCGAGGCCGCCGTTGAAGCCGCGCGCGCGTATCGCGAGCGTCCAGAACACGAGCGGCAGTGCCGGCCACGCAAACCACGGCAGGTTCTTGAGGATGTAGGTGGGATCGCCGGGTCCGCTGGCCGAGAGCGGCGAAAAGTAGTCGCCAACCGATTGCATCGCCCACCACGCCTTCAAGTGCGCCGGCGCGCGGTAAGCGAGCGCGAGCGGCCAAGCGAGGCTCAACGGGATCGCGACGGCGAGCGCCAAGGCGACGGTCAGCGCGTACCCGCGTGTCCGCCAGTCCTCGAACGCGGCGGGCAGGGCGAGCGCGGTTATGCCTATCCACAGCGGCCCCAGCAGGCCGCGCGAAAGGAACGAAACGGCGACCCCCGCCCCCAGGATCGCGCCTCCGACGACGGGACGCCGCAATCCGAGCGCGAAGCCATAGAGCGCCGCGGCGACTCCGAGCATCAGGCCTTGTTCGGGCGAGAGCTGGTGCGCGCGGTCCCAAAGCCCGACCGAGCCGATGAAGAGCAGCACCGCCATCCAGCGGAAGTCGCGCCCGTAGAGCTCCGTCGCCGCCGCCCCGACCAGGAGCATCGTGAGCGCCAAGACGACGGCGGCGGCGAAACGGGCGGCGTCGGGCATCGGCAGCAGCGGCGAGAGCGCCGTTGCGGACGCCGCAGCCGCCGCATAGACGAGCGGGGGACGGTCGACGAGAGCCTCGCCCGCGACACGGGGAACGAGAACGTCCCCGCTCTGCATCATCTCGTAAGCGACCCCGAACGCGGTGGCATCCTCCGTCTTCCATGGATCGTGCCCGAACGTGCCGAGCACGGCCCAGATCGCGCAGAGGACGACGAGCCCGAGCTGCTTCACCGCACGGTACGGCCCCGACGGACTGAGCGCGAACGTCTGGTCAGGATCGGCCTCGGCGCGACCCTGCGTCGGCGTTGCTGGGAGTGTCGTCGTTTGGCGGCTCACGGGGAGAATGCTAAAGAAAAAGGCAGCCGAAGCTGCCTTTTTCGTCTATAGCGCCAGAGACAGCGCCCATCCGCACTCGTTCGCCCGCTCGCTGGTCAGGTCGGCGCGGCGGGTGTCTTCGGCGCGGAGGTCTTCGACGCGTAGCGCTGGCGGAACTTGTCGATGCGCCCGGCGGTGTCCATGACCTTCTGCTTGCCGGTATAGAACGGGTGGCATACCGAGCAGACCTCGACGTGCAGCGGCTTCCCGACGGTCGAGCGCGTCGTGAACGTGTTTCCGCAGCTGCAGGTGACTTGAATTTCCGTGTACTTCGGGTGGATTCCGGATTTCATCGGTTCCTCTTTCTCGGTCCACGCACCGGGATCACCCGACCCGCGAAGGCGCGCCCTGACCGGCAGGCTACTCGAGATGTGGGCGGAAGGATCGGATCCAACCCCGCCCGGCGTGCCAAAACGCGAATTATGCCTCGAATCCAGCGCCAGCGCAATGGAAATGAGGGCAGAGAGGCCAGATTTGTCTATGTTATTCATAAGGTTGCAGCCAGAGCCGCCGTCGGTACCCCAGCGGGATCAGCCGCGGCGCATCGAGTCGAAGAACTCGGCGTTGCTCTTCGTCTGCTTGACCTTGTCGACCAGGAACTCGGTCGCCTCGAGCTCGTCCATCGGGTAGAGAAGCTTCCGAAGCACCCAAACCTTCTGCAGGACGTCGGGCTTGAGGAGAAGCTCCTCCTTGCGCGTGCCGGAGCGGTTGACGTTGATCGCCGGGTAGATCCGCTTCTCGGCCATCCGCCGATCGAGATGGATTTCCATGTTGCCGGTGCCTTTGAATTCCTCGTAGATCACGTCGTCCATCCGCGATCCCGTGTCGATCAGCGCCGTGGCGATGATGGTGAGCGACCCGCCTTCCTCGATATTGCGCGCAGCGCCGAAGAAGCGCTTCGGCCGCTGCAGCGCGTTGGCGTCCACGCCGCCGGTCAACACCTTCCCCGACGCCGGCACGACGGTGTTGTAGGCGCGCGCCAGCCGCGTGATCGAGTCGAGCAGGATCACGACGTCCTTCTTGTGCTCGACCAGCCGCTTCGCCTTCTCGATCACCATTTCCGCGACCTGGACGTGGCGCGTGGCCGGCTCGTCGAACGTCGACGACACCACCTCGCCGCGCACCGTCCGCTGCATCTCCGTCACCTCTTCGGGGCGCTCGTCGATCAGCAGCACGATCAGCGCGACGTCCGGATAGTTGGCCGCGATCGAGTGCGCGACGTGCTGCAGCATCACGGTCTTGCCTGACTTCGGCGACGAGACGAGGAGCCCGCGCTGGCCCTTGCCGATCGGCGCGATGATGTCGATCACACGCCCGGTGATGTTCTCCTCGGCCTTTATGTCGCGCTCGAGAACCAGCGGCTCGTCGGGAAAGAGCGGCGTCAGGTTCTCGAACAGAATCTTGTTCTTCGCGTTCTCGGGCGGCTCGCTGTTGACCTTGTCGACTTTCACCAGCGCGAAGTAGCGCTCGCCGTCCTTCGGCGTGCGGATCTCGCCCTCGATCGTGTCTCCCGTGTGGAGGTTGAAGCGGCGGATCTGCGACGGCGAAATGTAGATGTCGTCGGTTCCCGCGAGATAGCTCGTGTCGGGCGAGCGGAGGAAGCCGAACCCGTCGGGGAGCACTTCCAGCACGCCCTCGCCGAAGATGCTCTCGCCCTTCTTCGCCTGCGCCTTGAGCATCGCGAAGATCAGGTCGTGCTTGCGCATCCGGTTCGCGCCCTCGATCTCCATCGTATTGGCGATGTCGAGGAGCTCGCTAACGTGCTTGGATTTCAGTTCTGAGAGGTGCATGCGTGCGGAATGGACTGGCAGGCGGCTCGATGCCGCGGGAACAACTGTGGGAACGTGGCGCCCGGAAGAGAAGGGCGGCGCCCGGTGCGTCGCCGCGAGGCCGCCCCTCGGACGGAGGGGGGCGTCGCAGGCACGAAAATCAGCGTATCGGGTTCAGAGGTTGCTGTCAACAAAGGCGGTGAGCTGGGACTTCGACAGCGCACCGACCTTTTGTGCGTGAGGCTTGCCGCTCTTGAAGAGGATGAGCGTCGGGATGCCGCGGATACCGAACTGGCTCGTGATCGCCGGGTTGGCGTCGATGTCGAGCTTCGCGACGGTGAGCCGTCCGGCGTATTCCTTCGCCATGTCCTCGAGCACCGGCGCGATCATCTTGCAGGGGCCGCACCATTCGGCCCAGTAGTCGACGAGAACGGGCGTCGCGGACTGCAGGACGTCCTTCTCGAATGTCGCGTCGGAAACGTGCTTGATGTTCTCGCTCATGTAATCCTCGTGTGATGCGTGGGCGGGGCCGCCCGCGTCGGGAGCGCCAGCGCCCCGGGGGAACCGATCGGGGACCAGCCATCCCGAGTTACGGTAGCCGAAGGCAACTGCCCGCGCAAGCGGTCGACGGGCAGGTCGGTCCACGCCGACGTGGGGCCGCGATTTGCTAAAATCAACCTTTTTCGCGGGATACCCCGAGCATGACTTACGTCGTCACCGAAAGCTGCATCCGGTGCAAGTATACCGACTGCGTCGACGTCTGCCCCGTCGACTGCTTCCGGGAGGGCGCGAACTTCCTCGTCATCGATCCCGACGAGTGCATCGACTGCACGCTGTGCGTCGCCGAGTGCCCGGTGGACGCGATCTTTGCGGAAGACGACGTCCCCCCCGATCAGCAGCAGTTCACCGCCCTCAATGCGGAGCTCGCCAAGCGCTGGAAGCCGATCATCGAGCGGAAGCCCGCGCCGGCCGATGCCGACGAGTGGAAAACCGTCAAGGAAAAGCTCAAGTACCTCGAGCGCTAGACGCGGAGCGCGTTTGACCCGCTAACGGCGCACCTCTTAAAATCGCGCCACTTTTTCGGCCCGCCCGACAAAAGAACGCGCGCCGACCCCGAAACGGCGCAGCCCAGGAACCCTCCCGAGATGAACAGACCGCTCCTCGTCGCTGCGCTCCTCGCTGCAGCGCTCCCTGCCGCACCGGTGGTGGCTCAGGACGCCCCCGCCGGCGACCCGGCAAAAGGCCGCGATAAGACGCAGATGTGCCAGGGTTGCCACGGCATCGACGGCTGGCGCACCGCGTATCCCGAGGTCTACGCGGTGCCGAAGCTCGGAAGCCAGCATGAGGCGTATCTGCTCAAGGCGCTGCACGAGTACAAGAACGGCGAGCGCACCCATCCGTCGATGCGTGCCATCGCCGCGTCGCTTTCCGACCAGGACATGGCCGATCTCGCCGCGTATTACGCGCAGAGCGGCGTCAGGACGGCGGGGAAATGATGCGCTCGAGCCCGCTTTTCATCGCGCTTGCTGTCGCGCTCGCCTGGACGGCGGGCAGCGCTCTCGCCGCGGACATCGAGGCCGGCAAGGCCAAGGCCGCCGAAGTGTGCGAAACGTGTCATGGCGCCGGCGGCAACAGCACGAGCCAGGACTTCCCGAAGCTGGGCGGGCAGTATCCGGACTACCTCGCGAAGGCGTTGCGCGACTACAAGTCGGGCGAGCGCAAGAATCCGATCATGGCCGGCTTCGCGAAGCCTCTGTCGAAGAAGGACATCGACAACCTCGCCGCGTACTACGCCGCGCAGCCCGCCGCGGTTTCGTTCAAGCACTGACGCCCGCAGCCCACGGGCGGGGCGGGCGGCGCCTGCAGGCTACTTTTGCCGTTCGAGGCAGGCGAGGTAGAGCTTCGCGTCTGGCGGCGTGCCGTGACGCTGCGCGGTCCACACCACTTCGCCGAGGCACTCGAGCAGCGCGTGAAGCGCAGCGTGCTCTTCGCCCCGCGTCGCCCTGATCCGTTCGAATTCGGCGCGTATGCCCGGCGGCTGATCGATCGCGAGCTGCTCGGCAACCGCGAGATGCAGCGAGAGGTGCAGGAACGGATTGGTCTCGCCTCCCTCGGGGCGCCAGTCGCGGTCTAGATTGCCCTCCGGCGCTTCGAGGATCGGATGGTATTCGGGGTGGAGCGCGATCAGCTCGGCCGCCATTCGCTCGAGCGGCGAGAGCGGCGCACGCGTGCGAGACTTCGCCCAGGCGTCGATCAGGAAGCGCCGAGCCTCATCGCGCGAGGGATCGAACATCGGCGCTCACTCGCGAGTCTTCCGGCGGTACTCGCACAGATCGCGGATCACGCATACGGGACACCGGGGCGAGCGCGCCAGGCAGACGTAGCGTCCGTGGAGGATCAGCCAGTGGTGCGCGTGCAGCCGGAACTCGTCGGGAACGAACTTCAGCAGGCGCTGCTCGACTTCCTCCGGGGTGTCGCCGTGGGCGAGCCCGGTCCGGTTCGCCACGCGAAAGACGTGCGTATCGACGGCGATCGTCGGCTCGCCGAACGCGACGTTCAGCACGACGTTCGCCGTCTTGCGGCCCACGCCGGGCAGCGCCTCGAGCGCTTCGCGCGACTTCGGTACTTCTCCGCCGTGATCGCGAACGAGGATCTCGGCGAGCTTCGCGACGTTCTTCGCCTTGTTGCGGTAGAGGCCGATCGTCTGGATGTACGGAACGAGACCCGCCTCGCCGAGCTTCGCGATCGCCGCCGGGGTGTTCGCAACGCGAAAGAGCTTTTCGGTAGCCCTGTTCACGCCCTTGTCGGTCGCCTGCGCCGAGAGAACGACGGCGACCAGCAGCTCGAAGGGCGACGTGTGCGCGAGCTCCGAGGTCGGATTCGGGTTCGCCGCCCGCAGGCGCTCGAAGATCGCGCGGCGTTTTTGCGGGTTCACGGCTTCGGCGATGACGATTTGCCGGCAGCGACCGCGGCAAGGTGCGCGAGCCGCGTGGCGTCGCTCGCGACATCGGGATCGTCCTTCAGCAGCGCATGCGCCTTAGCCGCCCACGGTTGCGCGGCCGCGGCGTCGCCGCGCGCGAGGGCGATCTCGGCAAGCTCCTCGAAGACGTAGCCGTCGGGCTCGCCGGTCGCGTCGAATTCGGCGACGAGCGCCGTCTGGATCTTCTCCGCGTCGTCCAGGCGGCCCACCGCACGGTAGCCCCGCGCCACCGTCCATTTCGCCACGCGGATTCGCTCGGCGTTGCCCATCGCTTCGCGCAGCTCCAGCGCCTTCTGCCAGAAGTCGAGCGCTTTCGCCGCGTTGCCGGCGTCGAAGTAGGTCCAGCCGATGTTGTGATAGAGCGAAGCTCGCCAGCCGCGGGCCCGTGCGTCCGTCGCTGCCTCGGCGAGGGCGAGTGCCTTGAGGTTCCAGTCGAGGCGCTCGGCTGCGGGCGCGGCGATTCCGAGCATGTGGGCGGCGTCGACGGCGTAGAACTCGTCGTGCTCGCGCCCGGCGAGCGTGAGCGCCTCGGCGAACAGCGGGACCGCACGCTCGGGTGAGCCCGAGGAGTTGAATGCCCGGCCGCGCTCGAGCAGGTAGCGCACGCGAACGTGCGCCGAGGCCTTCGGCAGCTTCGCCTCGACGGCGTCGAGCATCGCGTGCGCGTCGCCGAACTTCCGCTGCAGCCCGAGCGCGCGTGCGATCTGCGTCTCCACTTCCAGCGCCTCGCCGGAATCGGGCGGCCACTGCGCGAGCTCGGCGCGGAAGCGCTGCTCGGACGCGGCGGGCTTTCCGTAGTCCCACTGCGCGTCGACAGTCTCCGCGAACGCATTGACGGTTCGCGCGCGAGCCCCTGGGGTCATGGCGAGCGTCATGGCGACGAAGATGATTGCGAGCGGATGCATCACTTTGCGGGCGCGCCCGCAGCGCGGCGCCGGCTGCGCGCACGCGCGAGAGCCGCGGCCACTGTCGCCTGCCGCTTCGCACGCTCGGCATCCGCCGGCGCCTTCTGAGCGACGGATCGGGCAGCCCGCGCGGCGACGCGACGGTTTCGCGCGTGATAACGATCGCGTGCCATTCGCGCGTCCTCGGCACCCCAGGCACGGCCCGCGGCGATCATGGCTATGCAGTCGACCGGGCACGGCGCGACGCAGAGCTCGCAACCCGTGCACAGCGCGGCGAGCACCGTGTGCATTCGCTTGGCGGCGCCGACGATCGCGTCGACCGGGCAGGCGTCGATGCAGAGCGTGCAGCCGATGCATGCCGCTTCGTCGATCCGTGCCACGACGAGCGGTGCGGGCGTCCCGCATTCGGCGTCGAGCGCGATCTCGGGCCGAGCCGTGATCGCGGCGAGCTTCGCCACGACGCGCTCGCCGCCGGGCGGGCACCGATTGATCGGGGTGCCGGCCGCGATCGCCTCGGCGTACGGCCGGCAGCCGTCGTAACCGCAGCGCCGGCACTGCGTCTGCGGAAGCGCGGCGTCGATGCGCTCGGCGAGCGAGGGTGCGCGCGGGTTCACCCGCTGCATTTTAGCCACTTCTGCAACGGCTGCGGGCTCGTGCCTTCGCGAAACGAGCGCGCGGATTTGCGATTGCGCGCGCGGCGGCCGACAATGGCCTCGGGTCGGCTCGGGTCCGGAGCGTCCCTCTCGCGAACATGTCGAAGCCGCACGCCGGCGAGCACCACCACGCGCATCACCATCACGCCGAAGCGCACGCGACGCGGCGCGCGCTCTCGATCGCACTCGTGCTCACGGCGGCGTTCGCCGTCGTCGAGGCGGTCGGCGGCTGGCTCGCCGGATCGCTCGCCCTCATCTCGGATGCCGGTCACATGGTCACCGACGCGGCGTCGTTCGTCGTCGCGTTGATCGCGGCAGCGGTGACCGCGCGGCCTCCGTCGGAGCGCGCGTCCTACGGCTACGCGCGCGCCGAGGTAATCGCCGCGTTCGTCAACGCGCTCGCGATGCTGGCGCTCATCGTGTGGATCGCCGTCGAGGCGGTGCTGCGACTGTTGACGCCCGTCGCAGTGGCCGGGCCCACCGTGATGGTCGTGGCCGGGGCCGGCCTCGCCGTCAATGTGGTCGTCGCCTGGATGCTGTCGCGCCATGCGCACGGGATCAACGCGCGAGGGGCGCTGCTGCACGTGCTGGGCGACCTGCTCGGCTCGGTCGCCGCTTTCGTCGCCGGCGCCGTCGTCTACTGGACGGGATGGATGCCGATCGACCCGATCCTGTCGCTCGTCGTTTCGCTGCTGATCCTGCGCGCGACGCTCGCCTTGCTCAAGGAATCGACGGGCGTATTGATGGAGCGCGTCCCGGCGCATCTTTCCTACGAGGCCGTGGGGCGCGCGCTCGCGAAGCTCCCCGGGGTCACCGGCGTTCACGATCTGCACGTCTGGCAGATGAGCGCCGAGCGCGTCGCGCTGTCGGCGCACGTGACGCTGACCGACGGCGCCGCGTGGCCGCGTGCGCTCGCCGCCGCGCAGCGGATGCTCGCGCGGGATTTCTCGATCGACCACGTAACGCTGCAACCGGCGTGGCCGGTCCCGCCTCCCGCGGGCCGCGTCATTCCGGTCGCGCCGGCGCCGGAGTCGACACAGGGTCC
>DATKMY010000093.1:0-13188 GCA_035541655.1 Casimicrobiaceae bacterium | reverse complement strand
TCGCGTGTCGAGCGGAAAGCGCGTGAGCAGTGCGTCGAGCACGTCGGGAGAAGACGCGCCGCGTATCTCGATCAGGCGCGGACCGAGGCTCGCCGCGGGAAAATTGGCGTCGACGATCGCGATCTCGTCGCCATGGCCCATCGCGGCAATCGCGTACAGCAGCTCGGGTATCAGCAGCGGGTGGATGCCTTTGAGCATGATGGTTCCGACCGATATCCGGCGCGTCAGCTACCCTTTACGCCGCCGTGCGTCAGGCCGGCGACGATTTCCTTCTGGATGAGGATCGTGAGCAGCAGGACCGGCAAGGTGACGATGATCGCCGCGGCGGCGAGCGGTCCCCACGCGAGCTGCTCGAACGTGAGCACGTTGTACACGGCCACGGGCAGCGTCCGCGTTTCCCGCCCGGCCAGAACCGCGCCGAAGACGAAGTTGTTCCACGAGAAGATGAAGGAGAGGATCGTCCCGACGATGATACCCGGGCGCGCGAGCGGCAGCGCGACGTAGCGGAACGTCGACCACACGCTGCCGCCGTCGATCAGCACCGCTTCCTCGAGCTCCCTGGGCAGCGTCTCGAAATAGCCGGCCATGATGTAGACGACGATCGGCACGGTGATCACGAGATGCGTGATCACCAGCGCGGTCAGCGTGTTGTTCAGGCGCAGGAACTGGAAAACGGCGAAGAGCGGGATCAGGTAGGAGAGCGCAGGCGTCATTCGCGCAAGAAGGATCAGCACGGTGAGCCTCCTTGCGCCGATGCGGGCGATGCCGAATCCGGCGGGAATTCCTATCGCAAGCGCGACGAGCGTCGCACCGCCCGAGACGACGATGCTGTTCCAGAGATAGCGTCCGATCGAGTTCTGCTCGAACACCGAAACGAAGTTGGCGAAAGTCGGCGGATTGGGAATGAAGACGGGCGGGTAGGTGATGTTGTCGATCTCGGTCTTGAGCGAGAGCGACAGCATCCAGAGGAAGACCAGAATCGCAGGCGATACGATCGCGAGAACCGACAGCCAGAATCCGATCTTGCGCAGCCATCGCTTGCGTTGCGCCCGCGCTTTCTGGCGCGGGTCGATCGTCATCGTCGCCATTTCGCCGCCGTCATGTCCATTTGGTCCTTTCGCGCACATGCAGCAGCAATAGCGCGAGCGCCAGCACGATCACGAAAAAGACGACGACGACCGCGGACGCGGTGCCGATGTTGTAGAACGCGAACGCCTGCAGGTAGAGGTAGAGGTTGATCGTCTCCGACGCGGTCCCGGGGCCTCCGCCGGTGATCACGTAGATCGTGTCGAAGGTCTTCAGCGCGTCGATCGTCCGGATTACCGCGGCGACGACGATGAACGGTGCGACGAGAGGCAGTGTGATGTGCCGAAATAGCTGCCACTCGGAGGCGCCGTCGAGCCGGGCGGACTCGTACGGCTCGGTGGGGAGCGCCGCGAGCCCGCCCAGCACGATCAGCATCACGAGCGGCGTCCAGTGCCAGATCTCGACCAGCACGAGGCTCGGGATGACGAGCGTCGGCGAATACACCCAAAGCGAAGGCGGCAGCCCGACGAGCGACAACAGGTAGTTGAGAACGCCCTGCTGCGGGTGAAACATCATCGTCCACACGAGCGCGACCGCAACCGGCGTCGCCATCATCGGCATGATGAAGACCCCGCGCAGCACGCCGCGCAGCGGGAACTCGCGATGAAAGATCATCGCCGCCGCCGTCCCGAGCACCAGCGGGAGGATCACGGCGAGCGCCGTGAAGTAGAACGTATGGAGGATCGCCTCGGCGAAGCGCTGGTTGGTCGCGAGGGCTGCGTAGTTGCCGAGGCCGACGAAGTGCGCGCTCGATCCGATCTTCCAGTCGAGGACGCTCATCCACAACGTGAACAGCCACGGGAAGATGATCACCGCGCCGACGACGACGAGCGCCGGCGCGATGAACAGATAATAGTTTCGGCGCCGGCGCGCGAGGAACTGCGTGGTCAGGCCTTTTCGCTCTTGTCGAGCACCGGCTGGAACTCCGCCGTTGCCTTCTTGAGCTCGGCGGCAGGATCGGCGCCGTTGATCATGTTGGTGAGCGCGATCCCGAAGACGTCACGGAACTCGGTCACGGGAACGATGATCGGCAGGCCGGGCTGTGCGATCGCCGCCGACGTGAGCATGCATTCGATCCATTCTCTCGGCGCCTTGATGTCGGGCGATGTCTTGGCGGCCTGATACGCAGAGTTCCGCACCGGCGCGCCGGAGGCGGTCTGCAGCATCCGGAACTGATTGGTCTTGTTGGACGCCCACTGCAGGTAGTACCACGACGGACCCTTCTTCTTCGAGAACGAGGAGATGCCTTCGCCGTCGCCGAACATCGCCGAGACTTGCGCCTTGGGTCCGGGCGGCATCACGCCGTAGCCGACCTTGCCGACGACGCGAGACTTCGTCGGATCCTCGAGCGGTTGCGCGAAGCCGATGCCGTCCAGCCACATCGCCGCCTTGCCCTGCAGGAAAAGGCTCTGCGCCTCGTTCCAGTTGAACCCGGCAACGCCTTGCGGCCCGTACTTCGCGAGCAGGACCTGGTACATCTTGGCCGCGTCGATTGCCGCCTGGCTCTCGGTCGCGAGCCTGCCATTCGCGTCGACGAAGGTACCGCCGTAGCCGAGCAGGAAGCTCGTCCACACGGGCACGTTCGCATTCTTGAGGCCGCGCCCGACGAATCCGCACACGCCCTTGCCGGGGTCGTTGAGCTTCGCCGCCGCGTCGACAATGTCGGGAAAGCTCTTCGGATACGCGACCTTCTTCGCGTCGAAGAGCTCCTTGTTGTAGTAGATCACCCACGGGTCGATGTTGAACGGCAGGCTGTCGACGCGACCGTCCGGCTGCGTCGCCCAGGCCATTCCGCCCTTGGAGAAATCGGCGAAGTCGAGGTTCGGGTCCGTCACCGACTTGTCGGCCAGCAGCGGGCGTACGTCCTCCATCCACTTGTTCTTGCCGAACATGCGCTTCTGCACGTGATACGACAGCGCGATGACGTCGAAGCTCGTGTTGCCGGAGTTGAACTCGATCACGGCCTTCTGGCGCTGCTGCTGCTCGGGGATCATCTCCGAGCCCACCGTGATGCCGGTCAGATCCTCGAACTCCTTGTGATACTTGGTGAGGAGATCGCCGCGCGGGCTCTTTACGAGGAAGACCTCGATCTTCTCGCCCTTGAACTTCTTCCAGTCGAAGGCGCCCTGCGCGTTGGCCGCGAGTTGCCCCGCCCCGGGGATCGTCCCCAGTGCCGCGGCACCGAGACTCGCCTGCAACAGGCGACGGCGTTGATTGTCGGGACCGCCGTTTCGATCCTGATCAGCCATGATTTCCTCCGTTGTGATTGGGCGCCCGCGATGTCGTGTCCTGCCGTTCGCGGCGCGCCGGTGTCCGGCGCGGATATCGGTCGGCGTCCGGGCGCGCCATCATACCGCAGGCCGCGCCTGGACGCTGTTCGTCATTGATCCTGTGCGCCCGATGTTGGCGGCATCCCGGCGGCGGCGAGCGCGCCGAGCAGCGCGTCACGCTGCCTTTCGTCGAGGGGGACGTGCGGCGGGCACAGCGCATGCCATCCGGCATCGCGTGTCTGCGCCGCAACGATCGCCTTGAACGCCGGAAGAAAGGGCTGCCGGAACACGATTTCGAGGAACGTCGCGATGCGCTCCTCGTCGGCCCGGGTGACGTCCGGCGAGAGCAACGCTCGCACGATCGCGGGATAGGTGTTCGCGACGCCGCAGATCGTCCCGGCGCCACCCGCACGAATCGCCCGCGGCAGGTGCGGCTCGTGCCCCACCAGAATTGCGAGCTGCGGCAGGCGCTCGAGCAGCGCCTGCGTGTTCGCGAGGTCCCCACTGCTGTCCTTGACACCGGCGATGATGCCGGGAAACGACTCGGCGAGGCGCGCAACCAGGTCGACGGACAACGGCACGCCGGTCACCTGGGGAATGTGATAGAGCAGCACGCGCAGGCGATTGTCACCGACCGCATCGATCAGGCGGCCGTACCACGCGTAGACGCCCTCGTCGGACGGGTCCTTGAAGAAGAACGGTGGAAGCACGAGGCACGCCGCGCAGCCCGATTGCACGCCATGGCGAGTCAGCGTGACCGTCTCGCTCAACGCGGCGCAGCCCGTCGCCGCAACGAGTTTCGCAGCAGGAATGCCTGCCGCGAGCAGCGCCGAGAGCCCGGCCGCCCGCTCCCCGACGCCGAACGACTGTCCCTCGCCCGTCGTGCCGAACGGCGCGAGACCATCCACATCTCGGGCGAGAAGCCTTCGCGCATGATCGACGAGCCTGCGATGGTCGACGCTGCCGCTGTGATCGAGCGGCGTCAGCATCGCGCACCAAAGGCCGCGAACGGGGTGGCGGGAGTCCATCGCAGATACATTAACATGTCCGCATGGAGCAGCCTCTGGGCTTCGGTGGCGCACCGCTCGGCAACCTCTACTCGGCGATCGCCGACGACGCCGCCGCGAGCCTCGTCCGTCATGCGTACGATCGCGGCATCCGCTACTTCGACACCGCGCCGCACTACGGAAACGGGTTGTCCGAGCACAGGATGGGTGCGGCACTTCACGGTCTGCCGCGCGAAACGTACGAATTGTCGACGAAAGTCGGCCGCCTGCTCGTGCCCGATGCGAGCGCACCGCGAGATCAGAATGGCTACGTCGGCGTGCTGCCGTTCGTCCAGCGCTGGGACTATTCGCACGACGGGACGCTGCGCAGCATCGACGACAGCCTGCAGCGGCTGGGGCTCGCGCGGATAGACTACGTCTTCATCCACGACGTCGCGCGCGACGCGCACGGCGACGCGCAGCCCGCCCGATTTCGCGAGGCGATGGAGGGCGCCGTGCCCGCGCTCGCCCGGCTGAAGGCCGAAGGCGTGATCGCCGGGTTCGGCCTGGGCGTCAACGACTGCCAGGTGTGCGTCGACGCGTTCGAGCACACCGAGCTCGATGTCCTGCTCGTCGCCGGACGCTACACGCTGCTCGATCAGACGGCGCTCGCCGAGCTGCTGCCGCTTTGCGCTGCCCGCGGAACCCGCGTCGTTCTCGGCGGACCGTTCAATTCCGGCATCCTCGCGAGCGGAACGCGGCCGGGCGACGGGCGAACCGTGTACTTCAACTACGCGCCGGCGAGCGGCGAAGTGCTCGAGCGGGCGCGAGCGATCGAGGGGGTTTGCGCCGCCCATCGCGTTTCGCTCAAGGCCGCCGCACTGCAGTTTCCGCGCGCGCATCCGGCGATCGCGTGCGTGCTCGCCGGCGCGCGCTCTTCGGCGGAACTCGACGAGAACATCGCGCTCGCGGGCGCGCCGATCCCGGACGCGTTCTGGCGCGACCTGCGCGCGCAGCAGCTGGTCGCGGAAGCGGCGCCGCTTCCCGGCGATCCGTGGCGGTGAGCGGCGAGGCAACCCCGGCGTCTCGCGTCGACGCCCACCACCACGTGTGGCGCCTCGATCGCGGCGACTACGGATGGCTCACGCCGTCGCTCGCGGCGATCCATCGCGATTTTTCACTCGCCGATCTGCGCCCGCTGCTCGACCGTGTCGGGATCGGAACTACCGTCCTCGTCCAGGCGGCGCCCACGGTCGCCGAGACCGAGTTCCTGCTCGAAACCGCGCGCGCGAGCGAAGGGCTCGTTCGGGGAGTGGTCGGCTGGGTCGACCTCACCGCGCCGGACGCGGGGCTGACGCTCGAGCGCCTCGCGCGGGAGCCGCTGCTCAAATCGATACGGCCGATGCTGCAGGACATCGCCGATCCCGACTGGATTCTGCGCCGCGACGTCGATGCGCAACTCTGCGCCATCGGAAGGCTCGGCCTTCGCTTCGACGCGCTAGTCAAGCCTCCGCAAATGCCCGCGCTGTTGCAGATGGTCGAACGTCATCCGGAGCTGCCGGTCGTCATCGACCATGGGGCGAAGCCCGCGATCGGCGACCGTGATTGGGAGCCGTGGGCGAGCCGGATCGCCGATCTCGCCGATCATCCGCAGGTCGCGTGCAAGCTCTCCGGGCTGGTCACCGAAGCCGGGCCGGGATGGTCGCCGCACGCACTCGGCGTCTACGTCGATCATCTGCTCCAGTGCTTCAGTCCGAAGAGGCTCCTCTGGGGCAGCGACTGGCCCGTCGTCGATCTTGCCGGCGGCTACCATCGCTGGGTGCGGGCAACCGATCAGCTGCTTGCGCGCCTGGCCGAGGGCGACCGGGCTGCGATCCTCGGGGGAAACGCGCGACGGTTCTACGGGCTCTGAGTCGTCGGCGTGTGTGGCATAAGCCGCCGGGCTCCTCAAGACCCGGTCGCCCTTCGGCTTACGCCGCACACGCCGTCGGAGCCCGGCGCCTTGTGCCGTGCCCGGTGCGAACAACTCTCAGTAGATATGCCGCCGCAGCTTCGCGCGGTAGGTGATCGTCGTTGCGATCTCCTCGATCGACTTCGCCGTCGTGTCGAGCATGGGGATGCCATCGCGCTCGAACAGGTGCTCGCACTCGCGCACTTCGTACCGGCAATTCTCGAGCGACGCGTACTTGCTGCGGGGCCGGCGCTCCTCGCGGATCGTGTGCAGGCGCTCCGGGTTGATGGTGAGGCCGAACAGGCGCTCCCTGTGCGGCAGCACCGTCGCGGGCAACGCGCGCTCTGCGAAATCGTCGGGCGTGAACGGGTAGTTGGCGGCGCGGATCCCGAACTGCAGCGCGAGGTAGAGCGAGGTCGGCGTCTTTCCGCAGCGCGAAACGCCGACGAGAATGACCTGGGCGCGGCCGAGATCCTGCGTCGCCGCGCCGTCGTCGTGCGATTGCGAAAAGTTGATCGCGTCCATCCTGGCGAAGTATTCGTGGCTGTTGGCGATGCCATGCGAGCGGCCCGCCGCGTGCGAGCTCTTCGCTTCGAGCTCGCTTTCGAGCGGCGCGATGAACACCTGGAAGAGATCGAGCGTGAGCGCGTTGGTGTTGCGGCGCAGGCGTTCGCTCATCGCCTCGTTGACGATCGAACTGAACACCACGGGCCGCCGGCCCTCGCGCTCGGCGTTTTCGTTCATCTGCTGGATGACGCTGTCGATTTTCTCGGGCGAGTCGACGAACGGAATCGTGAGCCGCTGGAATTCGATGCCCTCGAACTGGGACAGGAGGCTGTTGCCGAGAACTTCCGCGGTGATCCCGGTGCGGTCGGAGATGAAGAAGACGGTGCGGCGACTTTCCATGGTGCGGATTCGAGCGTGAGAGGGAAGCGATCGTGGCGGACGCGGCCGATGGTGGCGCTACCAGCTCTTCCACACCGGAACGGTGCCGGGCGGCAACTCGGGAAGCTCGCCGAAGTCCATCCAGCTCTCGCCCGGACCGTGCCAGTCCGATCCGCAGGACGCTCGCAGCTCGAACGTCCGCGAGTAGGTCGCGAATTCTACGTACTGCGCCGGCGTATGCGACGGCGAAAGCACCTCGATCGCGTCGCCTCCCAGGTCGTGAAACTCGGCGAGCAGCCGTCGCATGTCCGAGCGGTTGATCTTGTAGCGACCCGGATGGGCGATCACGGCCTGTCCGCCGGCCGCATGAATCCACCCGACGGCTTCGGAAAGCGTGGCCCAGGGATGCGGGACGTAGCCGGGATTGCCGCGGGTGAGGTAGCGCTGGAACACGTCCTTCGTCTCCCGTGCATAGCCCGCTTCGACGAGGAAGCGCGCGAAGTGCGTGCGCGAGACGAGTCGCTCGCTCGTAACGTATCGCATCGCACCTTCGAAGGCGCCCTCGATGCCGGCTGCCGCGAGCGCGTCGCCGATCCGCCGAGCGCGTGCAGCCCGACCGACTCGGATTGCATCGAGGCCGGCGGCGAGAGCCGCGTTCCCGGGGTCGATCCCCAGTGCCACGATGTGCAGCGTGTGATCGTCCCAGCTTACGGAAAGTTCTGAGCCGCAGACGAGCTCGATGCCGGCGTCCGCCGCGGCCGCCCGCGCCTCCGCGAGGCCGCTCAACTCGTCGTGATCGGTGAGCGCCAGCACGTCGACGTCGCGGGCCGCCGCACGAGCGACGACCGCGGACGGCGTCAGAAGACCATCGGAATGCGTCGAATGGCAGTGCAGATCGTAATGCGGCACCGCGGATGGGCAGGCAGCGAGGAGGTTGCCGGGCTTCGGAAAAAAGCGAAGACGCGAAGCTATTGCGGCGATTCTAGCAGAGCAACTCCCTTTCCCTGCCGCTGCGGGCGCGCCGCGGCTGGGCCGCCGCGCACGGTGCAACGAGGTGCGATTTGCAACATCGCGAGAGACGGCACCTGCCGACGGATGAATGGCCCTTGCTTCCTAGACGATAATCTGACAAGAATATGCCATTGGAATCCTAGTGTTAGGCGCGCGGGTGCCGCATGCGACCGCCGAACCCGCGAAGCGACCATCATCGAATGAAAATCTTCGACCGTGTATTGAATCCACGCGAGATCCGGCGGCGTCTCGGACTCAACCAGGAGCAGTTCTGGACGCAGATCGGCGTCACGCAAAGCGGCGGATCGCGCTACGAGAGCGGGCGCGAAATGCCCAAGCCGGTGCGCGAGCTGCTGCGACTCGTGCACGTCGAGCAAATCGATCTGTCGCAGGTGAAGCGCGTCGACTTCGAGATCATCAGCTACCTGAAAACTTCGCATCCCGATCTCTACCGGACGCTGCGCCGCGCGGTGAAGAGTCGCCAGCCGGACGCCGCAGCAGGCGAGGGCGAGCCGGAGCTCGAAACGGTCGGCCCGGCCGATCCGATCGACCTCTCTCTCTCCGGCGACGGGCGCCCCGGGGGATCCGGAGGAAGCTCGACGCCCTGACGCGGGTGGCGGGACGGCACCTGTCCCGTCCCGATCTCGGTCGATTGCGAACCCGCTGCGGCGGGTTCGCTGCTTTTGGCCGCGGTCAATCGCGTCTCGGCCGGCCGCGATAGAATGCAATCCAGGTTGCACTGCAACACGCCCGTTTTCTCTCGCTCGAGGTCCGACCCGCGATGACGAACAGCCCCGCACGAGTAGTTCCCTTCGACCATGTACGGATGGCGGACGTCGGCGAGGTCGGCGGCAAGAACGCGTCGCTCGGCGAGATGATCGGCGAGCTTCGGCACGCCGGCATCGAGGTTCCGGACGGATTCGCCACGACCGCGTTTGCGTTTCGCGAATTCCTCGCCAACGGCAGTCTCGACGCACGCATTGCGGCGCGCCTCGCCGACCTCGATATCGAAGACGTAGCCGCGCTCGCAAGAGCGGGAGCCGAGATTCGCGGCTGGGTCGCCGGCGCACCCCTTCCGCCCGCGTTGGACGCCGATATCGCGGCAGCCTATCGGGCGCTCGCCGATGGCGTCCCCGACGCGAGCTGGGCCGTGCGCTCGTCTGCGACCGCGGAAGACCTCCCTGAAGCTTCATTCGCCGGTCAGCAGGAGACATTCCTTAACATCAAAGGATTGGAAAATATACTTCATGCGATTAAGGAGGTTTTTGCCAGCCTATACAACGACCGCGCCATCGCCTACCGGGTGCACCAAGGCTTCGCCCACGCCGACGTAGCGCTCTCCGCCGGCATTCAGCGCATGGTTCGCAGCGACGTCGGCGCCGCGGGCGTGATGTTCACCCTCGACACCGAGTCGGGCTTCGACCAGGTCGTGTTCATCACCTCCTCGTACGGACTCGGAGAAACCGTCGTCCAGGGCGCGGTGAATCCGGACGAGTTCTACGTCTACAAGCCGAACCTCGCGGCGGGCCGGCCGGCGATCCTCAGAAAGACGCTGGGCGCCAAGGCCTTGCGGATGGGGTATGCCGAAGGGACGGGCGTCGGTGGCTCGACGAAGAACGTCCCGGTCGCAGCCGAAGACCGCAGCCGCTTCTCGATCACCGACGAACAGGCGCACGCGCTCGCGCGCTACGCGGTCGCCATCGAGAAGCACTACGGCCGACCGATGGACATCGAATGGGGCTGCGACGGCATCGACGGCAAGCTCTACATCCTCCAGGCGCGGCCGGAGACGGTGAAGTCGCGCGAAAGCGCCGGAAATCTGCGCCGCTATCGCTTGAAGGGCAAATCGGAGGTGCTCGCGAGCGGTCGCGCGATCGGTCAGCGCGTTGGTCAGGGCACGGTTCGGGTCGTCAAGTCGGCCGCCGAGATGGACCGAGTGCAGGCGGGCGACGTGCTGGTCGCCGACATGACCGACCCCGACTGGGAGCCGGTGATGAAGCGCGCCGCGGCGATCGTCACCAACCGCGGCGGCCGCACGTGCCACGCCGCGATCATCGCTCGGGAACTCGGGATTCCGGCGGTGGTGGGCTGCGGCGACGCGACGCGCAGCCTCGCCGACGGCGCGAAAGTGACGGTGTCGTGCGCCGAAGGAGACACCGGCAACGTTTACACGGGGCTGCTCGAAGTCGAAGTCGTCGATGTGACGCTCGATCGCATGCCGCCGGTGCCGACGAAGGTGATGATGAACGTCGGCAATCCCGAACTCGCCTTCGAGTTTCGCCAGCTTCCGAACGAGGGCGTCGGCCTCGCGCGCCTCGAGTTCATCATCAACAAGAACGTCGGGATCCACCCGAAGGCGCTGATCGAGCTCGACAAGCAGTCGCCGGAGCTCCAGCGCGAGATCCGGGCGCGCATCGGCGGCTATGCGAGCCCGACCGAGTTCTACATAAGCAAGATCGCCGAAGGTGTCGCGACGATCGCTGCGGCGTTCTGGCCGAAGAAGGTGATCGTCCGTCTTTCCGACTTCAAGTCGAACGAGTACTCGAACCTGATCGGCGGCCAGCGTTACGAGCCGCACGAAGAGAACCCGATGCTCGGATTCCGCGGCGCATCGCGCTACATCGCGCCCGAGTTCCACGCCTGCTTCGCGCTGGAATGCGCGGCGATGAAGCGCGTTCGCGACGACATGGGGTTCACCAACGTCGAGGTGATGGTCCCGTTCGTGCGCACCCTCGGCGAGGCCGAGGAAGTGCTCGCGCAACTCGAGGCCCAGGGCCTCGAGCGCGGCCGCAACGGACTTCGCGTCATCATGATGTGCGAGATCCCGTCGAACGCGATCCTCGCCGACCGCTTCCTCGAGCACTTCGACGGCTTCTCGATCGGCTCGAACGACATGACGCAGCTCACGCTCGCCGTCGATCGCGACGCGGGCGGCGCGATCGCTTCGACATTCGACGAGCGCGACGATGCGGTGAAAGCGATGCTGTCGATGGCGATCGCCGCCTGCCGAAAGGCCGGCAAGTACGCCGGGATCTGCGGGCAGGGTCCGTCGGACCACCCGGATCTCGCGCAATGGCTCGTCGCGCAGGGCATCGAGAGCATCTCGCTCAATCCCGACACGGTCGTGGCGACTTGGCTGCTGCTCGCGGGGCAGAAGAGCACGTAGGCATTGCATACCCGAAGGGACGGGGCTTCCCGCTCGCTTGTGGCAAGCGATGCGCTCGCTGCAAAGCCCAGTCCCCACGGGTCCACGACCGCGAGTCGTCCATCTCGCCGATTGACCGCGATACGCAGACGGCGTGCAATCGGCGAGATGAAACAAGCGCAGAGGCTGCGTCTCGAACCACGGCCTTCGCGGATCGCTGCGGCGGCGATCGTGGTCGCCTGCGCGGCGACGGCGATCCTCGTCGCTGTGCTCCGCGTGTCGATCGCAGCGAAGACCGGCGGCCTTGCGATCGTGACCGCGATCCTTGCCTGGAATCTGCGGCGATGCGCCGGCCGCGGTGTCCCTGCCATCGTGCATGTCGGCGTCGATCGCAGCATCACCGTCACCGATCGCGGCGGGCGATCCCGTGCGGGCGCGGTACTCGACGATTCATATGTGGGCTCCGCGCTGACGACGGTCGTCTGGAGCGCGGACGGCGACCGGTGGTGGCGCCCGGCGCGCACGATCCTCTTCGTTCGCGATTCGTTGCCGGAGGACGACTTCCGGCACCTGCGCGTCCTGCTTCGCTACGGGAGTCCGCCGGGGGAGGCGGTGACGAGCGGCACCGATGCCGGGCGGCCCGCGAGCCAAGCGCGCGCATCGACACGAATGCCGCTCTCGGCCTTCGACTGCGACGCGACCAGGTGAAGATAGAGCGGGACGATCGCTTCGGGCTGAGGCAGCGCCGAGCGATCCTCGCCTGGATGCGTCTGCATCCGCAGCGGGGATCGGATCGGGCCGGGGACAATTGCGTTGATCCGCAGATTGGCTCGACTCTCGCATTCGTCGGCGAGCGTTGCCGCAAGCGCGAGAAGCCCCGCCTTCGACGCGGCGTAGGCGCCCCAATACGCGCGTGGATCGCCGCCTCGCGCGTCGAGGGTGAACGCGACGCATCCGTCGGGAGCGGCAGAGAGCAGCGGGAGCGTCGAGCGCGTGAGCGCCATCGCGGCAACGAGGTTGACGCGCATCACCTTTTGCCAGGCATCGAACGACTGATGCTCTATCGGCCCGAGCGAGCCGAGCAATGCCGCGGTGTGGATCAGGCCGTCGAGCCTTCCGAGCTGCGCTTGAAGCGCCCCGGCGACGTCTCCGAAATCGCCGGCACCGGCGGCAGCGAGATCGAGCGGCAGGATCGTCGGTTGCGGATAACCGGCGGCGACGATCTCGTCGTAGAGGGCCTCGAGCTTGCGCACGACGCGCGCATGCAGCACGACGGTCGCACCGCGCGACGCGCAGGCCAGCGTCAGCGCACGGCCGAGACCGCCGGTTGCGCCGGTGATCAGGATCACGCGCTGCGACAAGTCGAGGTCGACGGTCGATGCGGGAGAGGGGAGGGGCATTGGGACGCGATGCCCGCGCCGCTGTGTTGCCCAGGCGGGGCCCGTGTCGAAGATCATAGCCGACGAGTGGCGAGCAATCGTTGCGGAATCCCGGGCAAATTTGCCAGATCGAGGCTCGGCCCCTATAATTTCGCGTTGCCGTGGGGGTATAGCTCAGCTGGGAGAGCGCTTGCATGGCATGCAAGAGGTCAGCGGTTCGATCCCGCTTACCTCCACCACGATCAGATCCGCAATGCGTTCTACGCTGGCTGCGCGTCCGGGTCCCCATCGTCTAGAGGCCTAGGACATCACCCTTTCACGGTGAGTACGGGGGTTCGAATCCCCCTGGGGACGCCACGGTATTCCCACCACGGAGTGGGATGCGGTAACAGAGTTGCAGCGTTTGCTCCTCTGGATCAAGCTCCACGCGGTCGAGGATCGACGCCAGAAAGTCCTTGAGGGCGCCGCGCTCGTA
>DATKMY010000092.1:0-48740 GCA_035541655.1 Casimicrobiaceae bacterium | reverse complement strand
CGCCGAAGTTCTCGCGCGGCTGCACTCCATCGCGTCGAGCCATGCACCCGCCGTGCTTG
Organism: Casimicrobiaceae bacterium; assembly: GCA_035541655.1. Taxonomy (GTDB): domain Bacteria; phylum Pseudomonadota; class Gammaproteobacteria; order Burkholderiales; family Casimicrobiaceae; genus CAIWHR01. Next base: position 48,681 of record DATKMY010000092.1, on the reverse strand, counting down.
CGACGGCGTTCGGCGCCGAAGGCATGGTTCTCGTCGACCTGATCGCGCGAAATGCGCTGCCGATCCGCATCGTCACCCTCGACACCGGGCGCCTGCCCGAGGAAACGCTGGCGTTGATCGATCGCGTTCGCGAGCGCTACGGCGTTCCGGTCGACGTGTACACGCCCGATACGCGGGCGCTCGAATCGTTCGTCGCCGAGAACGGCGTCAATCCCTTCTATCGCAGCGTCGAGCTGCGCGAGCACTGCTGTGCGCTGCGCAAGAGCCAGCCGCTCGCGCGTGCGCTCGCGGGCAAGGGCGCGTGGATCACCGGTCTGCGGCGCGAGCAGTCCGCCTATCGACAGGAAACCCCGTTCGAGGAGTTCGACGCGCTCCATGGGCTGCAGAAGTTCAATCCGCTCGCGGATTGGACCTGGGACGAGGTCTGGCGCTACCTCCGCACGAACGACGTCCCCTACAACGCACTGCACGACCGCGGTTTTCCGAGCATCGGCTGCTCGCCATGCACACGCGCCGTGCAACCGGGCGAGGATCCGCGCGCCGGCCGCTGGTGGTGGGAGACCTCCGAGCACAAGGAATGCGGGCTCCATCGCCGGCCTGCGCGTCGCGTCGCGGTCGAGGCGTCGGCGCACCCGCAGGCCGTTACGACGTGACCGGCACTGCGCTCGCGGATCGGCTCCTGGGTGCCCGTACCGCGCGCGGGATCGCCGCGTAACTGATCCGGACAAGCATCACCGGCGACGCCGATAGGCTCGCCGAAGGGCCCGGTTGCGCCGCATTTCCCTCCGCACGCATATTGCCGGCGACCGGAAGTTGCAGGTAACTCAAAACAGGAGTTCTGATCCATGAGAAAGGCATCACGGTTTCGGGACATCGTCGTCTCGGCGCTGGCGACATTCGCAGCGCTGGCGACCGGTGCGGCGCTGGCCGATGCCACGCTGCTCAATGTATCGTACGACCCGACACGCGAGCTCTATCAGCAGTACAACGCGGCCTTCGCCAAGCATTGGCAGGCAGCTACCGGCGAGAAGGTCGCGATCCGCCAGTCGCACGGAGGCTCGGGCAAGCAGGCGCGAACCGTGATCGACGGCCTGGACGCCGACGTGGTGACGCTGGCGCTCGCCTTTGACATCGACGCGATCGCCGACAAGGCGCAGCTGCTGCCGTCCGACTGGCAGAAGCGCCTGCCGCACAACAGCACGCCTTACACGTCGACGATCGTCTTCCTCGTGCGCAAGGGAAATCCGAAGCGCATTCGCGACTGGGACGATCTCGTGAAACCGGGGATTTCGGTCATCACGCCGAATCCGAAGACCTCGGGCGGCGCTCAGTGGAACTACCTCGCGGCCTGGGAATACGCGAAGCGCAAGTACGGCGGCGACGACAAGGCGAAGGACTTCGTCACGCGTCTCTACAAGAACGTCCCGGTTCTCGATTCGGGCGCACGCGGATCGACGACCACTTTCGTCGAGCGCGGCGTCGGCGACGTGTTCATCTCCTGGGAGAACGAAGCGTTTCTCGCGCAGAAGGAGCTCGGGTCGGGGAAGTTCGAGATCGTCATCCCGTCGCTGTCGATACTCGCCGAGCCGCCTGTCGCCCTGCTCGACCGCAACGTCGATCGCAAGGGAACGCGCAGGGTCGCGCAGGCGTATCTCGAGTATTTGTACTCGGAGGAAGGACAGGAGATCGCCGCGAGGAACTACTATCGCCCCATCGACGCGAAGATCGCTGCGAAGTACGAGGCCCAGTTCCCAAAGATAGCGCTGTTCACGATCGGCGACGCCTTCGGCGGCTGGCAGAAGGCGGCGAAGGCCCACTTCGCGGACGGTGGCACGTTCGATCAGATCTATCGACCCGGATCGTGAGACAGCGATGAGCACAGGCGCATCCGCGCGCGGAATGCAGGCGCGGGCGAGCGTGCTGCCCGGCTTCGGAATCGGGCTGGGCTACACGCTCGCCTATCTCGGCCTGATCGTGCTGATTCCCCTGTCGGCGGTCTTCGTCAAGGCCGCAGAGCTCACATGGCCCGCGTTCGTCGACATCGTGACGGCTCCCCGCGTCGTCGCCAGCTACCGGCTCACCTTCGGCGCCTCCTTGGCCGCGGCAGCGCTGAACACGGTGTTCGGCCTGATCGTCTCGTGGGTGCTGGTCCGCTATGCGTTCCCCGGCAAACGATTGGTCGATGCGCTGGTCGACCTGCCATTTGCGCTGCCAACCGCTGTCGCCGGGGTCGCGTTGACGGGGCTCTTCGCGCCCAACGGCTGGTTCGGTGCGTGGCTCGAGCCCCACGGCATCAAGGTCGCCTTCACGCCGGCGGGTGTTCTGATCGCACTGATGTTCATCAGCCTGCCCTTTGTCGTACGCACCGTCCAGCCGGTGCTCGAAGAACTGCCGCGCGGCCTCGAAGAGGCAGCCGCGACACTCGGCGCGTCGCGCTGGCAAAGCTTCCGCCGTGTGGTCTTCCCTATCATCGCTCCGGCTCTGATGACCGGATTCGCGCTTGCGTTTGCGCGGGCGATCGGCGAATACGGTTCGGTCATCTTCATCGCAGGCAACATGCCGATGATCTCCGAGATCACGCCGCTGATCATCGTCACCAAGCTCGAGCAATACGACTACAACGGCGCCACGGCGATCGCCGCGGTGATGCTTGTCGTGTCGTTCGCGCTTCTGCTCGCGATCAACGGCCTCCAGGCATGGACGCGCCGCCGCCAGGGCGCTTTGACCTGAGATGGACGCAGCCTCGATTGGCTCCGCGGCATTCGATCCTCGGCATCGCAAAGCCGCACCCCGGTCGTTGGACGCGAGAGTTTCGACCGTCCCCGGTGTGGCCACCGAGCCCCGCTTCGTGCGCAGCCTGCTCATCGGCGTCGCTCTCGCATTTCTGATGCTGTTTCTGTTCGCGCCGCTCGCCTTTGTCCTAGTCCAGGCGCTCAGGAAGGGGGTCGACGTCTATCTCGCTGCGATTGTCGAGCCCGATGCGGTGTCGGCGCTCAAGCTCACTCTCCTGGTCGCCGGCATCGCCGTTCCGCTCAATCTGGTTTTTGGCGTCGCCGCCGCCTGGACGATCGCGAAGTTCGACTTTCCCGGCCGTAACGGGCTGGTCACGCTGATCGACCTCCCCTTCTCCGTCTCACCGGTCGTCTCGGGGCTGATCTTCGTCCTCGTCTTCGGGCTGCAGGGGTGGTTCGGCGGCTACCTGCGCGAGCACGATCTGAAGGTGATCTTCGCCGTGCCCGGCATCGTGCTGGCGACCGTGTTCGTCACGTTCCCCTTCGTCGCGCGCGAACTGATCCCGCTGATGCAGGCGCAGGGGACCGAACAGGAGGAAGCTGCGACCGTGCTCGGCGCGAGCGGCTGGCAGACGTTCTTCCGCGTCACGCTGCCCAACATCAAGTGGGGACTGCTCTACGGCGTGATCCTGTGCAACGCGCGGGCGATGGGCGAGTTCGGCGCGGTGTCGGTGGTTTCCGGGCACATCCGCGGCGCGACGAACACGCTGCCGCTGCACGTAGAGATCCTGTACAACGAGTATCAATTCAGCGCAGCGTTCGCCGTCGCCTCGCTGCTCGCGCTGCTTGCGCTGGTGACGCTCGCGCTGAAACTCGCCGTTGAACGGCGCACGCGTGCACATTGCCGCCTAGCCACCGATCGCGCGGACACAGCCGCGGCCGCCCGATGAGCATCGAGCTCGACCACGTATCGAAACGGTTCGGCGATTTCGCCGCAGTCGACGACGTTTGCCTCGAAGTCGCGACGGGCGAGCTCGTCGCGCTGCTCGGCCCATCGGGATCCGGCAAGACGACCCTGCTCCGGATCGTCGCCGGATTGGAGACGCCCGACTCGGGCAGCGTACGCTTTCACGGCGAGGACGCGACCGACCGCCACGCGCGAGAGAGACAGGTGGGATTCGTCTTCCAGCACTACGCGTTGTTCGGTCACATGACGATCTTCGAGAACATCGCGTTCGGCTTGCGCGTGCGCCCGCGTGCGCAACGGTTGCGTGAGACCGAGATTCGCGAGCGCGTCGGCAAACTGCTCGACCTGATCCAGCTCGACTGGATCGCCGAACGCTATCCGCACCAGCTCTCCGGCGGGCAGCGGCAGCGCATCGCCCTCGCTCGCGCTCTGGCGGTGGAGCCGCGCGTCCTGCTGCTCGACGAGCCCTTCGGCGCGCTCGATGCGCGCGTGCGGCAGGAATTGCGTCGCTGGCTGCGACGATTGCACGACGAAGTCCACGTCACGAGCGTGTTCGTCACGCACGATCAGGAAGAGGCGCTCGAGGTCGCCGACCGCATCGTCGTGACCAACCGCGGCCGGATCGAGCAGATCGGCACGCCGGACGAGGTCTACGACGATCCGGCGACGCCCTTCGTGATCGAGTTCCTCGGCCAGGTCAACGCGCTGCCGATACCGGGCGTGCCGGAAGCCGTCGGCTACGTGCGGCCGCACGAGATCGAGGTGCTGCGCGAGTCGGTCGCGAGCGCATTTCCCGCGCGCCTCGCGCAAAGCGCGACGATCGGCCGCCTCGCGCGGCTGGAGTTCACGCTCGAGCAGGACCGACGGTCTGTCAATGTCGAACTCGCCCGTGACGATGCCCGTGCACTCGCCCTCGAGCGCGGCGACCTCGCATTCCTGCGGCCCTTGCACCTTCGACGATTCGAGGCGTCTTAGGCGCCTGCACCCGCCGCGCGGGTCGCGGTATGATCGATGCTGGTGCCGAACGCGGCGGAATGCGGACGCCCGCCGATGCGTCGCATGCTTCGCGGCGCGATCCGATGCAGCGCACATGTCTCTTCCCCTGTTCGAGCTTCCTCCCGCCGCGCAGCGCCACTGGCTCGTCCAGGCGCTGGGGCGCCCGGCACCCGATTCGGCGCGCAATCTCTCCGACGGCTTCCGGCTTCCGGGACGCGAAGGCGATCCCACGCTTGCCGCCGTTCTCGTCCCGCTCGTCAACCGCAGCGCGGGACTGCAAGTCCTGCTGACGCAACGCAGCGCGGCACTACCCGATCACCCGGGCCAGATCAGCTTTCCCGGCGGCCGCGTCGAAACCGGCGATGCGTCGCTCGCGGCGACCGCGCTGCGCGAAGCGTCCGAGGAGGTCGGGCTGCCGTCGTCGCGTGTCTCGATCCTCGGCCATCTGCCCGAATACGAGACGGTGACCGGCTATCGCGTAACGCCGGTCATCGGATGGGTCGAGCCGCCGTTCGCGGTGACGCCGGACCCGGTCGAGGTGGCCGACGTCTTCGAAGTGCCGCTCGCGTTCCTGCTCGATCCGGCGAATCAGCAGCGGCACTTCCGGATGATCGGAACGCGGCGCCGCGACTACTGGGCGATTCCCTATGGCGAGCGCTACATCTGGGGCGCGACGGCGGCGATGCTGCTGATGCTCGATCGGATGCTGCGCGAGAACGGCTAGTATCGCTGCGCGCCGATGGCCGAGGCACGCGCGGAAACGGGACTCGTGTTGCCGGGCGGCGGTGCGCGTGCCGCATATCAGGTAGGCGCGCTGCGCGCGATCGCGCGGGTTCTCCCGGCACGCGCCGCGCAACCTTTTCCGGTCATCTGCGGCACCTCGGCCGGCGCGATCAACGCCGCGGTGCTCGCCTCGAACGCCGATTCCTTTCGCCGCGGTGTTGCGCGCCTGGTCCGCTGGTGGCGCGCCATCGCCGTCACGGACGTCTACCGCGCGGACTTCGTGACGCTGATGCGCCATGGGACGCAGCTCCTCGCGAGCCTCGGCGGCGGCGGCCTGGGCCCGGAGCGCGCGACTTCGCTGCTCGACAACACGCCGCTGCGGAGGCTGCTCGCCACGGGAATCGACGCTGCGAAGATCCACGCCCACGTCGACGCCGGTAATCTCCACGCCGTCGCGATCAACGCCACGAGTTACGGGTCGGGCCACGCGGTGACTTTCTACGACGGTGCGCCGGAGCTCGCTCCGTGGCATCGCGTGCGCCGCCGCGGCGCGCGCTGTGCGCTCGACATCGATCACGTGATGGCTTCCGCTGCGATCCCCCTCGTGTTTCCCGCCGTGCGCCTCGGGGACGACTATTACATGGACGGCTCGGTGCGCCAGATGGCGCCCCTCGCACCGGCGCTGCATCTGGGCGCGGCGCGGGTCGTCGCCGTCGCCATCGGCCAGTTCACAGGGCAGGCAGTGACCTCCGCCCCGCCCCGCTACCCCTCGCTGGGGCAAATCGCGGGCCATGCGTTGTCGTCGGTCTTCCTCGACAACCTCGGTGCCGATCTCGAACGGCTGTACGCGATCAACCGGATCGCCGCAGCGGCGGGCGGGCGCGCAGGGGCGGAAGCGCGTCACGTCGACGCGCTCGTCCTCGCTCCGAGCACGGACCTGGGCGCCCTCGCGGTGCAGTACGCCCATCGACTGCCACGCGGCGTCCGCTACCTGTTGCGTGGCCTCGGCAGCACGCACGGCACCGGCTCCAATCTGCTCTCGTATCTTCTGTTCGATCGCGAATACTGTCGCGCGCTGATGCGGGTCGGCTACGCGGACGCGATGGCCCGGCGCGAGGAGATCGTCGCATTCCTCGCCGACGGCGCGGCCCGCTTGGTGCCGCTACTTCCGGCCGAATGGCGCTGATCGCCGCTGTGGCATCATCGACGCTTCGTCACGATGCGGAGATCCCCGCCATGCCGCTCACCGCCACGCAACCGCGCCGCAATCGCTTTCGCAGCCTGTCGCCACACGGCTTCCACGAAGTCGTCTACTTCGAATGGGGCGATGCCGCGGCGTCGCGCGTCGTGCTCTGCGTCCACGGCGTCGGGCGCAACGCCCGCGACTTCGACGTCCTCGGCGAGGCGCTCGCGCCGACGCACCGCGTGCTCGCCGTCGACATGCCCGGACGTGGCGAGAGCGACTGGCTCGCGAACCCGAACGATTACGTCTTTCCGACGTACCTTACGGCGCTGACCGCGCTCGTCGCCCGCAGCGGAGCCGAGACCGTCGACTGGGTCGGCACCTCGATGGGCGGTCTCCTCGGCATCGTGATGGCGGCGCAGCCGAAAAGCCCGGTGAGAAAGCTCGTCGTGAACGACGTCGGACCGACGATCGAGCCGGCGGCGATCGAGCGCATTCGAAGCTACTTCGGAACCGATCCGACGTTCGCGACCTACGCGGAGATCGAGCAATACGTCCGAGCGATCTCCGCGCCGTTCGGGGCGCTGAGCGATCCCCAATGGGAGCACATGACGCGCACCAACGTGCGGCAGCGCGCCGACGGTCGCTGGGGAATTGCGTACGATCCCGGCATCGCGGTGCCTTTCCGTTCCAGCGCCGCGCCGCCCGATCTCTGGCCGGCCTGGGATGCGATCAGGCAACCAACGCTCCTGCTGCGTGGCGCCAAGTCGGATCTGCTGTCGGCCGCCACGGCCGCGGAAATGGTGCGCCGCGGACCGAAGCCCGCGCTGATCGAGTTTGGGGACGTGGGCCACGCGCCGATGCTCCTTTCCGCGGAGCAGATCGACCCCGTCGCGCGCTTCCTCCGGTCCTGACGCGAGCAGCGTCGCTCGCGCCGTTCGACTGCGGTGCTCGAGCGCCTGCCGGTACCGCGATTCACGACAATCCCAATCGCTTACAATCGGCGTCGCACATGGCTCTGACGCTCAGCCTTCCTCCGCTCGACCCGAATCCGGCGCACCCGCCTGAGACTCGCCCCGCCCAGGTCTTCCCGTGGCTCGATAACGCGCTGCGGCGCAACGCCATCGAAGCCGCCCGCCTGATCGGAGACGCGCTCTCGGCGACGAACGTCGTCGCCATGAGCGAATCGCGCCGTCTCGAGCTTGCCGAAAGGTACTGGAACGCCGCCGACGCGCTGTGGGCGAAGCTCGAAGCTCACTTCGCCCGAGCGCCGCATCCACTGGCGGGCGATGCGCTCGACGCGGCGAAAGCTTCGCTCGGCCTCTCGCTGGAGCTTTTCGTCGCGTACAAGCGCGTGCTCGAAAAGGAGGCGAACAAGCGCGCGATCTTCGGCAACACCCGGATGCTGATCGGCTTGATCCATCGCTGCCTCGAATGCGCGACGCGGATTCTCGTGAGCAGCTATCTCGCGTATTCGCCGATCCCGCCCCGGACGTGGCTCGACGCGCACCGGATCTACGCGTTCGCACGCGAGCGCGGATTGCACGAGCGCGCCGCGTCCGATGACAACCCGAAGGCGACACCCGAGCGCGCCTATCTGCAAGCGCTGTTGCTCGCGCTTGCGAATCCGTACGGCTTCCTCCAGGGCCAGCTCGAAACGGTGATTCGCTACGTACGCGAGTACGCGCAGTACGTGAAGCTGACCGATGTCGTTCCGGTCCACCGGATGGCGAAGGCCGTGGCGATCATCCCGGTCGGGCACGACTTTCCGCCGTTCTCCGCGAGCAAGGGCGGCTCGATCGAAGGGAGCAAGTTCTTCCTGCTCGCGTTCGACCTCGCATTCCAGATCCAGGAGCAGGTCCGAAAGCTCGAATCGGGCGGCGACTACCCACCCAGCGTCGGACGCGACGCCGCGTCGAGACTCAAGTACCTGATGCTGCTCAAGCGCCTGCTCCGCCAATGGGCGATCCCTCCGGCGCGGCAATTCAACCGGCTTCCCTCCCGTGCGCGCGTGGTGATGTGCACCGGTCTCGCCGGCGTCTGGCAGTACAGCCGCGGCCGCCATCTGTCGGTGAAGGCCGCTGCGGCAAACCTGCCGCCGCTCACCAACTGCCAGGTCATCAACCAGACTCCCGCCGGATACGCGCTGCGCCAGACGGATCCGTCGCCGAGCCCGCTGCGCATCGGCGAGCTGATAGCGTTGCGCGTCGAAGGACGGGCCGGCCCGCAGGTTGCGATCGTGCGCTGGTTCCGCAACACGCTCAAAGGGAGCGCACTCGAATTCGGTTGCGAAATCCTCTCCGACAATCCCGAGGCCGCCGCGGCAGCCGCGGAGAACGCGCCCGACGGCGAAAGGCGCGCACCGGTCGTGATCTTCCCCGTTCCGCCGAGAAACGAAGCGGATGGGACGTTGCCACAGGTCGTGACCGCAGCCGGCATGTTCGCCATCGATCAGGGGATGGCGCTCACGCGAGGCAAGGATACGGGCTTCGCCGTGCTGACGAAGCTCGTCGAGCAAGGCCCCGGGTTCGAGATCTACGACTACGCGCCCGTAACCTGAAGCGCCACGGGCGGGCTCAGCCAGATCCCGGCCCCACCTCCGGCGACTTCGCGGTCGCGAAGCTCGCAAGTCCCTTCGGCATCGGAAATACGACCCGCTCGAGCGTGCCGTCGAGCTCGCGCACGTCCTTCGCGCCGAGCTCGGCGAGCCTCGCGAGCACGTCCCGCACAAGCACCTCGGGCGCCGAAGCGCCTGCCGTCACGCCGACGCATTGCTTGCCGGCGATCCATTCGGCGCGCAGCTCCTCGACGCGGTCGATCATGTACGCCGGCACGCCGCGCTTCGCCGCGACCTCGCGTAACCGGTTCGAATTCGAGCTGTTCGGACTCCCGACGACGATGACCGCGTCGACCATCGGCGCCATCGCCTTGACCGCGTCCTGGCGGTTTTGCGTCGCGTAGCAGATGTCGTCGCGCTTGGGGCCGGCGATTTCGGGATAGCGGCGTTTCAGCGCGTCGACGATGTCGGCGGCGTCGTCGACCGAGAGCGTAGTCTGCGTCACGTACGCAAGCGGCACTGTGTCGGCGACAGCGAGGCGCTCGACATCGGCGACCGACTCGACGAGGTGAATGCCGCCGCTGCACTGGCCCATCGTCCCTTCGACCTCGGGGTGCCCGGCGTGGCCGATCATCACGATCTGCCGCCCGTGCTCGTGCATCTTGGCGACCTCCGAGTGGACTTTGGTCACGAGCGGACACGTCGCATCGAACACGTTGAGCCCGCGCTCGGCAGCCTCCGCGCGGACGGCCTGCGACACGCCGTGCGCCGAGAAGACGACCGTCGAGCCCGGCGGGACCTCGTCGAGGCGCTCGACGAACACCGCGCCCTTGGCTCTGAGACCCTCGACGACGTAACGGTTGTGGACGACCTCGTGACGGACGTAGATCGGGGCGCCGAACTTCGCGAGCGCGTGTTCGACGATCGCGATCGCCCTGTCGACGCCTGCGCAAAACCCGCGGGGATTGGCGAGGAGCACTTTCATTCACGTTCCCTTCGCGGCACGTGCCGGACGGTCGTCGTGCCCCCTCAGGCTGTCGAAGATCAGGAGGGCCGCTCCGACGGTGATGGCGCTGTCGGCGACATTGAACGCCGGATACGCCCAGCCCGCGTAGTGGAAGAGCAGGAAGTCGACGACCTTGCCGACCACGAGACGATCGCAGAGATTGCCGAGCGCGCCGCCGAGGATCAGCGCGAGCCCGGCGCCGTACCACGCGCTGCCGCCGCGCCTGAGCAGCACGACGATGATGACGGCGGCAGCGACGGCGATCGCGACGAAGAACCAGCGCTGCCAGCCCGAGGCCGCGCTCAGGAAGCTGAACGCTGCACCCGTGTTGAACGTGAGGACGAGGCTGAAGAACGGCGCCATCACGACGGCGTCGCCTTCGCGAATCGTCGCGATGATCGCCGCCTTCGTCGCCTGGTCGGCGATGATCACGACAAGGCTGAGCCAGAGCCACCGCGCCCAGTGCGTCCCGCCACGCTTGATCCCGGCGTCCATGTCTCTTGCACCTTCAGGCGAACGCGCGCGCTTCGCCCGGTCCGTTCAGGTTCGACACGCAGCGCCCGCAAAGCGTCGGGTGGGCCGCGTCGCCACCGATGTCGGGGCGATAATGCCAGCACCGCTCGCACTTCGTGTGCGGGCTGGGTCGAGCCGAGATCGCGGGCGCATCGCCTTTCTTCACGTTTGCCGCGGAGGTGATCAGCACGAACCGCAGGTCGTCGCCGAGGCTCGCCAGCGCGTCGTAGTCGTCGCCGGGCGCGGTGATCGCCGCTTCGGCCTGCAACGACGAGCCGACCTTGCCTTCCTGGCGCAGGATCTCGAGCTCCTTCTGCACCGCTGCGCGCACGCCGAGGATTCGAGTCCACTTCGCGATGAGGACATCCTCGCCGGAGTGCGCCGGAAGCGTGTCGATCCACGTCCGGCAGAAGATCGAGGTGTCGGCGGGATGAACGATCCGCCATGCTTCCTCGGCCGTGAACGAGAGGATCGGCGCCATCAGCTCGAGGAGCGCGTCGCGAATCAGCGCGAGCGCGGTCTGCGCCGAGCGGCGCGGCCGGCTCGTCTTGCCGGTTGTGTACAGCCGGTCCTTGAGCACGTCCAGGTAGAAGCCGCCGAGATCCTCGGAGCAGAACGTCTGAAGGCGCTGGACGACGACGTGAAACTCGTAGCGCCCGTAGTCTTCGCGCACGGCTGCCGAGAGCGCGCGCGCCGCGGCGATCGCGTAGCGATCGATCTCGACGAGATCGGCGACCGGCACCGCATCCGCGGCGGCGTCGAAGTCCGCGGTGTTCGCGAGCAGGAAGCGCAGCGTGTTGCGGATCCGCCGGTAGCTCTCGACGACGCGCTTCAGAATCTCGTCGGAGATCGAGAGCTCGCCCGAGTAGTCGGTCGCCGCGACCCACAGCCGAAGGATCTCGGCACCGAGCGTGTTCGACACCTGCTGCGGCTCGATGCCGTTGCCGAGCGATTTCGACATCTTCCGGCCCTGGCCGTCGACCGCGAAGCCGTGGGTGAGCAGCGCCTTGTACGGCGCCACGCCGTTCAGCATGCACGAGACCAGCAGCGACGAGTGGAACCAGCCGCGATGCTGGTCCGAGCCCTCGAGGTAGAGATCGGCCGGGAAGCTCGTGTCCTTCGCGTGCGAGCCGGCGCCGCTCGTCCGTCCGTTCGGGCCGCCCAGCACCGTCTGATGCGTCGACCCGGAGTCGAACCAGACGTCGAGCGTGTCCTTCACCTTGACGTACTGATCGAGGTCGTCCGCGTCGAGCTCGCCGAGGTCGAGCGTCTGCCACGCTTCGATGCCGGACTTCTCCACGTGCTGCGCAGCCTGCTCGAGCAGCGCCAGCGTCCGCGGATGCAGCGCTCCGGTCTCTTTGTGGATGAAGAAGGGCATCGGGACGCCCCACTGGCGCTGTCGCGAGAGCGTCCAGTCCGGCCGGTTGGCGATCATCCCGTAGAGGCGGGCCTTGCCCCACCCCGGGAAGAACTGCGTGGCTTCGATGCCGGCGAGCGCCAGCTCGCGCAGCGTCGTCGCGGGCTTGACGCCGTTCCATCCCGGTACGTGGTCCATCCCGGCGAACCATTGCGTGGTCGCGCGATAGATGATCGGCGTGCGGTGCCGCCAGCAGTGCATATAGCTGTGCGTGAACTTCTCGTCGGAGAGCAGCGTGCCCGCGCTGCGCAGCGCATCGACGATCTGCGGATTCGCCGCCCAGATGTTCTCGCCGCCGAAACGAGGCAGGCTCGCCGCGAAGCGGCCGTCCGCGCCCACGGGATTCAGAATCTCGTCGTCCGTCATGCCGTAGCGGCGACACGAGAGGAAGTCTTCGACGCCGTACGCCGGCGACGAGTGAACGACGCCCGTGCCTTGGTCGAGCGACACGTAGTCGCCGAGATAGACCGGCGACGGGCGATCGTAGAGCGGGTGGCGAAAGTGGATCCGTTCGAGCGCCGCGCCCTTGGCGGTGGCGACGACGTGTCCTTCGAGCTTGAAGCGCGCGAGACAGGCGGCGACGAGATCCTCCGCGAGCACGAGGTGCCCGCGCGAAGTCGCGACGAGCGCGTACGTGAGATCCGCGTTGACGTTGAGTGCCTGGTTCGACGGTATCGTCCACGGGGTCGTCGTCCAGATCACCGCGATCGCGGGGCCTTCGGGGAGTGCCGCGAGCCCGAACGCTGCCGCGAGCTTCGCGCGGTCCCCGTCGCTGACCGGAAATCCGACGTCGATCGCGCTGTCGGTGCGATCCTCGTACTCGACCTCGGCTTCGGCGAGCGCGCTGCCGCAATCGAAGCACCAGTTGACGGGCTTGAGGCCGCGGTAGACGAAGCCCTTTTCGAGAATGCGCCCGAGCGTCCGTATCTCGTCGGCTTCGCTCTTGAACGCCATCGTCGTGTATGGGCGCTCCCAGTCGCCCAGCACTCCGAGGCGTTGGAAGTCGGCCCGCTGCTTGACGATCTGCTCGTTCGCATAAGCGCGCGCAAGCCGCTGCGTCTGCTCGACGGGGATGTTCTTGCCGTGCCGCTTCTCGATCTGCACCTCGATCGGCATTCCGTGGCAGTCCCAGCCCGGCACATACGGCGCGTCGAAGCCGGCGAGCTGCTTGCTCTTGACGACGATGTCTTTGAGGATCTTGTTGACGGCGTGGCCGATGTGGATGTCGTTGTTCGCGTACGGCGGGCCGTCGTGCAGCACGAACCGCGGGCGGCCGGCGGACGCTACGCGGATCGCCTCGTAGACCTGCCTCCGCTGCCACTCCTTCACCCACAGCGGCTCTCGCTTGGCGAGGTCGCCGCGCATCGGAAACGGCGTGTCAGGCAGATTCAGCGTCTTCTTGTAGTCGATTTTCTGGTCGTCCGGCATCGGTTCTGTCGAGTTCCATTCGGGGGTGCGCCTGTTGCGAGCGCTCAGGACTTTTGCGCCAACGCTCCGCCGAAATAGTCGCGCGCCTGCGCGACGTCGGTCCGGATCTGGCTCGTCAGCGCATCGAGATCGGCGTAGCGCTCTTCGTCGCGAAGCTTGTGGACGAATTCGACGCCGACGCGCCTCCCGTAGATCGTGTCGTCGAAGTCGAAAATAAAGACTTCGAGGAGCGGCACGCCCGAAGCCGAGACCGTCGGGCGCACGCCGACGCTCGCCACGCCCGCGCGCGGCACGCTGCCGAGTCCGTGGACGCGGACCGCGAAGACCCCGCTCACCGGCGGCTTGTGTGCGAGCGCGATGTTCGCAGTCGGGAAGCCGAGATCGCGTCCCAGCTTTGCCCCGTGCGCCACCCGCCCCGAAATCACGAACGGGCGGCCGAGAAGCGCACCGGCATGCGCAAGATCACCGGCGGCGAGCGCCGCGCGCACGGCGGTCGAGGAGGCTCGCTCCCCATCGATTGCAACGGTGCGCATCGCTTCGACGCTGAAGGTCCGGGCCGAGCGACGGAGCGTCGCAAGATCGCCCGCGCGGCCTTTCCCGAACCGGAAATCCTCGCCGACGAGCACCCAGCGGACGTTCAGCTTCCGCACCAGGACCTCGTCGATGAACGTCTCGGGCGCGAGCGCCGCGAGCTTCGCGTCGAAGCGGGCGACGAACGTGAACGCCACCCCGTGCGCGCGGAACTGCTCGGCCTTCGTCCGCAGCGTCGAGAGGCGCGCCGGTGCGGAGGAGCGGGCGAAGAATTCGCGGGGCGGCGGATCGAAGGTGAGCACGGCCGGCGGCAGCGCGATATCGTCTGCGGCCTCGATCAGCCGCTCGAGCATCGCCTGGTGACCGCGATGAACGCCGTCGAAATTGCCGATCGTCAGCGCGATGGGCGGGATGGCGGACGCAGGCAGGCCGCGAAACAAGCGCACAAGAGGACCTCGATGCAACAAGACCCTGAATTTTAGCGGATTTTGTGGCGCTTCGCCGCGCCGCCGGCGCGCTCGGGCGCTCAGCCTTCGTACGGCCACTCGCGCCACGCGCGCTGGAGCGCAAAGTACAGGCCGAGGCGGATCGGTCGTGGGTCGAGCGCGCGCACGAACCGCGCGTAGCGCTCGAGCTGGCCGCGATAGCGCGCGACTTCGCGCTCGATGAACGCGTCCACCTCGGCCCCCTCGTGCGCGCCGGTCTTGAAGTCGACGATCCAGCGCACACCGTCCGCGACAAAGCTCCGATCGATGACGATGTGCGCGACCGCGCCGTCGTCGATGCCAGCGAGCGCCCATTCGGAACGCGCCTCCGCATGACCGGCATCGAGAAGCCAGCGGCCTCGATCCTCGGTCAGCAATGCGCACGCCGATTGCAACACGCTGGCCGCGGCGGCGTCGAGCTCGGCGTCGTCGACCCCCGCGCTCGAGAGCTCCACGCGGATTCGAGCGGTGAGCGTCGCCGCGCGCTGCTCGCTCCATGCAGGCAATCCGTCGCGCGCAATCTGCGCGAACAGGCGATGGGCGACTGTCCCGACGTGGCGTGCGGTCTCGCGTGCCCAGTCGAACGGGATCGGCTCGGCGTGCGCGTACGGCGGCGCGGTCGCCGGCACGCCGGGCTCCGGGGTCGCCGGCTTCCATGACGCGGCGAAGCGCGAAAGAATACCGGCGCCGGGCCGGGCCTCGAGCATCGAGGTGACTGCTTTCGGCGGCCCGATTCGCGATTCGATCGCGCCCCAGCATTTTGCGAGTGCCGACCCGGACGGCGGCGGCGCCCAGCCGGGAACGCCTTCCTTGACGCGCGGATCGAGAACGGCGGTGAGGTGCAGGCGACGCTTCGCGCGCGTGCATCCGACATAGAGCAGCCGCGCGAGCTCAGCGCTCTGCTCGTCGGCGTGCAGCGCCCCGAGATATTCGTAGAGGGGATCTCCATCGCTTCCCCTCCCTTCGGTCGACGCGAGCAGCAGGCCCTGCGGGCGCCGGCGCCACCGCAGAATCTCCGGTTCGTCGCGTGGCGGCATACGCGCGAGCCCGGGTAGGATCACCGCGTCGAACTGCAGTCCCTTGGCCCGATGCAGCGTCATCACGTGCACGCGCGTCGCATCCGCTCCCTCCGGTGCGACGAAGCGGCGCGAGAGAGCATCGGTGAATGCCGACCATTCGGGCACGTCGCCGCCGCTCTCGTGCTCGGCCAGAAGCGCGAAGTAGCGCTCCGCCGCATCGAGGTCGACCGGCTCGCGAACCGTCACCGGACCGCCCAGCGCAAGCCACGCGCCGCGAACGCGCACGGCGACGTCCGCACGCCCGCGCGCGGCAAGCGCAGGCGCGAGCACGCCGGCGAGTCGTGCAAAGCGTGCGGCCCCGTCCTCCGAGCAGCCGGGGATCGGAGCCCGATTCAGGACCAGGCTCGCAATCGAGCCCGCGGGTGTCCCGGCGCTGGCATCGGCAACCGCGAAGAGGTCGCGCAGCGTCATCCCGCACCACGGCGCTCGCAACACGGCAAGCCAGGCGAGACGGTCCGCGGGCTGCAGCAATGCGTGTGTCAGCGATACGAGGTCCAGCACCGACTGCTTGTCGGCGAGCGCATCGAGGTCGATCGCCGCGAAAGCCACCCCGCCATCACGAAGAACCGTGAGCAGCGGCTCGAGGTGCGAGCGCGCGCGCACGAGGATGCCTATCCGCTCGACGCCGTCGTCGAGCGCCGCACGCACGCGCGCGAGCACGGTGAGCGCTTCGCTCTCGGCGTCGGTTGCGACGTCGATCGTCGTAGCCGCGCCCGGAAGCCGATCGTTCTTCGCAATCGCGGGCGTGAACCCCACCTTGCCGCGCCACGGATCGCTGCGCGGACCGAGTACGTCGGCGAACACGTCGTTCACCCATTCGACGAGTCCCCGCTGCGAGCGGAAGTTCCGGTGCAGGACGAGCGTCTCGATCGGAAGGCCGGCGACCCGCTGCTCGTCTTGTGCCTCGACGAACAGGCGCACCTCGGCGCCGCGAAACCGATAGATCGACTGCATGGGATCGCCGACTGCGAAGAGCGTCCGCCCGTCGTCGGGCTCCCATCCTGCGGTCAAGCGGCGCAGCAGCTCGATCTGGGTGAAGGACGTGTCCTGGAATTCGTCGATCAGCAGATGGCGGATCTGCAAGTCGACCTTCAGCAGCAGATCCGTCGGTGCCTCGCCGCCAAGCGCCGCAAGCGCACCGATCGTGCCCTGCGTGAAGTCGATCGTCGCGGTGTCGCGAAACCCGTCGAGCAGGCACTCGGCGGCCCGCGGCAGCACGTCGAGCAGCGCTTCGACCATCGCCCAGGCGTCGTCGGGATAGCGCGGCTGCGGAAGCCGCCGAACGGTGTCGAGTGCCGAGGCGAGCTCGGGAACGACGCCGAAGCGCTCGAGCAGTTCCAGCATCGCGACCTTGCTCTGCTCTCTTGCCGCTGCGCCGGGCCCCTTCCCTTTCGCGGGGAAGCCGTCGAGAGTCGTCACCGCTCTGCGGAACCGCGCCTCGCGGGCGACGAGCAGCCACTCGGCAAGCTCGCGCCAATGCGCCTGAGCGTCGACGGCGGCCGGCGGCAGGCCCCCCGTTGCGGCCATCGAGGCGAGAGCGTTCGCGCGCTCGAGGGTTTGCGGCGAGCCCGCGAGCGCCGTGGCTGCGTCGCGCTCGCAATCGACGAGCTGGCCGCGCAGCGACGCGGGAACGAGCGCGGCCGCCTCCTCCATTTCACCGACGATTTCGGCAGCGAGCACGTCCTCGAGCGCGGCGCGAAATCCCTCCCGCTTCGCAGCGACGATGATCTCGATCCATTGATCGCGCTTCGCCAGCATGTCGGCGAGAAGCCTGACGACGCCTTCCGCGTCGTTGTCCTGGTGGGCGAGGAGCCTGCGCCAGCCAGGGTCGTCGGCCGGCGCTTCGTCGAGTGCCCTCCGCACCGCCTCCGCGTAGAGCGCCTCCGCGTGCTCCTCGTAGCGCGGTGCGGCGCCCAGCTCGGTCGTCACCGGCGCCTGGCGCGCGAGCGCTGCGACGAGCGCGTCGATCGTCGTCACCGCGAGCCGCGACGGATGCTCGAGAACGCGCCAACCCTGCCGTTCGTCCCGGGCGAGCGCCGCGCGCGCGAGCGCGCGGGTGGCCATGTCATGCGGCGAGTCCGCGGGCGCGTCCGTATCGGCATGGGCGAGCGCCGCGACGATCCTTTCGCGCATCTCGCCTGCAGCCTTGCGTGTGAACGTGATGGCGACGATCTGCTCTGGCCGCTCGACGCACGCGAGCAGCGCGAGATAGCGCTGGATCAGCAGCTCGGTCTTCCCCGCTCCTGCAGGGGCCTGGACGAGAAACGACCGCGTGACGTCGAGCGCGCGCTCGCGCGCGGCAGCGTCATCGGCGGCGAACGTGCGATCGCCCGCCGTCTCAACCATCGCCGCCCTCGTCGATGTCGTCGGTGGCCGGCGCACCGATCCGGCACAGCGCCTGCCGTCCGCAGGTGTTGCAGGTGTTTCGCCGATCCCGCGGTGCGACCGGGGCGTAGCCGTTTCCGACTTCGGTCGCGAGCGCACCCAGCGCCTGCACCCAGCGGGATTCGACAGCGTTCCAGTCCGGGAGCTCCAGCCCGCGCAGCGAAGCCGGAACAGGCAGCGCGGGCCAGGTGACGTCGTCGGCAGCGAGGCCGCGGACGCCCATCGCGCCGGACTTCAATTGCCCATAGGCAGCCGCGCGAATAGGCCCCCCGCCTTGCGCGCGTTCCGCGAGCACATAGACGCCGATCTGCGACGCCTGCGGACGTGGATCGAACCACGCCGTCGGCGGCTTCGCCTCGCCTGTCTTGTAGTCGATTACCGCGAGACCGCCGTTCGCAAGTCGATCCACGCGATCGATCCGCAGCGCGAGCTCGGTCCCGTCGATCGTGAACACTCGCTCGAGCTCCACCGCTTCGACACGGAACGCGGGGCGCGGGCGCTCGAACGCCTCGATCCAGTCACGAAGAATCGCTGCGATCCGCTGCGCCTCGCCGGCACGGACTGCCCGCGGGATCCTGCGCCAGCGGGCAGAGGAGATCTCGCCCAAGGCGCCCTCGGCGGCCGCCGCGATTCGCTGGCCGAGGGCCTCGGGCGCAAGCGCGACGAGCGCCGCATGGTCGCGAACTTCGCGCCAGAAGGAAGCAAGCGCAGCGTGAACGAGGATGCCGCGCTCGGCGGGAAGCAGAGCCGTCGCGAGCCTCGGCCAGCGCTCGACCCCGAGACGGAAGCGTGCGATCGCCTGGAACGGGCAGTTGCTCTGCGCGTCGAGAAGGTTCGCACCGCCCCGGATCCGCGTTCCCGCCTCGAGCGTCGGCGCGTGGTCGTCGCGAGTCGCCTCTTGCTTCGGCGCCTCGGTGAATTGCAGCTCCGCTGTCGTGTGCGGCACCGCCGCGTCGAGTGGAAGCGCTGCCTGGACGAGCAGTGACACCGAGCGCTCGTGGTCGTCGGCATTGCGGGCATGAGAGAAGACCACTTCCGCCGCGCCGTGCGCCCACTGCGCGGTGAGCGCCTGCGCGTACGCTAGCTCGCGCGCCGCCGTTGCATGGGGCGCATTCCGCTCGC
The DNA here is from genome assembly GCA_035541655.1 of Casimicrobiaceae bacterium. Lineage (GTDB taxonomy): Bacteria > Pseudomonadota > Gammaproteobacteria > Burkholderiales > Casimicrobiaceae > CAIWHR01. Next base: position 29,557 of record DATKMY010000092.1, on the reverse strand, counting down.
GCTGCCATGCCAGCGGAAGCAGCGGGTTCGGACGCGGCGCCCGGGGCCAGGCCTCGGCCGCCAGGCCGGTGATCCACAGCGCATCCAACGGGAGCCCCGCCGCCTCCAGGCCGCCGAGGATCTGCACGCGCGCGGCGGGTGACTCGGGCTGAAAGACGTGATCGTCGGCAAGCGCAGCCAGCCAGCGGACCGCGTCCGCTGCCGAGATCCGCGGGGCGAGCATGCCGAAGCCCGCGAATTCGCCGAGGAGCGAATCCCAGAGCTGGCGCGCCTGCCACTCCGCCGACGAGAGCTGTCGATCTCCGGGCCATCCCGTTGCTCCGAGCCATGCGCTCCAGAATCCGGTCCACTCGCGCGGCGTCAACGCCCCGGGCAGCGGCATGGCGTCGCGCGCCCCGCGCCAGCGATCGAACAGCCCTCGATCGACGCCGGCGAGTGTGGCGATCGCCTCGTCGAGCGCGATATCGCGCCGCCCATCCTTCAGCCAGCCGCGCTCGACGCTCGCACGCCGTGTCCACGCGTCGCCAGCGCCCGCGAGGTAGGGCGAGCGCAACAGCGCGGCGGCGCGTCCGGTCGGCAGAGGACCCTGGGCGAGCGCAATCAAGTCGAGCGCCGCAGCGAGCAGCGGGATCGAGCTCGCGGCAGCGCCGAGCGAAATCTCGTAGGGCCGCTCGCCCTCCTCGCGCCCCGGCCATTGAAGCGCCGGACACAGCACGTCGTCGGCGAGCGCACGAATCTCCGCACACCGCGAAGCGATATCGTCGATGACGACGGCGATGGTCGCGTCGGGATCGGCAAGCGTGCGCTCTCGCGCCCACTGCAGCGCACGCATTGCTTCGTCGCGGGCCGTCGTCGCCGCGACGCGCGCTGCGGCTCCGGCCGTGTCACCCACCGACGGCAAGCGGTCGATGCGCATTCCTGCCGCGCCCAGCGCGTCGGCGAGGCGCCGTTGCTGCGGAGACTCATCGATGAAGCCCGCGAGCGTCACTGCGGCGTCGCGCCACGCTCCCACCGTCGTCGCTCGCCGCGCGAGCCAGTCGGGGAGTTGCGCGAGATCGATCGCCTTCGCACCGGCGAGCCAGCTCGAATAGTCGTCGGCCCAGTTGACGAATGCCTGACGATCGTCGTCCCCGCCGGTCCATCCACGCCACCCCTCACCGCCTGCGCCCCAGGCGTGGAGGATCGACCAGGCATCGGCCGCGAGCGCACTCAGCCCGCCTTCGTCGACCCGCGGGCAGCGATCGGTAGCCACGACGCGCTTCCACAGGAAAGCGCCCTGCGCTGCGGTGATGAGGTGCGGCGGCGGTGCATCGAGCTCGGCCGTCGCCGCGTCCTGCCACAGCCGCACGAGCCAGCCGCTCCAAGGCAACACGAGCGGCGCTTCCCATGCGAGGCGCCCGGCGGCGCGCTGCGCATCGTCGTAGAGGGCTGCGAGGCGCCGTGCGAGCCGATTGTTCGGCGTGACGATCGTCGCGCCTGTCGCGAGCGCTGCGCGCAGGCGCGATGGCAGCGCCTTCCATCCGCGGCCGATGGTCACGATCTCCGCCGCGCGATGTGCAACCGTGCCGCAGCGCGCCGCGCCGTCCGGACCTTCAGCGATGGCGGAACGACGGCTTGCGCTTCCCGATGAAGGCGCGCATTCCCTCTTTCTGATCGTCGGTCGCGAACAGCGAGTAGAACAGACGACGCTCGTAGAGAACACCGTCGGCGAGCGCGCCCTCGAACGCACGGTTGACGGCCTCCTTCGCCATGGCCACCGCAGGCATCGAGTAGTCGCAGATCGCGTTGGCCGCCGCCAACGCCTCCTCGAGGAGCTTGTCCGGCTCCACGACGCGCGAGACGAGACCCGCGCGCTCGGCCTCCTGCGCATCCATCATCCGCCCGGTCAGGATCAGGTCCATGGCCTTCGCTTTCCCGACCGCGCGCGGCAGGCGCTGCGTGCCACCCGCTCCTGGGATGATGCCGAGCTTGATCTCGGGCTGGCCGAACTTCGCCGTCTGCGCGGCGATGACGATATCGCACATCATCGCGAGCTCGCAGCCGCCGCCGAGCGCCACGCCGGCGACGGCGGCGATCACGGGTTTGCGCACGACGCGGATCGTTTCCCAGTTCCGGGTAATGAACTGCGTCGTGTAGACGTCGACGAAACTTTTCTCGGCCATCACGCCGACGTCGGCGCCGGCAGCGAATGCGCGTTCGTTGCCGGTGATGACGATGGCGCCGATCGCGTTGTCGTCGTCGAAAGCGCGCAGCGCATGCCCCAACTCGTCCATCAGTGCGTCGTTGAGCGCGTTCAACTGCTTGGGCCGGTTCAGCGTCACGATGCCGACGCGGCCACGGTTTTCGGTGAGAATGTTTTCGTAGTGCATCGCTGACCTTCCGTTGCAGGTTGAAGAGCGGGTAGAGGCGTGTCGATCTTCGATCGGGCAAACTCGGCCGGTCACCTGCCGAAGGTTAGGCACTGCGGCCGCCCGCGCGCGTTCCTCGCCAAGCGCCATCTTAATGCCGCCCGCCTCGCGCGGGGCGCATTTGCACATCGCGTGCGACGCCGGTAACCTCGGCCTTCCACGAGAACGCGCCCCAGTAGACGACGTGCCGAAGGCCGCCTATACACCGCTGCTCAGGACCAAGATCACGCTTCCGCCGTCGCGTGTGCACATGGTCGCGCGCCGGCGCCTGCTCGATCGACTGCACCAGGGCCTTGCGCGGCCGCTGACCATCGTCGCCGCCCCTCCGGGCTTCGGCAAGACCACGCTCGTCGTCGACTGGCTGCGCGAGCTCGCGCCCGCGGCGGCGGTCGCGTGGATCTCGCTCGACGAGGACGACGCCGAGACGAGCCATTTCCTCTATTACCTCGTCGCTGCGCTGCAGGCGGTCGAGCCCGCAGTCGGCCGGGCGCCGATCTCGCTGCTTGGAAGCCTCGGGATGCCGGCCCCGAAGGATCTCGTCACGCTGCTGCTCAACGAGATCGGGGAGTCGGACACCAGGATCGTGCTGGCGCTCGACGACTATCATCTTGTCGGAAATCCCGAGGTCGATGCGGCCGTCGAATTCCTCATCGAGCGAATGCCGGAGAAGCTGCATCTCGTGCTCGTGTCGCGCGATCAGCCGAACCTGCCGATCGCGCGCTGGCGCGCGCTTGGGCGCGTCAATGAATTCGGTCTCGACGACCTGCGCTTCTCGTTTGACGAGTCGACGCAGTTCCTAAAGAATACGATGGGCCTCGAGCTTGACGGGGACGCGGTGCGTGCGCTCGGGGAGCGCACCGAAGGCTGGATTGCCGGCCTCCAGATGGCGGCGTTGTCGAGACAGCAACCGATTCGCGTCAACCGGGCGGACGATATGGATCAGCGCGCGACTTCGTTCAGCGGCGAGCACCGCTACGTTATCGACTATCTCGCCGCCGAGGTTCTACGGCGCCAAAACGACGACATCCGCTCGTACCTCACCAGGACCGCCGTGCTCGAGAGGCTGTCGGCGCCGCTGTGCGACGCCGTGGCTGGCCGCAATGACAGCAAGGTGATCCTGCCGCGCCTCGAGCAGGCGAACATGTTCCTGGTGCCTCTCGACGACGCACGCCAGTGGTATCGCTACCATCAGCTCTTCGCCGATTTCCTGCGCGCGCGTCTCGATCCCATCGAGCGCCGGGATCTCCTGCAGAAGGCGAGCGCGTGGCACGAGGCGAACGGATCGGGAAGCGAAGCGATCAAGTACGCGCTCGCCGCCGAAGACATCCCGGCCACGATCCGGCTGTTCCGCGTGCTCGTCGAAGATGCGCTGACGCGCGGCGAGATGCCCACATTGCTCGGGTGGCTCGATTCGCTGCCGGACCGGACGGTGCGCGAGCACCGCGATCTCGTCGCCTACAAGTCGTGGCTGCTCTATCTGCGCGGCCTGACCTACGAGGCTCAGGAGTATCCGGCGCCGCCGGATCCGGCCGGGGCCGGCGCCGACGCGTCGCCGGCGCAGCGCGGGATGTGGTACGCGTTCCACTCGTACCTCGCGCTCAACTGGGGTGATCCGAAAGACGCGGTCGAGCCGGCGAAGCGCGCGCTCGAGGAGCTCGGGGCGAGCGGCTCGTTCTTCCGCGTCTTCGCGAAGTCGCTGCTCGGACAAGCGCAGGCGCTGTGCGGCGATCGCAACGCCGCAATAGAGACCCTGAACGAAGCGGTGGTACTGGGACGCAAGCTCGGCAACCACCTGATGATGCTCGACGCGCTCGGGCATCTCACTCCGCTGATGGTCGCCCGGGGCGACGTGCGCGAGGCGATCGTGCGCTGCAAGGAAGCGGCGTCCAAATACGTCGATTCCGCCGGCGAACCGTTGCCGCTCGCGGGCTTCGTCCATGTCTCGCTCGGCATCCTCTACTACGAGACCAACGACCTCGATACGGCGCGGCGCTATCTCGAGAACGGGATCGCGCTGTGCCAGCAGCTCGGAATGATCTTTCCGACGATGATGGGCCAGCGCGCGCTCGCCAAGCTGCAGTTCGCCACCGGCGACCGCGAGTCCGCGTGGAACACGCTCGCCGAGGCGCGCGACATCGCCGAGCGCCCGGAGAGTCCGCGACGCAAGCGGTCGGTCGCCCTGCTCACGGCGGAGCTGCAGCTGCGCGAGGGCAACGTCGGCGAGGCGGCGCGCACGCTCGCAGCCGCGCACGAGCTCAAGGGATCGACCACCGAGCACGAATCGCTGACGTTCGCGCGGCTGCTGATCGCGCAACACCATCCGAGTCTCGCCGAGGCGCAGCTCGCGAAGGCCGAGGCAGCCGCGGTAGCCGACCGCAGCGACGGGAGCCTCGCCGCGATCCGCGTGCTGCAGGCACTGTGCAAACGCGCCCAGGGACATCATTCTGCGGCGCTACGCCATCTCGAGAGCGCTGTCTCGCTGGCCGCGTCGCGGGGCTATCGCCGGATCTTCCTCGACGAGGGGATCGGGCTGAGCGCGATGCTCGCGCAGGTGCGCCACGTCGCGCCGGAATTCGTCAGCGCGCTGCTCGACGCTCTGCCCCAGGAAGCCGAGACGATGGCGCCCGCGCTTCCGGAGCCGCTCAGCAAGTCCGAGCGCGAGATCCTCCGGCTCTTGAACCTCGGTGCGACGAACCAGGAGATCGCCGACAAGCTCGGCACGACGATCGGCACCACGAAGTGGCACCTCAACCAGATCTTCGGCAAGCTGCAGGTGCGCAACCGCACCGGTGCCATCGCGAAGGCTCGTCAGCTGAAGCTCCTGTAACGCGCTGCCGCGTCGCTCGCGCGGTTTGGCCGCTCACGCCGCCCCGACGGTGCGCGCCGGGCCCGGTCGGCCGTGCTCCTCGCCGCGCCGCGCCTGCTCCTCGACGTTGAGCAGCGCGCTCATCCCCGCGCGCGCCGTCGCCTTGGGCGATTCCTTCGTCTGCTCGTTGAAGATCTCGATCGAGAGGTTGCCGGAGTAGCCGGTCGCGAGGACGGCGCGCAGGAAGCCCGCGACGTCGAGGTCACCGTGTCCCGGGAGCCTCGAGTGGTTCCTGCGAATCGACAGCGGGTCGCCCTCCATCCGCGGCGCGTCTCCGAGCTGAAGGAAGAAGATCCGGCTCGCCGGCACCTCGGCGATCCCCGACCAGCCTTCGGGCCGCACGAGCGTGTGAAAGCTGTCGAGAATGACTCCGAGATTCGGGTGATTGGCGCGCGCGACGATCCTGTACGCCTGGTCGAAGCGGAACACGTGCCTGCCCCACGCAAGCGCCTCGTAACCGATCCGGATGCCGCGCTGCGCGCCGCGCTCGGCGAGCTGGAAGAGCTGCGTGGCCGCGCGCTCCACATCGCCGGAGGCGCTCTCGGCGGTGTTCGAGCAGACAAGAAGCAGGTTCGCGTCGAGCTCGCCCATCACGTCGAACGCGGCATCCGCGCGATCGAGGTTGCGGCGAAGCTCGGCGTCAGGCACCCCCTCGAAGTCGCGCAGCGGCTGAAAGAGGTCGATCGTGAGCCCGAGATCGGCCGCGATTCTGCCGACGTCGCGGGCCGTGCCTTCGTAGGAGCGCAGATTCGGCTCGTAGACCTCGACGCCGTCGAAGTATGCGGCGGCGGCGGCCTCCAGCTTCTCCGGGAGCGTGCCGCCGAGGGCGACGGTGGCTATCGACTTTTTCATTCCCGGCTCCGTCGGTCGAGGCACCGCGGACCGCCGTTGTTCCGGGTGCGCTGGTGCAACAGTACCGGCTGTGGGCGCGGCGGGGCAACTGTCTTAAGTTAGGCTGGGCCGCCCGCCGCCGCCGACCCGCCGCCCCATCGCTGCGCATGTCGCCAAGCGCCATCCGAGCCGGGATACAGTGCGCAGAGCACGGGCGGCGGGCCTGACGCGGCGCGCCGGCGCACCTGACTTTCGTTAGGTGACACGTCAAGGGGCGGCAGCGAATATTCAGGATCGGGTCGGGCTCGAGGATCCCTTGTCCCGTCACATCGTGAACGCCTCCGGAGGGTCGAAATGATAAGCGGCAAGACAACCCTGATCGCGCACCTCGGGTATCCGACGGAAGCCTTCAAGGCGCCATTGATCTACAACCCCTATTTCGACAAGCACGGGATCGACGCCGTCGTCGTGCCGATGGGGGTCAAGCCCGAGGACTACCCGACGTTCCTGCGACAGCTCTTCCGTCTCAGCAACATCCGCGGCGCGCTCGTCACCATGCCGCACAAGGTCACGACCGTTGCACTGCTCGACGAATGCTCGACCGCCGTGCAGGTCGCGGGATCGTGCAATGCCATTCTGCTGCGCCCCGACGGCACGCTCCTCGGCGATATGTTCGACGGCGCAGGATTCTCGCGCGGGCTGAAGCGCAAGAGCTTCAAGTTCGACGGCGCCTCGTGCCTGATCGTCGGCTCGGGCGGCGTCGGGTCGGCGATCGCTGCGTCGATCGCCGCCGAGCATGTCGCGGCGATGACCCTCTTCGACAACAACGTGAAATCCGCCGAAGGTCTGGCCGCGCGCCTCAGGGAGCACTATCCGAAGATGGACGTCCGCACGGGTTCGAAGGATCCCGCGGGTCACGACCTCGTCATCAACGCGACACCGCTCGGGATGAAGGAAGGCGACCCGCTGCCGGTCGATGTCTCCCGTCTCGCTTCGAACATGTTCGTCGGCGAGGTCGTGATGAAGCAGGAGGTGACGCCGTTCCTGCGCGCCGCGCAGGAGAAGGGTTGCCGCACGCAGGTCGGCACCGACATGCTCTACGAGCAGATACCCGCCTACCTCGAATTCTTCGGGTTCCCGACGACCACCGCCGAAGAGCTGCGCGCGGTGTCGAAGATCGCGTACTAGCGGGCACGCCGGAACATCGCGATGCGCCGGTCGATTGCGACGGTGTGCGTGAGCGGCACGCTGCGCACGAAGCTCGAGGCGATCGCGGCGGCGCGCTTCGACGCCGTCGAGATCTTCGAGAACGATCTCATCTATTACAACGGGACGCCCGCCGAGCTTCGCGCGATGGCAGCGGACCTTGGACTGGGCATCGACCTCTATCAGCCCTTCCGGGACTTCGAGGGCGTCGCTCCGGCGCTCTTCAAGCGAAACCTCGATCGCGCCGAGCGCAAGTTCGACGTCATGCAGGCGCTCGGCGCGCCGATGATGCTCGCCTGCTCGAACGTCGGTGCGCCGTCGGAAGGCGGCGACGAGCTCGCAGCCGAGCAGCTCTACGAGCTCGCAGAGCGCGCCGCGCGACGCAACCTGCTCGTCGGCTACGAAGCCCTCGCCTGGGGCAGGAAGATCAACCACTACGAGCACGCCTGGAAGATCGTCAAGCGCGTCAATCACCCCCATCTCGGCATCATCCTCGACAGCTTTCACATGCTGTCGCTCGGCGACGACCCTGCGGGTATCGCGTCGATCCCCGGCGACAAGATCTTCTTCGTGCAGGTCGCGGATGCGCCGCGAATGGCGATGGACGTGCTGCAATGGAGCCGCCACTACCGCTGCTTCCCCGGCCAGGGTCAGTTCGACCTCGCGAACTTCATGGTTCACACGCTCGCCGCGGGCTACACCGGCCCCGTATCGCTCGAGGTGTTCAACGATCTTTTCCGCGAAGCGCCGAACCGGCGGACGTCGATCGACGCGATGCAATCGCTGCTCTATCTCGAGGCGAAGACGCGCGAGCGGCTCGAGGCCGCTCGGCCCGCCAACGATGCCTCGGCCGGGGCCGCGAAGGCGGTGCTCAACCGCGTCGAGCTGTTCGACCCGCCGGCGGCGCCCGGCGTCGAGGGCATGGCGTTCGTCGAATTCGCCGTGCAGGGAGAAGCGCAGTCCTCGCTCGCGTCGCTGCTCGAAGCGATGGGATTCCGGTGCGCCGGGCGGCACCGCTCGAAGGACGTGACGCTCTATCGGCAGGGCGACGTGAACCTCGTGCTGAACGCCGAGCCGGGCTCGTTTGCCGATGCGCAGTTCGCCATTCACGGGCCCACCGTCTGCGCGATGAGCGTCGTCGCCGACGACAGCGTACGGGCGCTCAACCGCGCGACGTCGTTTCATTGCCAGCGCTTCGACAGCCGCGTCGGTCCGCAGGAAGCGCGGATTCCGGCGATCTACGCCCCCGACGGCAGCCTCGTCTATTTCGTCCCGGCCGACCTCGGTCTTTCGAAGCTCCTCGAGGCCGATTTCGACCTGGCGCCGCAGGGCCCTGCGCCCGATCCGGCGAGCGGGCTCGCGGCGATCGACCACATCGCGCTCGCGCTTCCGGTCGACCAGCTGGACACGTGGATCCTCTTCTGCCGCGCCGTTCTCGGCATGGAGCCCGGCGAGAGCCTCGAGCTCTCCGATCCGCACGGGCTTGTCCGGAGCTGCGGCGTCGCGAACGCGAACCGCAAGGTCCGCCTCGTGCTGAACGTGTCGCAGAGTCGCTCGACCACGACGGCGCGCGCGATCTCCGCGCACGGCGGTGCAAGCGTTCACCACATCGCGTTCTCTGCGACTGACATCTTCGACACCGTCGACAGGATGCGCCGTGCGGGCGTCGGTTTCGTGCCGATCTCGCCCAATTACTATGACGACCTGGGCGCGCGCGTCGAGCTTGCCGATGGCATGCTCGACCGGCTGCGCAAGGCAGGAATACTTTACGACCGCTCCGCGGCCGGCGAGTACCTGCATACCTACACCGAGACGTTCGCCGAGCGGTTCTTCTTCGAGATCATTCAGCGCACCGGCGCGTACGACGCGTACGGAGCGCTCAACTCTCCCGCGCGTATGGCTTCGCAGGCGCACGAATCGGTGCGGCGCTAGAGAACCCGCGCCGACCCCTCTGCGCGCTTCGGCGCGGAATCCCCGCAGGGCCCGCCCGCTCCGGGCGCCCTTGCGGCGGCTACTTCTTCTTCGCCGCCGGCGTGCGCTTCATCCCCTCGGCGAGGCCGACCAGCACGCCGCTCGCGAGCGTTCCGAAGCTCTGCGTCATCATCGCCGTCGCCTTGAGCGTAGCGCGGCGCTGCTGCCGCATGGCCGCCTTCGCGTGCGCGGAGAATTCCTCGAGCGCCGATTGCACGCGCGCACCCGTATCCGTCGCTCCGGGCTTCATCTTGTCGAGCACCGGCGTCCATTTGGCGCGGATGCTGCTGCTCGCGTTGTCCGCGGACTGCTTTACCGAGCGAAGGAACTCGTCCTCGAGACGCTCGAGCTCGTCGAGCGCGACCATCACCAGCGAATCCTTGACACCGACGCCGTGGTCGGTGAAGAGCTCCAGCGTGATCCGGCTCGCTTCCACCGCCTTGAGCAGAGCGTCGTCCATCCCTTTCAGCGCATCCGCGAGCGGCTTGGCGGCGTCGATCTTCGCCTTCGCGGCGCCGACGTTGACGCCCTCGGTGATGCTCGTGACCACCTGCTGGATCTGGCCGAGCGAGAGCTCGCGCGTCTGCAGCGCCTTCAGCGTGAGGTCGCGGAACGTGACGCGCAGGTTCTCACCCTGCTTGACGGACTCCGCCGCCATCTTCTTGAGCACTTCGTCGACTTCGATCGGCTGCATCATTTGTAGTCACTCCTTCTTCTGCTTGGGGTCTGTCGGGATTGCGAACGCGAGCGGTCGGCGGGCCTAGGTCGTCTTGGCCTTGACGTAGCGCCCTGGTGCCGGTTCGATCACCTTGTACTCCGCGCTTCCGAGCGATTTTCGCGCGTCGACCTCGGGACCGGCGTGCGAGGCGAGCCATTCGCCCCAGAACGGCCACCAGCTTCCCGGCACGGACTCCGCCGTCGACAGCCACGTCTCGGCGTCGCCTCCGATCTTGTCGCTCGTCCAGTAGTTGCGTTTTTTCTTCGCAGGCGCGTTGATAACGCCGGCGATATGTCCGCTCGCCCCGAGAACGAACGTGGTATCGCCACCGAGGAGCTCCTGCGAGGTGTACGCGGTGACCCAGGGAACGAGGTGGTCCTCGCGCGACGCGTAGAGGAACGTCGGGCAGTCGATGTCCGCGAGATCGACCGAAACGCCGCACTGCACCGTCTGGCCGGATTCGCGCAGCCGGTTCTCGAGGTAGGTGTTGCGCAGGTACCAGCAGAACATCGGCCCGGGCAGATTGGTGTCGTCGGCGTTCCAGAACAACAGGTCGAACGCGGGCGACTCCTTGCCCTTGAGGTATCTGCTGACAACGTACGGCCACACGAGATCGTTCGCGCGCAGCGACGAGAACGCGAGGCCCATCTCCCGCCCCGGCATGACACCGCCCTTGCCGATCGTCGCCTCTTTCTGCGCGACCGACTCGGGGCTGATGAGGAGCCCGATCTCGCCGGTGTCGGTGAAGTCGAGCATCGTCGTCAGCAGCGTGAGGCTCGCGGCCGGATCCTCGTTCTGCGCCTTCATCACCGCAAGGCCCGATGCGAGCAGCGTGCCGCCGATGCAGAAGCCGAGCGTGTTCACCTGCTCCACGCCACAGATCTCGCGCACGACGTTGATCGCCTTCATCACGCCTTGCTGCAGGTAGTCGTCCCACGTCAGGTGACCGAGCTCGGGCGGTATGTTTCGCCACGACACCATGAAGACCGTGTGGCCCTGGTCGATGGCGTAGCGCACGAGCGAGTTCTCGGGCTGGAGGTCGAGGATGTAGAACTTGTTGATGGCCGGCGGGAACATCACCAGCGGAGTCTCGTGCACCTTCGCCGTCGTCGGGCTGTACTGGATCAGCTGCATGACGTCGGTTTCAAACACCACCGACCCCGGCGTCGTGGCGATGTTCTTGCCGATCTCGAAGGCGCGCTGATCGGTGATCGTGATTCGCTTTGCGGCGATGTCGTTGAAGAAGAGGCTCATCCCCTGGACCAGGCTCTGTCCGCCGGTCTCCTTGGCGAGCTCGATCGCCTCGGGGTTCGTCGCGAAGAAATTGGCCGGGCTCAGCGCGTCGACGATCTGACGCGTCGCGAAGCGCATCTGGCCCTTGGTGCGCTCGTCGACCGGCGCGGCCTCGACCGACTTGCTGAGGAAATCGCCATACGCAAGATAGCTGCGCCTCATCGCGTCGAAGCGCGGATCGCGGGCCCAGGCTTCTCCGGCGAAGCGCTTGTCGCTCGACTCCGCACCGGCCGGCATGAACGCCTGCCACGGATTCGGACCGCCGCCCATCGCCGCGGTCCAGAATCCCGTCACCTGCTTCATGTATTCCTGCCCCATCTCGGTGAAGCGCTTGGACGCTTCTGCCCACATCGCCGCCGGATCGGCGGGAGCCTCGGGTGCAGCCGGGGCCCCGGGAAAGCCTTGCGGAATGGCGCCGGCGGCGCCGGCAGCGGCCATCGAATTCTCGATCATCCGCTGACCCGCCTGCAGCAGGTTCGCGAGGAATTGTGCGGGATCGTAGTTCTGGTCTGCCATCTCAGCCCTCCGTTACTTGTGCGAGGTCGCCTTCACGAGCGCTTCGCCGGTGATGACGACCGTTCCCCGCACCGTGCAGACGGTCTCGAGCACGACGCGCTTCTTCTCCGCGTGCATCGCCCGCACCGTCACGGTCGCGTGCACGGTGTCTCCGGCGCGCACCGGCGCGCGGAACTCGAGGCTCTGCTTCATGTAGACGGTGCCCGGTCCCGGCAGCTTGTTGGCGATCGCCGCCGAAATGACGCTCGCCGACAGCATGCCATGGGCGATCCGGCCCTTGAACGGCGTGGTCGCCGCGAATTCCTCGTTGGTATGCATCGCATTGTTGTCGCCGGACGCCCCGGCGAAGAGCACGATGTCCGCTTCGGTGATCGTCTTGGCATAGGTCGCCGTCATCCCGACGTGCATGTCCTCGAAGTCGTGGCCGTTGAGCTCGTTCATGGCTTCTCCCCGGGAATCAGGCCGCTGCGCGTACCGGCTGCGCACCGCGGAACGACTGCAGCAGCTTCTCTTCGAGCGCTTTTGCCGCGTTGATGTTGCGCTCCTTCACGTGCCCATAGCCACGGATCTCGTCGGGAACGCTGGCCAGCGCCACGGCGGCAGCGTGGTTCGCGGAGTTGAGTTTCGCGCCGATCTCGTCGAGCAGCTTCACGTAGTCCTCGATCAGCTGCCGTTCGTGCCGGCGCTCCTCGGTGTTTCCGAAGATGTCGAGCGCGCCGCCGCGCAGGCCCTTGAACCTGGCGAGCATCCGGAACGCGGAAAGCATCCACGAGCCGAACTGCCGCTTCTGCAGCTCGCCGGTGATCGGATCGCGCTTGGAAATCGTCGGCGGCGCGAGGTTGTACTTGACCGTATAGCCGTTCTTGAACTGCGCGTCGAGCTTCGCGAGGAACGCCGGATCGCTGTGCAGGCGCGCGACCTCGAACTCGTCCTTGTATGCCATGAGCTTGTAGAGGTAGCGCGCCGCGGCCTCGGCCAGCGCAGTCTTTCCGGGCGCCGCCCGTTGCTCGGCAGTCATCGTGCGCTTCACGACCTCGGCGTAGCGCTTCGCATAGGCCTCGTCCTGGTAGTCGATCAGGTCGGGGACGCGGACTTCGAGCAGGCGCTTGACCTCGCCCTGCGCGCCGACGGAATCGACGATCGCCCGCGCGGGGGCCGAGAGCTGCGGCGCACGCGAGAGCTCACCGACCACGCCCTGCCCCTTTCCAGCCTCGCCTTCGACGAACGCGCGGTCGACGACCGCCATCCGTCCCCAGCGGAACGCCGCGAGCGACATGTCGACGGCCACCCCGCTCTGCTTGATCGCCGTCTCGATCGATTCGGCCTTGAGCGGGATTGTCCCGGCCTGGAACGCAACGCCAACCATGAAGTTGTTGGTCGCCATCGCGTCGCCGAAGAGACCCGCGGCAAGCGCTTCGCCGTCCACGTAAACGTTCTCGGCCTTGCGCGTCACGCGGTCAATGCCGGCAATCAGGCCGGAAACATCGGGGAACGGCGCGTGACGGTTGGTCACCATGTTCCCGGTCGGGGTCTGTGTCGTATTGACGACGGCGATCGTGCGCGTCGGCAGGCACTTGTCGAGATTCTTCGGATCGGTGGCGTTCAGGATGTCGAAGCCGAGATAGAGATCCGTGCGGCCGTCGGAGATCTTGTTCGAGCCGTCGAACGGCGCATTCGTGATCTTGATGTCGGAGATCACCGCGCCGCCTTTTTGCGCCAATCCGGTCTGATCGAGCCCGATCACGTGCTTGCCTTCCAGCCGTGCGGCGTTGGCCAGAGTGGCCACGACGGTGACCGACCCCGTGCCGCCGATGCCCATCACGTGAATGCCGAAGCCGAAGCTCGCGTCGACCTTGGAGACCGGATCGGGGATCGTCTTGTCGAGCGCGGGGATGCGGCCCTTTTTCTTCTTCTTCGGCGCGTCGCCCGCCGCGGCCGGCTCGGGATTCGGCGTGATCGTCAGGAACGACGGGCAGAAGCCCTTGACGCACGAATAGTCCTTGTTGCAAGAGCTCTGGTGGATCCGCGTCTTGCGGCCGAACTCGGTCTGCACGGGCTCGACGCTCATGCAGTTCGACTTCTCGCCGCAATCCCCGCAGCCTTCGCAGACCCGTTCGTTGATGACGATCACCTGCTCGGGCTCTTCCGCGAGACCACGGCTGCGCGCGCGGCGAAGCTCGGCCGCACACTCCTGATCGTGCACGAGAACGGTCGTCCCGGGTGTGGCCGCCAGCGCGCGCTGCGCTTCGTCGAGGCGATCGCGGTGCCAGATTTCCGTTCCGCCGGGCAGGGTCGCGTTCTGGTACTTTGCCGGATCGTCGGTCGTGACGATCAACTTCTTCACGCCGTTCGCGAGGAGCTCCGAGACCATGCTGGAAATGGGCTCGGCGCCGGTGATCGCCTGCCCGCCCGTCATCGACGTGTGCTTGTTCGAGAGCACCTTGAACGTGATGTTCGTGTCGGTCGCCGCGCAGTAGCGGATTGCGAGGCTCCCCGAATGCGCGTACGTGCCGTCACCCATGTTCTGGAAGATGTGCTTGGTGTCGGTGAACGGCGCCATGCCGATCCACTGCGCGCCTTCCGCCCCCATGTGCGTGCCCATCACGACGTTGCGCCCCATCCACATAGCCATCGTGTGGCAGCCGATGCCGGCAGACACGACGCTGCCTTCGACGGCGCGCGTCGAGCTGTTGTGCGGGCAGCCCGAGCAGTACCAGGCGGTGCGCGTCGCCGTCGCGAGCTTGCCGCGCGCATGGATCTCGTCGAGGCGCGCGAGCCACGCCTCGGCGGACTCGATCCGCGACTTCCGCGAAAGCCTCGAGGCGAGCGCGCGGCCGATGACGTCCGACTCGAGCTCGCCCCAGCCCGGCAGCAGCTCCTTCTCCTCCTCGTCGAACTTGCCGACGATCCGCGGCGCATTCGCGCTTCCGTAGAGCACGTTCTTCGCGAACATTTCGAGGAACGGCCGCTTTTCCTCGACGACGAAGATCTCCTCGAGGCCCTTCGCGAAATCGCGAACGACGGTGGGCTCCATCGGGAAGAGCATCCCCATCTTGAGGATGCGCACGCCGTAGCGACGCAGCGCCTCGTCGTCCAGGCCCAGCTCGAGGAACGACTGGCGCAGATCGTGGTACGTCTTGCCCGCGCAGATGATTCCAAGCCACGCGTCGGGGTTCGGGAACACGACGTTGTTCAGGTTGTTCACGCGCGCGTAGCGCTTGGCGACCTCGAGCCTGCGCGTGTAGAGCGAACGCTCCATCTCGAGCGCCTCGGCGCGAACGTTCATCCCGAGGTTCATGTTCGGCGTGAAGAGCTCGCCGTCGAACATCATGTCGGGCGTGACGAACTGCAACCGATCGGGCGAGACTTCCGCGGAGCCCGAGCCGTCGGCGACGTTGGTGACGATCTTCAGACCAACCCACAGCCCGGAGAGGCGCGACATCAGGTAGCCGTGGAGGCCGAGGTCGAGAATCTCCTGGACGTTCCCCGGATAGAGCGAAGGAATGCCGACGTGGAAGAGCATCGGCTCGGATTGGCTGCAAAGCGACGACGATTTGCACGTGGGATCATCACCCACGACCGCGACGACGCCGCCGTTCTTGTCGATGCCGGTGTAGTTCGCATGCTTCAGCGCGTCTCCGCTGCGGTCGACGCCGGGCGCCTTGCCGTACCAGAGACCGGTGACACCGTCGAACTTCTTGTTGCCCACCGCGTGGAGCATCTGCGTGCCCCAGACGGCCGTGGCCGCGAGGTCTTCGTTGATCCCGTCGACGAAGTGGATATTGCTCTGCAGAAGAAGCTTCTGTTGCTTCAGCAGCGCCGCATCGAGCATGCCGAGCGGCGAACCGCGATAACCCGACACGAACATGCCCGTCTTGAGGCCCCTGCGGGCGTCGGAGCGAATCTGGTCGAGCGTCAGGCGTACCAGCGCGTCGATGCCCCCGACATGGATGACGCCCTCCTCCTTGGTGAAAGAGCTCGTGACGTCTTGCTTGGATGCCATGGTTATGCCCTCGGTTTCGATGACTGCCGTGCGGAGATTTCAAAGCCTCCGTGCGCGATGCCCCCGCCAGGCGAACCGGCGAACCGCGCGCCGCCCGCGTGGATGCCGGTTCGGCCGCGCGACCGCTGCGCGCGCCGCGTCGCCCGCCTACTTTCTCTGCGACGCAGGTTTGCCGGCGATGCCCCATTGCGCTTTGGGCACCTCCTGCAGGATCACGCGCACCGATTCGGGCTTCGCATCGAGCGTGTCGACGATCGCCTGGGTAATCGCCGCGATCGCGCGCGCCTTCTTTTCGTCGTCGCGCCCTTCCATGATGTGAACGATTGCGATCGGCATGTCGCCTACTCCACGACGCTGAACGAACAGCGACCGAGACTCTGGACCTCGCATTCGACGTAGAGGCCGGGCTTCAGCGCTTCGGCGTGGCTCGCCCCGCCCGCCATCACCAGCCAGCCCGGCTTGAGGGGCTCGTCGGCCTCGGCGGCGAAGCGGGCGGCCGCGACCAGCGAGCGCAGCGGATGCCCGAGGATCGCTGCCGTCGATCCGACGAGGACCGGCGCACCGTTGAACGACACGACGATGCCTAGGTTCGAGAAGTCGATGTCGGGGGAGTGCCACGGTCCGACGACGAACCCCGACGACGACGAGTTGTCGGCGACGACGTCGGTCAGCGAGAACTTGAACGCCTGGTAGCGCGAGTCGATCAGCTCCACCGCCGGCGCGACCGCCTCGACCGCCGAGAGCGCCTGCAGCGGCGTCACGGTGCCGACCAGCTCGCGCTTCAACAGGAAAACGATCTCGGGCTCGATCCGCGGATGCACGTACGTCTTGAACGAGGTGGTACCCCCGTCCTCGACGATCATGCGGTCGGTCAGCCGGCCCCAGATCATGTCGTGAACGCCCATCTGCACCATCTTCTCGCGGCTTGTGAAACCCATCTTGATTCCAACCTGGCGCTCGCCGCGCGCGTAGCGGCGTCCGACGCTCTCCTTCTGGATCGCGTACGCGTCGGTGAGCGTGATCGGCTCGGAAAGCTGGGGAATCTCCTTCGCGTAGCGCGCGGCGTCGTCGACGCGCTGGGCGAGAGCTTTGATGTCCGGCATTGTCTTGTCTCCGAAGGGGCTAAGCGACGAACGCCGCGCGCACGGTCCCGAGACCGTTGATTCGCGTGTCGATCACGTCGCCGGCGGATGCGCCGACCATCGGACCGAGCGCGCCACTCATGATGATGTCGCCGGCCTTGAGCGGATTGCCGACCTCGACCATCGTCCGCGCGAGCCAGAGCGCGGCGTTGAGCGGGTTGCCGAGGCATGCGACACCGGCCCCGAACGACACCGGCTCGCCGCGGCGCTCCATCGCCATCCCGCACAGGCGCAGGTCGATCTGGTCGAGCTTGCGCGGCTGCGTTCCCAGCACGAACAAGCCGGCCGACGCGTTGTCGGCGATCGTGTCGAGGAGCTTGATGTTCCAGTTCTCGATCCGGCTCCCGACGATCTCCACGGCGGGCAGCGCATAGGCAATGGCCGACACGACGTCGGCGAGCGTTGCTCCCGGCCGCGCCAGGTCGCGCTCCAGCACGAATGCGATTTCCGCTTCGACCTTGGGCTGCAGCACGCGCTTCATCGCGATCTCTTCGCCGTCGTAGAGCGCCATGTCGGCGAAGAGCATTCCAAAGTCCGGCGAGTCGACGCCGAGCTGCTTCTGCACGGACTTCGACGTGAGCCCGATCTTGCGGCCGACGAGGCGGCGTCCCTGCTTCAGCGCGTGATCGGTATTCGCCTGCTGCACGGCGTAGGCGGCCGCCACGCCGCCCGCCTCGAGCGCTTCGCGAATCGGCGGGATCGGTCTGCCCGATTCCGCCGCCTGTCGCAGCCGCGCCGCGACGTCCTGGATGACTTTGGGTTCGACGGTCATTGCGCGTGCTCCACTACGATTATTCGGTCTCCTCGAGCTTCGCGAGGTCCTTGTCGGTCACGTGCGGCATCGGCTGCTTGCTGTCGACCGCGTGCTTGCCGACCGCATCGAGCGTCTGCTGGTCCGAGATCAGCAGTACCGCGTTGTTGCTGCCGGACGACTGCGCGTAGTCGCCGTACTGCTGCGCGAGCACGTGCTTGCCATCGCGCGAGACCGCGCTGGCGGCGCCCAGCATCGTCGCGAGGGCGCGCCCGCCCATCTCGGCGACGACCTTCCTGCTGTATTCAGCGAAGCCCGCGATCGCCTCGTCGATCGCGCCGTGCTTCAGCTGCTCGACGAAGCGCTTGTCGGCTTCGACCCGCTCCGGCGTCGGCCAGTTGTGGCGGCCGCGCACGAGCAGGTGGGAGAGCGCGCTGCTGCAGAGGAAGACCACGCGGCGACCCAGGCGCTTTGCCGTCGCGTGCACCGCCGCGCCGGCGCGGAGGCATTCGGCGTGGTCGGCCATCAGCACGACGGGGATACCCACCACCGGCACCTCGCCGTCGGGGTCGAGGTACTTGAGCGGCACATAGGTGCCGTAGTCCCAGCTGTAATTCGCGGCTTCGTTGCGCACGCCGGCGACGTTGGCTGCATTCCACGCGTCGACGAGCGCCGCACCGAACTCCGGGTCGCCGCGGTACTTGTACGGCAACCCCGGAATCAGGTTTGGCGCCTCCTGCGCAACGCACAGGCCCTCGTGCTTCGGCTGGCACGTCGAGAACCAGTTGAACGTCGACACCCAGTGCGTCGACACGATCACCCACAGATCCGGTTTCAGCGCGGCCCGCACAGCCGCGCCGAGCTTGCGCTCAGCCTGCACCAGCGTCTGCTGGTAGTCGGGCGTGTTCTCCGCCCTGCCCAGCGTCGGGACGTGCGCAGCCAGCGTCGCAGCGACGACTCCGCCCGTCATTTCTGGGCTCCGACGGTTTCCTTCCCGGGCTCGCGGTCCCAGCCCGCCGCCGAATTCGCCTCGCGGCGCTCGACCGGCGCGTCCTTCGCGGCGTCGAGCTTCACGCACACGTTGCGGAGTTCGGTGTAGAACTCGAGCGAATGGACGCCGCCTTCGCGGCCGATGCCCGAGTCCTTCGACCCGCCGAACGCCGTGCGCAGGTCGCGCAGGAACCAGCTGTTGATCCAGCAGATCCCCACGTCGATCTTTGCGGCGACGCGGTGCGCGCGTGCGAGGTTGTTCGTCCACACCGTCGTCGCGAGGCCGTACTTGGTGTCGTTGGCCATGTTCACGGCTTCGGTTTCGGTATCGAAGGGCTGCACGTGGCAGCAGGGGCCGAAGATCTCCTCCTGCACGACCGTCGCGGTCTCAGGAAGCCCCGTCCAGACCGTCGGCAGGACCCACGCGCCTTCGTCGAGCTCCTTGCCCATGCTCGGCACCTTGCCGCCGGTGACGACCTTCGCGCCCTCGTCCACCGCCTTCTTGTAATACGACAACACCTTGTTGCGATGCTCGTGGCTGATCAGCGGGCCGAGTTGCGTGTCGGGGGCTTCGGGGCGGCCGATCTTCATGCCCTCCGCCTTCTTCGCGAGCGCGGCGACGAACTTGTCGAAGATCGGACGCTCGACGTATACGCGCTCGGTGCCTAGGCAGATCTGCCCGGTATTGGCGAAAGTGGCGCGGGCGATGCCGTCGACCGCCCCGTCGAAGTCCGCGTCCGCGAACACGATGCCGGCGTTCTTGCCGCCGAGCTCCATCGACACCGCGCGCGTGCGCTCGGCGGCGGCCTTCATGATCGCGGTACCGGTGCGGGTCTCGCCGGTGAACGTGATCGCGGCGATGCCGGGATGGCGCGTCAGGAACTCGCCGGCCGAATTGGGTCCGAAGCCGTGGACGACGTTGTACACGCCTTTCGGAACGCCGACCTTGTTCATCACCTCGCCGAGCAGCGTGGCGGTCGACGGCGTCTCCTCGGACGGCTTGACCACCACCGCATTGCCGCACGCGAGCGCCGGGCCGACCTTCCACGTCATCAGCAGCAGCGGCAGATTCCACGGCGCGATGACCGCGATCACGCCCTTCGGTACGCGGATCGCGTAGTTGAACGCGGCGCCGCCGTCGGGCGTGGTCATCTGGAACGATTCGGTCGGCACGTTCTTCACGACGTCGGCGAAGATCTTGAAGTTCGCCGCGCCGCGAGGGATGTCGATGTGCTTCGCGAGCGCGTGCGGCTTGCCGGTGTCGGCGACCTCGGCATCGAGGAATTCGGTGAAGCGGCGGTTGATCTCGTCGGCGACCGCGTACATGAGCTCGCTCCGCTTCGAGATGTCCATCGAAGCCCACGGACCCTCGAGCGCGGCCTGCGCGGCCTTGACGGCGGCGTCGACCTCTTCCTTGCCCGCCTCGGACACCATGCCGACGAGGCGATTGTCGACGGGCGAACGGTTCTCGAATGCCTTGCCGGACTTTGCGGCGACATACTCGCCGTTGATGAAATTGAGAATCTGCTTCGTCATGGGGCTCATCTCCTGGTGTCAGTCGGCCTTCGCGGCCTTCTCGGCGGCTTCACTTTCCGCTTCGCGCTTCGCGATGTTGGCGAGGAGCTCGGCTCCGCGGTTCGCGGCCGACAGTCCACGGAAGAGGAACGCGAGGCTCACGACCGCCTGCATCTCCTCCCACGTCGCCCCGGCGCGCCGCGCGGCGATCCCGTGCAGCGGCGCCGCGTCGTTCATGTCCATCAGCAACATGCCGAAGAGCATCAGCTGCGAGGTCTTGACGTCGAAGCACTTCGGATACATGGCGCGCGCACGCATGCGCTCCTGCAGGTCGAGGAGCTCCGGATCGAGGGCGCCGGTGACGTTGATGCGCGCCTCGATGCGTGGCGGCAGGAAGCCGATCAGCTCCTTGTAGATCGCGTAGCGCTCCTCCGCGGTCGCCTTCTTGTCGGCGTATGAGCCGATCCGTTCACGCACGACGTCCACACTTACGCGGGGGGGGATCATGGGGTTCTCCTGGTTGCGCCAGCGCGGCGCGTGGAATTCAACTCGCCCGTTCGATATCGATGTTCCCGGCTCGCGCGCCGCGAAACTCGCCGGAATCATGCGGCGTCATCGGAGCGCACGCGTTCTCGCACGATGATGTCGCGCCGTTCGCGCGCCGCCTCGAGTAGGGCCCGGAACCCCGACGCGGTGAACCGCAGCGGACCCGCCTACTCTCGACCGGCGCGTGCAGGTGCGCGCCGCTGGCTCCTTCATCGTGCTCGATCGGACATTATGAGCCATCGCGAGGGTCGTCACCTGTCGAAAGTTAGGTTCGGCCGGCGGCTCCGCGAGGCCCACGCGGGCACGGCTTCGAGGATCCGGGAGCACCGCCCGTTGCGTTCCACCTCGCGGTCGGCCCCTACTTTCGTTAGGTGACGCATGGAGACGTTCGCCAGAAACTTTCGCCGCGATGGCAGCCGGGTCTTCTGGAGGACCGACCGAAGCGCTACCATGACGGCCCGCCCGCTGCGAATGAGAGAGGCGGCACGCGACCGGCGAGTTTCGCCTGGGCCGCAGGAGTTGCGGCCGCGTCGACGAGTCGCGCGCAGCTGCCGCGACGCGGTGAGCCCAACCGAGGACGAACGATGAAAACCTTCCTGATGCTCCACGGCGTCAACCACGGCATGTTCGGCAAGCGCGATCCGAAGCAGTACGGAACGATCACGCTGGCACAGATCGACGAGAGTCTCCAGGGGCTCGCGAAGGAGCTGGGCGTCAACGTCGTGAGCTTCCAGACCGACAGCGAAGGCGACATGTGCAAGCGGATCCATCAGGCCTACCTCGACAAGGTCGACGGCGTGCTCATCAACGCCGGCGCGTGGACGCACTACAGTTACGCGATACGCGACGCGCTGGCGATCATCACCGTGCCGATCGTCGAGATCCACATGTCGAACATCCACGCGCGCGAAGCGTTTCGGCACGTCTCGGTCTTCGCCGAGGTCGTCAACGGTCAGATCTGCGGCTTCGGCCCGGACAGCTACCTGCTGGGCTTGCGGGCCGCGGTCTCGGCGGCGAAATCCGCGAAGTCGTAGCGGGCGATGGGCGACACCAAACCGGCGCTGCTCGAACCGGCGGCCGTCCCGGCAACTCGGGTTCCGCACGGCCCGCCGTCGTCCTCGGCGACGTCCGCGCTCGATCTTTCGCAATGGGATCGCAAGACAGCGCAGGACGAGACCGAGCTGCACCGGATCATCGTCGTCGGCGGCGGCGCGGCCGGCCTCGAGCTCGCTACCTCGCTCGGCAACAAGCTCGGCCGGCGGAAGAAGGCCCACGTCACGCTGATCGAGCGGACGCGCACGCACTTCTGGAAGCCCCATCTGCACGAGATCGCCGCGGGCAGCATGGACATGGGCGTCTACGAGACCAACTATCTGTCGCACGCGCACCGTCACCACTTCCGCTATCGCATCGGGGAAATGGTGGCGCTCGACCGCGAGCAGCGCGAGGTACTGGTAGCCCCCTACATCGACGAGGACGGTCGTCAGGTCACGCCGCCGCGGCGATTCAGCTACGACACGCTCGTCATCGCGATCGGCAGCATGACCAACGACTTCGGCACGCCGGGTGCGCGCGAGTACGCTATCTCGATGGAAACCCCGGCCCAGGCCGAACGCTTTCATCGCCAGCTCGTCGATGCGTTCCTGCGTGCGCATGCGCAGGCGGAGCCGATCCGCCCGGAGCAGCTCGAGGTCGCGATCATCGGCGCCGGCGCCACAGGCGTCGAGCTCGCCGCTGAGCTGCACAACACGACGCGCGCCCTGGTCTCGTACGGATTCGACCGCATCAACCCGGACGAAGACATCCGAATCACGCTGATCGAGGCGGCGGACCGCATACTGCCGGCGCTGCCGCCGCGGCTGTCGGAGGGTGCCGCCGCACTGCTCCACAAGCTCCATATCAACGTGCGCACCTCGTCGAAGGTCGCCGAGGTTCTCCCGAACGGCGTCAAGCTCGCGAACGGCGAGGTGCTTCTCGCCGAGCTCGTCGTCTGGGCGGCCGGCGTGAAGGCGCCGCCGGTGCTTCAGGATCTCGGCGGCCTCGAATCCAATCGGATCAACCAGCTCGTCGTGCTGCCGACTCTGCAGACCACGCGCGACCCGAACGTGTTCGCGATCGGCGATTGCGCGGCGTGCCCTTGGGCGGGCAAGCCGAACACCCTCGTCCCGCCGCGCGCGCAGTCCGCACACCAGCAGGCTTGGCACATGGTCGGGCAGATCCGCAACCGCCTCGCCGGCAGGCCGCTCACCGAGTTCAAGTACAAGGACTTCGGGTCGCTCGTCTCGCTGGGCGAGCACTCGACGGTCGGGAATCTGATCGGAGCCGGTCGCAACATCTGGATCTCCGGCCACTTCGCGAAGCTCATGTACCTGTCGCTCTACAAGATGCATGAGCTCGCACTGCACGGCGTTCTCAAGGTGTCGCTCGACACCGCTGGCCGCTTCATCTCGCGCTCCACCGAGCCGCACATCAAGCTGCACTAGAGCGGCTGAGGGTGCCTCAGAGAGAACCCTCGATGATCATCAAGACGCACGAAGACGTGACGGCAGGGGTACTGAGCGAGCTCCAACGCTCGACGGACGCACGGTTCAGAGAAATCATGTTGTCCGCGGTCCGGCACCTTCATGCGTGGGTGCGCGAGGTGCGCCTTACCGAGGCCGAGTACCAGAAGGCGGCGGCGATCATCGTGGAGCTCGGCCAGCTCTCGGACAAGTCGCACAACGAAGTCGTGCTGATCGGAGGATCGCTCGGCGTGTCGTCGCTCGTGTGCCTCCTGAACAACGGCGACGGCGGCAAGCGCGAGACAACGGCCAACCTGCTCGGCCCGTTCTGGCGGGCAGGGTCTCCCCGCACCGAAAACGGCGCTTCGATCGTCCGTTCGCCGACGCCCGGCACACCGATGTTCGTGACGGCTTGCGTGAAGGACCTCGCGGGGAGACCCGTCGCGGGCGCCGAAGTCGATGTGTGGCACACCTCGGGCGAGGGGGTCTACGAGAATCAGGACCCCAGCCAGGCGGACATGAACCTCCGTGGCAAGTTCACGACGGACGCGGAGGGGAGGATCTCGTTCCGCAGCATCAAGCCGATCGGCTATCCGATCCCGCTCAGTGGCCCGGTCGGTGATCTACTTCGCGCTCAGGGCCGCCACAACCTGCGCCCCGCACACATCCACTTCCTGATCTTCAAGCCGGGCTACAAGACGCAGTTCTCGCAGGTCTACTCGAGCGACGATCCGAACATCGAAACCGACGTGCAGTTCGGTGTCTGGCAGGCGCTGATCGGAAACTACGTGCTGCACGAGAACGACCCCGCGCCCGCAACCGACGTGAAAGGTCCGTGGTACTCGCTCGAGCACGACTTCGTGATCGAAGCCGGCGAGGCGAAGCTGCCGACGCCGCCGATCAGCGGCAAGGCGGGGCCGGGCGCGAGGCCGGAATCCGTGGTGCTCCAGCGCAGGACATAGGGGGCGCGCGGGCGCCGCTTGCGCGGCGGTCCCTGATAGAAAAGAACCGGCGCAATGCGCCGGCCCTTTTCGACACGCCAGGAGCGCGGTCGCGCGACACCGCGCTTTCGACGGCGTCAGTGCTCGTAGCCGCGACCGTACGCCAGCGTCATCGCACGACCGGCGCTGCGCAACCCTCGGCGAACGCCCGAGGCGACGGCGCTGAAGAGGCGTTCGATAAGTAGCGCCGCATGCATGCCTTGCAGAGCGCGTGCCCGCTCCATGTCGTTCATCGTCGCGATGACTGATTCGATTTGCTTGGTTTGCATTGCCCGTACTCCTTGCGTGGTTACGCGGTTTGTTGCGCCGCACAACGGCAAGATAGTCATCGGGAGAGGAGGATTCCAATCGTATTTTCGAATCCGCTCAATCAGCATGAATGATGCATCGTAACATCATGAAATATACCAAAACACTATCGCTGCGAGGCTGGCTGGCGACCCGCCTGCGCTCACGAATCCGCGGGTGTCCGCGCGTATCGGAGATCGTAGATGTCCGCGATAGGTTCGGGCTCTGCCCCTAAAGCGGCGAGCTCATTCGCGGCGAATTGCGTCGACGCGAGCTCCATGAGCGCCGCGGAGTCGTAGCCGGCGACGAGCAGGATCCAGTCGGCCGTCGCGTCGTCGCCCCGAATCTTCTGCTCCGTCGTCAGCGCCGTTCGCGGCTTACCCGTTTGCGTTCGCAACAGATGCGCGGCGACGATTCCCGGAAGTACCGGAAGCTTCGGCAAGACATCCCGAAGCCGATCGAGCAGCGCGAGTTCTTCGCCCGCCCGCGGCGCAAGGCGCACGGTGAGCAACGTCTGCGCAATGCCGCCGCCCCAGGTCAGCGCGACCGCGCAGAGGCTCCGCACCATGTTGCGATGGTGCGGCATCATCCTGACGGACCACGGCGTCGGATCGTCGAGCCGCGCCACGTAGGGCTGTGACGTCAGCGTCTCGATCGTATCGAGCTCGTACATGACGAAAAACCCGTCGCCGCCTGCCGCGCTCCCCCAGCGCGACGCGCGCAGGAATCCGGGAATGGCCAACCTCTCGGCGAAATGCTCGTGCGAGTGCCAGTCCTCGAACTCTGCCCGATGAGCGGGCGCCACGTCCCACCACATCGCAACTGCAGCCTTGCCGAGCAGTGGCATTGTCCGAACGTCTGTCGAGGGAAAGCCGGGACGGCGAACGACGCCGCGTCGCGGCAGTATAGTCGGCAGCCCCGGATGCAAACGCGCGAGCGAGTGGGCTCTGCCAAGAACCCGCCGGATAGTGCACGTGCCCGCGCGCCGGACGATCGCGGCGCAGTCCCGCCTCAGGCGCGGACGCGGCGCTCGCGTCGCTGCGGGCTAGTGCTTGACGTAAGGGATGACGCCTCGCGGCACGATCCGCAGCGGCCGGGTTCGCGCAAGCGGAGGGCGGCCGACCGCAATCTGGGAAGCGGGGCGCACGCGACCGCGCGACCGAGTCTGGGCGCGGCGGACGTTACGTAACGCGGGCGCCGACAGCACGCGCGGATTCACCCGTACCGCGGTACGCGCGCGTCTCGCGCCGCTCCGCCGCCGGTTCGAGAAAAGAGCGGCCGCCGACCGCATCGCTGTATGCAGTAAAGGCTGGGCAACCGCGAAGACTTGGGCCCGTTCGCTTCAGGCCGCCACCGCGGCGAGCGCGTTGCGCAGCGCAGAAGGCGGATTCTGAACGCGCTGCAGGTGACCGACTTGCTGGTCGAGCAAGGCCTTGAGCTCGGCATCGGCCATCGCGGCTTCCTGAACCAGGTCCGCGTCGTAGCGCTTGCGGGTCTCGGGGTTCGAAAGCACCTCGTACGCCGAGTGGATCATCCGAATGAGGCCGCTCATATCCTGACCGGCGTCGGTGGTGCCATAGCCGAAGCGTTCGAGCAGCGCGACATAGCTCGCTTCGATTTGCGACGCGGTCGCTGCGGGCGGAAGATCAAGATAGTCGTAGAACGTGTAGCTCACGGCGCTCTCCTCGTTCGTCATCGTCGGCTGCCCTCGCGGGCCGTTGCGCTACCCCTAAGCAGCAACCGTGCCAGGCCAGGACGCCGCACGCGCAGTGAAGGACTTCACGCTGAAGAGGCGACCCCCGGCCTCTCCGTTGACGATGCGACCGGAAGCAGTGCGCGGCTATCGCCGCGCGGCCGTCACAGCATGGCGAGCGGTGTCGGTTGCGCCGGCGGCGGAAACGCCGTGTCGATTTCGCGCAGCGTCGCAGCCGTCAGCGGCACCGAGGGTGCGGCACGATTGGCGCGAAGGTGCTCGGGATCCGCCGATTCCGGAATTGCGATCACGTCGGGCCAGCGCAGAAGCCAGCGGAGCGCGAGCTGCGCCGGCGTCGCGCCGACGCTTCGCGCGAGCGAAGCGAGCTTCGCCTTGCGCAGCAGCGGACCGTGCCCGAACGGCGAATACGCCATCAGCGGGATGCGCCGCTCGCGAAGCCAGGGCAGAAGCTCCCATTCGACGCCGCGCTCCCCGAGGTGATAGAGAACCTGGTTCGTCGCGCAGTGCCGTCCTTCCGGGAGCGCGAAGAGCTCGCGCATGTCGGCAGTGTCGAAATTCGAAACTCCCCAGCGAACGATCTTTCCGGCGCTGCGCAACCGCTCGAACGCCTCGACCGTCTCGCCGAGAGGCACGCGACCGCGCCAGTGCAGCAGGTAGAGATCGAGCCGATCGGTCCGCAACCTCCGCAGGCTGCGCTCACAGGCGGTGATTGCGCTTTTTCGGCCAGCGTTGTGCGGATACACCTTGGTCACTACAAACACCCGGTCGCGACGCGTCGCGATCGCTGCCGCGACGATTTCCTCCGCGCCGCCGTCGCCGTACATCTCGGCCGTGTCGAGGAGCGTCATTCCCAGATCCAGTCCGACCGACAACGCGGCGGCCTCCTGCGCGGCGCGCTTCGGCTGCTCGCCCATCGTCCAGGTGCCAAGGCCGAGCGCCGGCACGCTCGCTCCGTCCGGAAGGGTGACTGCTGGAATCTCTGGCACCGGCGGGTTGTTCATGACCGGCAAGAATACGCGAGCGCCGCCCGCCGGC
Organism: Casimicrobiaceae bacterium; assembly: GCA_035541655.1. Taxonomy (GTDB): domain Bacteria; phylum Pseudomonadota; class Gammaproteobacteria; order Burkholderiales; family Casimicrobiaceae; genus CAIWHR01. The sequence continues at coordinate 2,262 of DATKMY010000092.1, read as the reverse complement.
GATTCAAGCCGCGCTGGTCACCGTTCATAATGCTCGCTGACCAACGGAAATCACCCATGCCCCTCGACCCGAGTCCCACGCGGCGCGTCGTTCGCGGCGCCTGCCCGCACGATTGCCCGGACACCTGCGCACTGCTCGTCACGGTCGACGAGGGGCGCGCGATCGAGGTTCGCGGCGCCGGCGACCACGCGCCGACGGGAGGCACGCTCTGCACGAAGGTCGCGCGCTACCTCGAACGCACGTATTCGCCGGATCGCGTGCTGCATCCGATGCGGCGTGTCGGCCCGAAGGGCGCGGGCAGCTTCGAGCGCATCGGCTGGGACGAGGCGCTCGACACGATTGCAGCGCGCTTCGGCGAGATCGCGGCCTCAGCGGACGGGCCGGAGGCCATCGTCCCCTATTCGTATGCAGGGACGATGGGACTGCTGCAGTACGGATCGATGGACCGCCGTTTCTTCAACCGCCTCGGAGCGTCCCAGCTCGACCGGACGATCTGCGCCACCGCTGGCAAGGCGGGATGGGTGGCGACGATCGGTGCGGCGATGGGCACCGACGTCGAGCGCTTCGACCAGAGCCGGCTCATTCTGATCTGGGGCAGCAATCCGATCGTCTCCAATCTGCATTTCTGGACGCGCGCCCAGGAGGCAAAGCGCCGCGGCGCCAGGCTGGTCGCGATCGACCCCTATCGCAGCCAGACCGCCGAGAAGTGCCACCAGCACATTGCGCTGATACCCGGCACCGACGCTGCGCTCGCATTGGGCATCATGCACGTGCTGATCGCCGAGGATCTGCTCGATCGCGACTACATCGCTCGCTACACCGTCGGGTTCGATGCGCTGCGCCGACGCGTCGCCGAATTCACGCCGCAGCGCGTTTCCGGCGTCTGCGGCATCTCGGCCGAAACAGTGACCGAGCTCGCGCGTGCTTACGGTACCATCAAGCCGGCGGCGATCCGCGTCAACTACGGATTGCAGCGTCACGCCGGCGGCGGCAACGCCGTGCGTGCGATCGCCTGTCTGCCGGCGCTCATCGGATCGTGGCGCGACCCCGCCGGAGGCGCGCTGCTCTCGTCGTCGGGCACCTACCCCGTCGACTACCGCGCCCTCGAGCGCCCCGATCTCATCCGCGGGACTCCACGAACCATCAACATGAGCGCGATCGGCGACGCGCTCACCGCAGCGAGTGATCCGCCGATCCGCGCGATCTATGTCTACAACTCGAACCCGGTCGCGGTTGCCCCCGAATCGGCGAAGGTGCAAGCGGGGTTCGCGCGCGAGGATCTCTTTTGCGTCGTTCACGAGATCTTCCGCACCGACACCGCCGACTATGCGGACATCCTGCTGCCGGCGACGACGCAGCTCGAGCAGACCGACGTCCACAGCTCCTACGGTCACCTGTACGCGCTCGCTAACAACCCGGCCATCGCACCGCTCGGCGAAGCCAGGCCCAATACCGAGGTGTTTCGCCTGCTCGCAGCGCGTATGGGCTTCACGGAGCCCTGTTTCCGCGAAAGCGACGAAGAGCTCGCTCGCCACGCGTTCGACGCGACCCATCCGCGGGCTGCGGGCATCGACTGGGAGGGCCTGAAGAGCGCGGGGTTCAAACGCCTCGCCGTGCCAACCGCGTACGCGCCGTTCGCCGAAGGCAACTTCCCGACGCCTTCGGGCAAGTGCGAATTCCATTCGGACGCGTTGGCGCGCGAGGGGCACGACCCGCTGCCCACGTTCGTCCCACCGCGCGAATCGGTTGCGAGCAACCCGAAGCTTGCGCAGCGCTACCCGCTCGCGTTTCTCTCGCCGCCGGCGCGTAACTTCCTGAACTCGTCGTTCGCGAACCTGCCGACGTTCGTCGCCGAGGAGAAGACGCCGCGCCTCGACATCCACGCCGGCGACGCGAAGTCGCGCGGGATCGCGACCGGCGACCGTGTCCGGATCTTCAACGATCGCGGAAGCTTCACCGCCACCGCACGCGTGACGGACCGCACGCGGCCGGGCGTCGTCGTCGCGCCATCGATCTGGTGGAAGAAGCTGACGCCTGACGGAACCAATGCGAACAATGTGACGAGTCAGGCGCTCACCGACCTCGGGCGCGCTGCGACGTTCTACGACTGCCTGGTCGACGTTGAAAGACTGGCGGCACGATGAACCGCGATCGCCTCACCGCGGCGGCGAGGATGCGCACAGCACAAGCCGGAGCGCACCCGGTTCTCGTGACGCCCGCGGACCTCGTGCCGTGCGCGGCGGAAGCCGGCGACGTGCACCG
>DATKMY010000091.1:0-23647 GCA_035541655.1 Casimicrobiaceae bacterium | reverse complement strand
ACGCGCACATGGACTCCGAGGATCGTCGCCAGCGTCTGAATCGCGATGTTGCCGCGCATGCTGCTCCAGAACGTGACGCTCGCCGCGCCGTGCGGCGCGCGGCGCAGCATCTCCATCCAGTCGAACGGATTGCGACCCATCGAACCGCCGCCGTAGCCGCAGAGCGCCAGATTCAGCGGCCCCTTGTACACGCCGGCGCGGAGCAGCCGTTCGATGATCTCGAGCTGATGGACGTGGCCCGGCACGAAGTAGGGCTGGATCTTGTTCGCGGACAGCCGCTTGAGGTGCTCGATATAGAAAGCCGGGGTCGAGTCCACCACCATGCCCGACCACGCGGCTGCAACTTTCGGGTCGGCCAGGTGCGTTCCGTCCGCGTCGCCCGGGATGAACGCCTGCGTCACGTCCCAGAGCGTCGTGCCGGTCGTGACGGTGACGAAGTCCGGCTTCGGGTTGAGCTCCGTCAACATGTGGCGGGTGTCGTAGTCGAGCCACTTGGCCTTGGCCTCCGCGGTGTGCGGCGCGAAGGAGATCGAGCCGCCCACCTGGATGATCATCTTCGGCACCGCGTTGCGCAGCATGCCGATGAACTCGTTGTATTGGTCGAAATTGCTCGACCCCTGTCCCGTCTGGGGATCGCGGACGTGGACGTGCAGCATCGTGGCGCCGGCGTTGTAGCAGTCGACCGCCGCCTGCACCTGGTCCTTGAACGTGACGGGGAGGTCCTCCACGTCTCCGGGAAGCCACTCGGGACCGAAAGGCGCCGCCGTGATGATCGTGGGTTGCATGTTTTCGGGGAAAAGGGAATCGTCGGTGAAGTACACGGTGTCTCTCCTGTGAAAGGTTTGTGACAGGTGCTCGGGCCCCGATTGCGCCAGCAACGCGGCCTTGTTTGCTCGGCAGACTGAAGGCGAATCGCGAATCTGCGGGCGATTTGTATCGCGTCGCGCAGCCTCGTGTCGCGGCAGTTCAGGACAGCAAGGGCGGCAGTTCAGGACAACTTGATTGACATTTCTCGACAGGGGGCCGGCTTTCCCGGAAAATCGCGACCGTGTCCCCTGTCGAAAGAAACGTCCCGGCTACCGTCTTCGGCGCCGAGGAGGAGCTCTGGCGACAACGTGTCGGCGCCCTCACCGTGGTGCCGGCGCTTCTTCGTCAGTTAGGGACCGATCCGGGCCCGGTTCTGGCTGCCGTCGGTCTCGACGCATCCGCGCTCGAGTTCGCCGAAAACACCATTCCGTATGCCACGTTCTGCCGGTTGTTCGACGAAGGCGCGAGGCGGAGCGGATGCGAGTACATCGGTCTCCTCGTGGGTCAGGCCTGGCATCTATCTACGATGGGCCTGGTCGGCGAGCTGATACGTCACTCGTCCACCGTGGGCGACGGCCTGCGGTTGGGCGTCGTCTATCACCATCTCAACAGCCAAGGTGGGGTCGTGTTCCTGCGGGAACGGGGTGCCGTGGCGGAGTTTGGCTACGCCATTTATCACCGGGGCATCCAAAGCGCATATCAGCTTTGCGACGGAGTGCTGGCTGCCATCATCAATTACATGCGGGAGCTGTGCGGCTCGAGTTGGGTGCCGTCGGAGGTCCTCGTGGCACACGCGCCGCCAGCCGACGCGAGTCCATATCGCCGCCTGTTCAGGTCCCCCGTGCGATTCGATTCCGAGGTGAACGCGCTACGCTTTGCGTCCCACTGGTTGAAGCGACCGATACCGGGTGCGGATCCACGAGCCCTGCGGAATCTGGAGAAGCAGGCGAGCGAACTCCCTCAGCCAGATCTGATCGATAAACTCCATCGTTCGCTGCGTGTGCTGCTCCTGAGCGGGATCGCATCGGGAGACGCGATCGCCGAGATGCTGGCAATGCATCGCCGCACCTTGAATCGTCGTCTCAAGGCGCAGGGGACGACGTTTCGGGAAGTGCTGGAGGACGTGCGCTTCGAGGCTGCGTGCCAGTTGCTGGGGGCGACGCAAATGGCGCTCGATGACGTTGCCGCGGCGCTGGGGTATGCAGGCGTAAGTCCATTCACACGCGCGTTTCGACGTCGGTCGGGAACGGCGCCGGGGCAATGGCGGCAGGCGGCCCGGGTGCGCCATGTCGATCGGGTCGAGACGCCAGGCCGTGCGGCGTCCCTCACGCCGCCTGCCGAATAGCCCCTTACCTCAGTGCGTGGCGTCACGTGCGGACACGAGCGCGGCGTTGGCGCGCGTATGGTTTTGCGGTTCGCTTCAACGAAGATGGCGCTGGCTCACGGCCAGCCGACGCTGCGACAGCTGCTGGAGGCGATCGGTGCGCACCGTTACCTGCAACGAGGCGCGGAGGCAAGATCCCTCAGCGCTGCATCGCTCGCCATAGCTGTTCGGAGGTTAGCGGCATCTGCAGCCTCTGCGCGCTCTCGGCGAAGCCGTTGCGCGCGAGCGCGTCGACCACCGCGTTGACGACCGCGGGTGTGGCGCCGATCGTGCCGAGCTCGCCGACGCCCTTGACGCCCATCGGATTGGTGAGGCAGGGCGCCGATTCGTCCATCGTCATCTCGAATGCGCAGGTCGTCGCTGCGCGCGGAATGGCGTAGTCCATGAAGCTCGCCGTGATCGCCTGGCCTGTCTCCGCGTCATAGACGAAGCGCTCCGAGAGCGCCTGGCCGATCCCCTGGAGGGCGCCGCCCGCGAGCTGCCCGACGACGACCATCGGATTGACGACGCGGCCGACGTCGTTGACCGACCAGTAGCCGTCGAGCTCCACGACGCCGGTATCCGGGTCGACTTCGACTTCGCAGATGTGGCAGCCGTTGGGCCAGCTCGGCGCGTCGACCGAACTCGACGAGTGCAGATCGATGCGCCGGCCGGCCTGTTTCGCGGCGAGCTCGAACAGACCGATCCGGCGGTCGGTGCCCGCGATGCTGAAGACGCCTTCGCGGTACTCGATGTCGCCAGCTGCCGCTTCGAACTCCTTCGCGGCGAGATCGTGCGCCTTTGCAACCGTGCGCTCCGATGCGACACGCACCGCCGATCCCACGACGAACAGCGATCGCGATCCCGCGCTGCCGAAGCCCGTGCCGCGGTCGGTGTCGCCGAACAGCACCTTGATCCTGTCTGCGGCCACGCCGAAGACGTCGACCGCAAGCTGCGTGAACGTCGTCGCGAGGCTCTGTCCCATCGGCTGGGCGGCGGTGAAGATCTCGATCGCTCCATCCCCCGATACCGTGACGTCGATGACCTCGGCGAAGACGTCGGCGCCCGTCCACTCGATGAACGTCGCGACCCCCTGCCCGCGGAGCTTGTTCCTGCTGCGCGACGCGGCTTCGCGCCCCGCGAAACCCTTCCAGTCGGCGAGTGCGAGCGCGCGGTCCATCATGTGCGCGAACTTTCCGCTGTCGTAGGTCTTGTCCATCGCGTTCTTGTAGGGCATCTGCTCGGGCCGGATCATGTTGCGCCGGCGGAGCTCGATCCGATCGATGCCCGTCTGCCGCGCGGCTTGATCCATCATCCGCTCGATCATGTAGATCGCCTCGGGCCGTCCGGCGCCGCGGTACGGGCCGGTCGGCAGCGTGTGCGTGAGCACCGCCTTGATCCCGATGTCGATCGTGCGGATGTCGTAGATGCTCGTCGCAACCCAGGGACCGATCAGCAACTGGATCACCACGCCGGCTGGCGTCGCGTAGGCGCCGACGTTCGCGAGCGACGCGACGCGCAGCGCGAGGATGCGTCCGTCGGCATCGAGCGCGAGCTCTACCTTGCTCACGACGTCGCGCCCGTGGCTCGCGGCGAGGAACTCCTCGATGCGCTCGGCGGTGAAGCGCACCGACCGCTTCAGCGCGCGCGCGGCGAACGCGACGACGACGTCCTCTGGATACAGATTCGTCTTCATCCCGAAGCCGCCGCCCACATCGCCGACGACGACGCGCACCGACTCCTTCGGTATGCCGAGCACCGCCTCGCAGAGCTCATCACGGAAGCCCGTCGGCGTCTGACAGCTCGTCACGATCGTCAGCCGGCCGCTCGCCTCGTCGTAGGTCGCGAGCGTCGAGCGCGGCTCGATCGGGGAGGGCGCGAGGCGCTGATTGACGAGGTCGAGCGTGACGACGTGCTTCGCCTGCCCGAACGCCTTCGCGGCCGCGGTGGGGTCGCCGTGCCGCGCCTCGCACGCGATGTTGTCGGGTGCTTCGGCGACGACGATCGGCGCGCCCGCAACCGTTGCGGCGACGGTATCGACGACTGCGGGCAGCGGCTCGTAATCGATCTGCACCGCCTCCGCGGCGTCGCGCGCCTGGTGCGGTGCTTCGGCGATCACCGCAGCGACCGCTTCGCCGACGTAGCGCACGGTATCCACGGCGAGCGCGTGGCGCAGCGGGGTTGCGGTCGGCGAGCCGTCGCTGCGCTTGAAATCCGCGGAGTTCGGAATCGGCCGCACGCCGGCGCCCGCCAGGTCGCGGCCCGTGAAGGTTCGCACCACGCCGGGCATCGCGGCCGCGGCGCCGACGTCGACACGCTTCAGGGCCGCGTGAGGATGTGGAGAGCGGACGAAGCACGCGTAGAGCTGGCCTGCGGCCGGCAGGTTGTCGGCGAAGCGTCCTTCGCCCCGCAGCAACGCGTCGTCCTCGACGCGCTGCACCGAATTGCCGCTGCCGAAGCGGCTGACTTGCCGTGCGGTCACGGGTGAGCCCTCCTGGTTTCGCGATGCACCGTCATTCTGCCATCGGGCGAGCGGAGCGTCGCGCGCGCACCCGCGCTGAACCGCTCAGGCTACGGGATTCAGGCGCGCGGCGTCCCGTCCGGCAGCGCGACCTGGCATTCGTTGAAGATTCGTGCCGTGCAGACGCGGCAGCGCTCGCTGTCGAGCTGTGCGTAGATCGTGCGGATCGCCTCGTCCTTCGTGTCGAACACGCTATCGGTGCCGATCAGCTTCAGCAGCCCGCCGCGTTCGAGCACCTCGCGCACCGCTGGTTTCAGCCTGCAGAGGTAGAGCGCGCCGTCCGCTTCGCGGGCGAGCGTCGACTCGCGCGCAAGAAGCTCGGCGCCGGCGACGTCGATGAAGTTGATTCCGCTGCCGATCATCAGCACGTGCGGGCGCTGCGGCTCCGCGCTGCGCCGCGCGGCGAGCTCGTCGTGCACGTGCTCCACCGCGCCGAAGAACAGCGACCCGTCGACGCGGAGCAGCGCGAGCTGGGGGCATACGGGCGCATTCGTCGCAGCGATCGCCGCGAAGCGGCGCTGCGTCGTCGCGGGGTTCGGGGCAACGGGCGTCAGCTGCGGGCGCGTCGTTCGGCTCAGGTACACGAACAGCGACGCGAGCACGCCGACGAAGATCGCGAAGTCGACCTGCAGCATCAGCGTCGACAGGAACGTCACCGCGAGAACGACAGCTTCCCCCGGGCTCGTGCGAACGATGCGGCGCATCTCTGCGACGTCGATCAAGCCCCAGGCAACGACGACGAGGAGCGCCGCCATCACCGCGAGCGGCAGGTGCGCGCCGAGCGGCGCGACCGCGAGCACGATGACGAGCAGCAACAGCGCCGAAAAGACCGCGGCGAGCGGAGTCTGCGCGCCGGCCTCGAAGTTCAGCCAGATCCGGTTGAACGATCCCGACGACGGGTAGCCGGACGAGAACGCGCCGGCGATGTTCGAGAGGCCCTGGCCGATGAACTCCTGGTTGGCGTCGATGCGCTGGCCTGTCTTCACGCCGACCGCGCGCGCCACCGACACGGCCTGCGCCAGAGCGAGCACGGTGAGCGCCAGCGCGGCGGAAGCCAGCTGACCCCAAGTCGCGGGGTCGAACGAAGGGATAGAAAGCGGCGGCAGGTCGCGCGGCAGCGTGCCGATCGTCGGAACGTTCGCGTAGCCGAGGGCAGCGAGCCCGTAGGCGAACAGACTACCGGCCACCATCGCGACGATCATGTGCGGAAGGCGAGGCAGCAGGCGGCGCGACACGATGGCGACGACCAGCGTCACGAGTGCCGTGGAAACGATCCAGAGGTTCGCGGCGTCGGCGTGAGTCGCGGCTTCGCGCACGCTGCCGAAGAATTTCGTGCCGGCGACAATCGGGATCCCGAAGAAGTTCGGCAGTTGCGCGGCGATGATCAGCAATCCCGCACCGGCCGTGAAGCCGATGATCACCGTGCGCGAGATGAAATTGACCAGCGTGCCGAGCCGGGCGAGCCCCATGGCGAGCTGCATCAGGCCGATGAGGAGTGCGAGCGTCAGCACGAGCTTGACGTAGTCGGGGCTGCCGGGCGCGGCGAGCGGGGACATCGTCGCGAACACCGCGAGCGAAATTGTGTTCGTCGGGCCGGACATCTGGTGCCAGGAAGATCCCCACAAGGCGGCGACCACCACCGGCAGCATCGCGGAATACAGGCCATACTCGGGCGGCATCCCGGCGAGCGTGGCGAATGCCACCGCCTGCGGCAGCACGACCAGCGCGCCGACGAGGCCCGCGACGAGGTCGGCGCGGACGTTCGCGCCGGTCACGCGGTCGCGCCACGCGAGAAACGGGAAGAGCCTCGTCGCGAGCGGCGTCATGGAAAAAGCGCGCCGCTCACACCTTGCCCTTCCACGGCACCAGCAGGTGCTCGAGGTAGCGCATCAGCAAATCGAAGAGGTACGCGACTCCGCCGATCACGATGATCCCCATGATCACGATGTCGGTGCGCAGGAAGTTCGACGCATTGAGTACCATCTGCCCGAGCCCGTGCGTCGCCGCGACCATCTCGGCTGCGACCAGCGTCGTCCAGCCGAAGCCGATCGCGATCCGCATCGACGTCAGGATCTCGGGCATCGCCGCCGGGATCACGACGTGGCGGATCACCTGCCATTTCGACGCGCCCATCGAATACGCGGCATGGATCTGCTCCTGCGACACCGAGCGAACGCCGGCCCGAGCGCTCATCGCCATCGGCGCGAAGCACGCGAGGTAGATGAGGAGCACCTTCGAGAGCTCGTCGATCCCGAACCAGATGATGATAAGCGGCAGATACGCGAGCGGCGGCAGCGGCCGGTAGAACTCGATCGGCGGATCGAAAATCCCGCGCGCGATCCGCGAGACGCCCATCGCGATCCCGATCGGGATCGCGGTGACGCAGGCGAGCACGAACGCGCTGAAAACGCGAAACATCGACCAGCCGAAGTGCGTCGCGAGCGGTGCGTCGGTGAGCTGGCCCATCGCCGACTCGTAGAGTCGCGTGAACACGATTTCCGGCGGCGGCAAGAAAAGCGGCGGCGCCCAGCCGAGATGGCTTGCGAGCCACCAGAGTACGAACAGCGCCGTCATCGTGACGACGCTTATCGCCGTGCTCTTGCCCTCGCCGGGCGTCGAGTAGCTCGAAGTCTTCGGCTGTGCGCCGCCGGCGGCCTCGGGCGCGCCCATCGCTACTCCCCGACGGTCGCTGCGACCGCCCCCGGCTCGCGATGCAGGATCACGGCGAGCACCTCCTCGCGGATCCGGATGAAGTCGGGGTGCGACTTGACCGCCCGGGCGTTGCGCGTCTCGATGAAGCGGCGCCCGAAGTCGAGCTGGTACTCGTGCGAGATTCGGCCCGGCCGCGGCGTCATCACGATCAGGTGCGTCGCGAGGAAGAGCGCCTCCTCGACGCTGTGCGTGATGAAGAAGCACATCTTGCCGGTCGCGTGCCAGACGTCGAGGATGATCTCCTGGATCGCCTCGCGCGTGAACGCGTCGAGCGCGCCGAGCGGCTCGTCCATCAGCAGCAGCTCGGGGTCGGACGCGAGCGCGCGCGCCATGCCGACGCGCTGCTGCATGCCGCCGGAGAGTTCGTAGATCGCGCGGTCGGCGAACTCTTCGAGACCCACGAGGCGGAGCTTCTCCATCGCGATCCGGCGCCGCTCGTCAGGAGGTACGCCGCGCATCCGCAGCCCGAATTCGACGTTGCTGACGACGTCGAGCCACGGCATCAGCGCGTGCTTCTGGAACACGACGCCGCGATCGGCGCCTGGGCCGGCGACCGGCTTGCCGTCGAGCGTGATCGTCCCTTCGGTGGGCGGCAGGAACCCCGCGATGCAGGAAAGGAGCGTCGTCTTGCCGCAGCCCGACGCGCCGATGGCGACGACGAAATCGCCGTCGCCCATCGCGAGGTTCACATGGGACAGCGCGTCGACTGTCCCGGCTTTGGCTGCGTAGCGGACGCCGAGGTTGCGGATGTCGAGCGTCGGCACCGGCGCGGCGCTATTTCATCGCCCGCGTCACCCACTCCGTGGTCACGGATTTGCTGAAGTCGGGTGCGACGGACTGCAGCCGCCCTTGCTCCTTCAGGAAGTTCGCCTGTTGCGTGAGCGCCTTGGCCGCCGCGCCGTTGGCGCCGCCGCCGAGCCACGCCGGCGAGGCCTGATCGGAGAGGCTCGGGAAGCCGTAGAGCGCCATCGCATCGGAAACATCCTCCGGCTTGCCGCCCGACCACTTGGCGACCGCGGCCACCTTCGCGGCGTCACCCGTCCACGCCTTCGGGTTGCCGCGATAGTCGGCATCGGACTTGGCGAGCGCCTTGACGAGCGCGACCATGAAGTCCGGATTCTCCTTCGCGAACTTGCGCGTGACGATGAGTCCGTCGAACGTGCAGGCGCCTTCCTTGCAGATCGCGCCGGAGGTGGTGAGCACCTTGCCGGTCTTCTTCACCGTCGAGAGCACGGGATCCCAGATGAACGTCGCGTCGATGTCGCCGCGGCCCCATGCGGCGGCGATCTCGGGCGGACGCATATTGAGGATCTGCGCGTCGCTCGCCTTGATCCCCGCCTTGCTGAGCGCATAGAGGAGCTGGAAGTGCGACGTCGACACGAACGGCGTCGCGATCTTCTTGCCCTTGAGGTCGGCGATCGAGTTGACGCCGCTGCCGTTGCGCGCGACGAGCGCTTCGGCCGACGCGATGTCCTCGAGGATCCAGAAGAGCTCGACGTCCATGCCCTGGCTGATCGCGGTGGCGACGCCGGTGGAGCCGACTTCGCCGATCGCGACGTCACCGGATGCCATCGCGCGGATCACATCACCGCCGCCGCCGAATTGCCGCCAGTTGATCTTGTAGCCGGTCGCCTTCTCGATCTCCCCTTGCTGCTGGACCCAGCGGAACGGGTTCATCATGTCCTGGTACGCGAACGTCACCGTCTTCTGCGCCCACGCCGGCAGCGACGCGGCGAGCGCCAGCGCGAGTCCCGCGATCATTCTTTTCATCGGTTGTTCCTCCTCTGTAATAAACCAACGCCGGGGCGCGGGCGAACGCGTCCCGGCGAACTTTCGAACTCAGAGAGTGGCGAGCGTCTTGCGCAGGATGTCGGCGATCAGGTCGACGTTCGAGCGGTCGGCGATCAGCGGCGGCGCGATGATCGCGCAATCGCCGGTCGTCTTGAGGTTGAGGCCGTTCGCGAAGAGCTTCTTCTGGAACACCTGGCCGCGGCGACCCGGAGCGCCCTCGGGGTGCACGTCGACCGCCGCGAACATTCCATACCCGCGGATATCGGCAACAGCCGGAATGTCCTTGAGCGAGAAGATCGCGTCGAGGAAATAGGGCGAGAGCTCGCGTGCGCGCTCGAAGAGCCCGTCGTTCTTGTAGATGTCGAGCGTCGCGAGAGCGGCAGCGCAAGGGCCGGGGTGGGCCGAATACGTGTAGCCGTGGAAGAACTCGATCGCGCCCTCCGGCGCCGCGCCCATGATCGTGTCGTGAATGCGCTCGCTCACCGCGACCGCGCCCATCGGCTGCGCGCCATTGGTGATGCCCTTCGCCATCGTCATGATGTCTGGCGTGACGCCGAAGCTCTGCGCGGCGAAGGTCTGTCCGGTGCGACCGTAGCCGCAGATCACCTCGTCGAACACGAGCAGGATGCCGTGCTGGTCGCAGATTTCACGCAGGCGTTTGAGATAGCCCTTGGGCGGAACGAGGCAGCCGCTCGAGCCGGCGATCGGCTCGACGAAGCACGCAGCGATGTTCTCGGCGCCGTAGAGGTTGACCAAGCGCACGAGATCTTCGGCCAGCTCGACGCCGTGCGTGCCTTCGCCCTTGGTGAAGAAGTTCTCCTTCACGTGCGTGTGGCGCATATGGGCGACGGCCGGCAATCCGGTGCCGAACTTGCGGCGGTTGTTGACGAGGCCCGACAGCGCGACGCCGCCGAAGTTGACGCCGTGGTACGCGCGCTCGCGCGACACGAAGATGTTGCGGCCGCTCTGGCCGCGCGCCTGGTGGTAGGCGAGGGCGATCTTCATCGCGCTGTCGACGGACTCGGAGCCGGAGTTTGCGAAGAAGATGCGGTTCAAGTCGCCGGGCGTGAGCTCGGCGACGCGCGTCGCGAGCTCGAACTGCTTCGGATGCGCGCGCAGGAACGGCGCGCAGAAGTCGAGCTCGCGCAGCTGCTTGCCGACGGCCTCGGCGATCTCCTTGCGGCCGTGGCCCGCGTTCACGCAGAACAGTCCCGACGACGCGTCGATGATCTTGTTGCCGCGGTCGTCCCAGAGCCAGACGCCTTCGGCGCGCACGACCATCTGCGGATCGGCCTTGAATTCGCGGTTCGGAGTGAAAGGCATCCAGTACTCGTCTAGCGACAAGCGGCGCGACGTGCTCTGGTCCTGGATGATGAGTTCGGCGTGGCCCATGTGCGATCTCCTTCGAATGCCTGAATTGCCGGCGCGAGCGGCCGGTCTCGGGACGACGTTGTGCTAGGATCAACCTGCAATGCTACACCTTTGCAAGCGCACTTTCTGCGCTGCACCGCAGCGAAGCCCGCTCCCGGCATCCTTCGCTCGGGACTTCCAGTGAGGTTCCCATGCGCATCGGCGTTCCCAAGGAAATAAAGGTTCTGGAAAACCGCGTCGGCCTCGTCCCGGGCAGCGTGCGCGAAGCGGTCGCGCACGGTCACGAGGTCACGGTCGAGCACAACTGCGGTCAAGGCATCGGCATGGACGACGATGCGTATCGCAAGGCGGGCGCCAAGGTCGTCGGGAGCGCCGTCGAGGTGTTCGCCACCGCCGACATGATCGTCAAGGTCAAGGAACCGCAGGCGGTCGAGCGGAAGATGCTGCGCAGGGGGCAGATCCTGTTCACGTATCTCCATCTCGCGCCGGATCCCGAGCAGGCGAAGGATCTCGTCGCGAGCGGCGCGGTCTGCATCGCGTACGAGACCGTCACGTCGGCCAGCGGCGGGCTGCCGCTGCTCGCGCCGATGTCGGAGGTCGCCGGGCGCATGGCGGTGCAGGCCGGTGCGTATTACCTCGAGAAGCCGCACGGCGGGCTCGGGATGCTGCTCGGCGGCGTTCCCGGCGTCGATCCGGCGAAGGTCGTCGTCCTGGGCGGCGGCGTCGTCGGCTCGCACGCGTGCCACATCGCGCTCGGCATGGGCGCCGAAGTTTGGGTGCTCGACCGCAACGTCGACGTGCTGCGCGCACTGTGGAGGCAGTTCGGGCGTCCGCTCAATACGGTATTCTCGACGCGGGACGCGATCGAGAATCACGTGATTACCGCAGACCTCGTGATCGGCGGCGTGCTGATCCCCGGCGCGTCGGCGCCGAAGCTCGTCTCCGCGGCGCTCGTCAAGAGGATGAAGCCGGGCTCGGTGATCGTCGACGTCGCGATCGACCAGGGCGGCTGCTTCGAGACCTCGCATCCGACTACGCACGCCGACCCCATCTACGTCATCGACGGCGTCACGCACTATTGCGTGGCCAACATGCCCGGAGGCGTGCCGCGCACGTCGACGTTCGCGCTCAACAACGCGACGCTCCCGTTCGTGCTGGCGCTCGCCGACAAGGGATGGCAGAAGGCGCTCGCCGCCGATCCGCATCTGAAGAACGGGCTCAACGTCGCGTTCGGCAAGGTGACGTGCCAGCCGGTCGCGGAGGCGCTCGGCTACGCGTACGTCGATGCCGCGCAGGTGATGCGCTAGAAGGAGCCCCGCACCGCGAGGGCCCGCTTATATTGTCAACAAAGTTGACAAATTGCGCCGGCGGCGCAGCCGCGGCCCGCCCCGGTGCGCCAAAGCTCGAAAGGACCGAACCGATGAACACCATGACCGACCAGAAGAACCTCGCCGTCACCGGCAGGCAGAAGATGACGCCCTCGGAGGCGTTCGTGGAGACGCTCGTCGCGCACGGCGTCAAGGACGTCTTCGGCATCGTCGGCTCGGCGTACATGGATGCGCTCGACCTCTTCCCGCTCGCCGGGATTCGCTTCGTGATGGTCGCGCACGAACAGGGCGGCGGTCACATGGCCGACGGTTACGCGCGCGTGTCCGGACGCCACGGCGTGTGCATCGCACAGAACGGTCCCGGCATCACGAACTTCGTCACGTCGACGGCGGCAGCGTTCTGGGCGCACTCGCCGGTCGTTGTCGTCACGCCGGAAACCGGCAGCGCGACGCTGGGCCTCGGCGGCTTTCAGGAAACCGAGCAGCTGCCGATCTTCTCGAAGATCACCAAGTACCAGGCGCACGTCAACAACAAGGCACGGATGGCGGAGCTCACGAGTCGCGCGTTCGACCGCGCGCATCTCGAGCTCGGACCAACGCAGCTCAACATCCCGCGCGACTTCTTCTACGGCGACATCGAATGCGAGATCCCGCGGCCGATCGCGATCGAGCGCGGCGCCGGCGGCGAGAAGAGCCTCGACGAAGCGGCCGCGATCCTCGCCGGCGCGAAGTTTCCGGTGATCGTCTCCGGCGGCGGCGTGATCATGGGCAACGGCGCAAAGGAGGCGATCGCTCTCGCCGAGCTGCTCTCCGCGCCGGTCGCCAACAGCTATCTGCACAACGATTCGTTTCCGGCGAAGCATCCGCTTTGGGTCGGACCGCTCGGCTACCAGGGCAGCAAGGCGGCGATGAAGCTGATCGCGAAAGCAGACGTCGTCGTCGCGCTGGGAACGCGGCTCGGACCGTTCGGTACGCTGCCGCAGTACGGGATCGAGTACTGGCCGAAGGACGCGACGATCATCCAGATCGACGCCGATGCGAAGATGCTGGGGCTCGTGAAGCCGGTCAGCGTGGGAATCTGCGGCGACGCCAGGGCGGCGGCGCTCGCGCTCGTCACGCGGCTTGCCGGCAAGTCGCTCGCCTGCACCGCGAACAAGGAAGCGCGGCTTGCCGAGATCGCGGCGACGAAGAAGGCGTGGGAAGCCGAGCTCGACGGCTGGACGCACGAGAAGGACGCGTGGTCGCTCGAAGTCGCCAAGAGCTCGTCGCACATGCATCCGCGGCAGATGTTGCGCGAGCTCGAGCGCGCGATGCCCGCAGGGGCGATGGTGTCGACCGACATCGGCAACATCTGCTCGGTGTCGAATTCGTACCTGCGCTTCGACCGCCCGCGGTCGATGTTCGCGGCGATGAGCTTCGGCAACTGCGGCTACGCGTTCCCGACGATCATCGGCGCCAAGGTCGCGGCGCCCGACCGGCCCGCGATCGCGTATGTCGGCGACGGCGCGTGGGGGATGAGCTTCGGCGAGATCCAGACGTGCGTTCGCGAGAACATCCCGGTTACCGCCGTCGTTTTCAACAACGGCCAGTGGGGCGCCGAGAAGAAGAATCACGTCGACTTCTACGCGAACCGCTTCGTCGGCGTGAACCTCGACAAGCAGCCGTCGTGGGCGGCGGTCGCGAAGGCGATGGGCGCCGAAGGTCTCACGGTCGAGAAGCTCGGTGACGTCGGGCCCGCGCTGCGCGAGGCGACGAGGGCGCAAGCAGCGGGCAAGACGACGATCCTCGAGATGATGGTGACGCGCGAGCTGGGCGACCCGTTCCGCCGCGACGCGCTCGCACTGCCGACGCGGCACCTCGCCAAGTACCAGTCGACGGCTGCGAAGCGGGGTTAGCGGCGCCGCGTATCTGCGCGGCGATATCCGCGCGGGCACGTGCGATGCTCTGCGTCCGAGCGCGTCGCAGTGCGGCGACTCACTGGATGACGTCGTTCGCCCGCAGCAGCAGCGATTGCGGAATCGCGAGTCCGAGCGTGCGCGCAGTCTTCAGGTTGACGACGAGCTCGAACTTCGTCGGGCGTTCGATCGGCAGGTCAGCGGGCTTGGCTCCGCGCAGAATGCGGTCGACGTACGCCGCCATCTGTTGAAATGCCTCGGCCCTGGAAGGCCCATAGGACAACAGACCGCCGCTATCGGCGAACTCGCGTCGCTCGCCCGCGCCCGCGAGTCTGAGGCGCGCCGCGATCTCGACGATTCGCTGCGTCTGGCCGAACAACATCGGATCGGCAACGAGCAGGAACGCTGGCGTTCGCCGCTCCGCAATCGCCTTCATTGCGCTCTCCAGGTGGTCCGGATTGCGGACATCAGCCGTGTCGACATCCACGTGCAGCTGCCGAGCCGCCGTTTCGATCGCGCGGACGATGGGCTCGGTGGCGGGATTGCTTCTGTTCGCCAGGACCCCGACGCGCTTCGCGCCCGGGACGATCTGAAGCATTAGCTCGAGGCGTTTGGTCGCCTGCTCCTGCGAGAACCCGGAAATCCCCGTGACGTTCCCACCGGGCCGCGCGAGATTCGCGACGATGCCGAGGCTGACGGCGTCGCCGAGCGTTTCGAACACGATTGGAATGGTCGTCGTGGCATGTCGGGCGGCATCGGTGGCGGCCGACGCGCCGGCGAAGATCACGTCGGGCTTCGATGCGACGAGCGCGGACGCCAACGCGGGTAGCCGATCATAGCGGTCGTCGGCATAGCGCACGTCGAGGACGAGATTCTTTCCTTCGATCCAGCCCAGCTCGCGCAGGCGAACGCGAAAGGCGTCGATATTCTCCTTCCATGCTTCCCGCGTGCTGGGCACGAGCGCACCGACGCGGGCGACTCGCGTTTCGCCCTGAGCAGCCGCACCGCTCGGCATGCCAAGCGCAACGACGAGCGCGAGGCCCGCGGCCGCCGCCTGCACCGCTCTCACGGCTGCGATCGCGAAGCCCATCGAGCACCCGAGTCGGCGTTGGGCAGCGGCGATCGCGAGACGCATCCGCGGCATTCTAGCGACGCGCCGCTTCACCGAACAGCTCGGCGCCGCTGCGCGCATCGCCGCTTCCGCCGTCATCAGCGCAGCACGCTGTCGCTAACGCGGCGCGGTTGCTCCCACGCGCCACGTGGCAATCGCCTCGCGTGCGCTCTGATAGCCGATGTCGATGATCGGCTCATAGCGATCGAACGCGAGGATCGGGTAATCGCCGAGCGCCGGCTCGATCAGCAGGTCGGCCAAGTCGCGGAAGGGCGGCTGGCGCATCCGGTTGGCGCTGTTGATCTCCGTTGCGCGCATCACGCTGCCGAGGATCGACGGCGCGCGCGTGCGCGAGCCGAACAGCCTGAAGCGGCCCTTGAGCGCCTCCCAGCCGGTGAGGCTCGGCCCGAAGTGATACTCCTTCATCTTGTCGTTCGTCGGCATCGGGTTGAGGCCGATGACGACGCCGCCCTCGCAGCGCTCGCGCATCACGTCGAGCGGCATGTTGTTCATCACGCCGCCGTCGATCAGCACTTCGCCGTCGTCGGCAAGCAGCGGCGGGAAGATCGCCGGAATCGCCGTGCTGGCGCGAACTGCGCGCCACACCGAACCGGTGTCGTGCGTGATCGGATGCGCGCGCGAAAGTCCGCTCGAAACGACGAAGAGCGGCGTCCACAGGTCCTCGATCCTGAGCTCGCCGAAAAGCTGCTGGTACAGCGCGCTCACCTTGCGCCCGGCCATCAGCGACGTGATCGGGAGTGTGCGGTCGAGCAGCTTCTTGCGCGAGGCGAAGAACCGCGCGAGCTCGTAGAACCGATCGATCGTGATGCCGCGCGCGTGCGATGCGGCGATCAGCGCGCCGATGCTGGTGCCGCCGACGAGATCGACGGGGATACCGGCCTCAGCAAGTGCGCGCAGCATTCCGATGTGCGCGAAGCCGCGCGCGCCGCCGCCGCCCATCACGAATCCGACGGCGCTGCCGGCAAGGCGCCGCGCGAGCCGCGCAATGTCGTCGTCGCGGCCGAGGCGGACGTGATGATGCGCGCCGAGCGTGCGGGAGGTGAGCCACGCGAACGTTCCGCTGGGCTGCGGGCAATCGTCGGCTTGCAGCAGGACGAGCTCGCGGCGCGACGTCACCCCCATCTCGGTCGCCCCCGATTCGATTCGTCCGGGCGCAGCGTCGTCGCCGGCGCGGCCGACGACCAGCACGCGGTCGGCCTGCCGCAGGACGCGGCGCGTCCAAGGCGTCCATTCGCTGTCCGCCTGAAGAACGAGGAAGCGATGCTCGCGTTCCTGCGCCGAGAGCCATGCGACGATCGACTCGTGGATAACGTCGTGATCGGCGCACTGCGAGATCCCGCGCTTCGCGAGCAATCGGTCGACGTCGGCGCTGCCGAGTTCGAGCACCGTGCCGTGCCCGCGCAACGCGTCTGCGAGGCGCCGGGCAAAGGCGCCGAGCGGGACGCCGGGTCCGGCGGGGATCAGCGCGAAGGCGTTCGGTGCCGCGGGACGCGACGCCTGTCGCACCGAGCGGCGCAACCGCATCGCCGCGGCGCGCGCGATCTGCATCATCGCGCGCGGATGCCGGTCGAGCAGCGCATCGAACGAGCTGCGCGCGAGCTTCAGCAGATCGGTGTCGCGCACGGCGACGATCGTCGCCGCACGCGGCTCGCCGGTGAGGAGCGCGAGCTCGCCGACCGCGGCGCCGCGCCCGACCTCCTCGAGAACTCGTGTCCGCCCTTCGCCACCGGTCACGCACGCGCGGAGGCGCCCATTGACGACGATGTAGACGTCATGGCCGTGGTCGCCTTCGCTGAAAAGCGTTTCGCCGCCCCGCAGCCGTACCCATTCGAGCTCCTTCTCGAGGTCGGCCAGCGCCTCGGCGTCCAGTTCGCCGAAGAGCGCGATCAGCGCCTGGATCATCTGCGAGCGCCGCAGACGCGGCACGATGCGCCGAAGGAATTCGTTGAGGGCATCGGGGTGCTTCGCCGCGAGGCGCTCGAAGTCGCCGCGCGCAAGCTGCGCGTAGTCGACCTGCTCGAGCGCGGTGACCGTCGCCGAGCGCGCGTTGCCGGTGAGAAGCGCCATCTCGCCGACGACGCCGCCAGGGCCCACTTCGTCGACCGTCACTGCGCCGCCCGCGGGCAGCTCGATTCGAACCTGGACTTTACCGCTCAGAACGAGGAAAAGATCGTCATCGCTCGCGCCTTGGCGAACCACGGCTTCGCCCGGAGAGAGGCGCGAATGTCGAACGACCGACAGCAGGTCTTTCATGCCCTCGGGCGAGAACGGTTCGTGGAAATGGCGACGTACGAGCTGTGACCGCTGTTCGTCGCCTGGCGGGCTTTCGGTCATTCGAGCATGGTAGCAAGGAAACGGCGGCGGCGCGGCCTTCGCCGCGCCCCGGCCGTGCTCGCCGGGCGTGGCAGAATAGCCCATTCGACGGCAAGCGGCCCACGCATCGCGCGCGCTGCCGCCAACTCGATGAGGAAGCACGCATGCCCGAATTGCGAGAGGCATCCCCCGACGCCGCGACCGCCGGCGACGCGATGTCGGCAGTCGGCGCTCTGGTCGCTCGCGCGCGTCGCGCACAGCGCGCGTTCGAGGCCTGGACGCAGCAGCAGGTCGACGAGGCGGTGACCGCCGCGGCGTGGGCGATCATGGAGCCCGCGCGCAATCGCGCGCTGGCCGAGCACGCGGTGCGAGCGACCGGTCTCGGCGATGTGGCCGACAAGATCGCGAAGAATCACCGCAAGACGCTCGGCCTGCTCCGCGACCTTCGCGGCGCGAAGTCGGTCGGAGTCGTCAGCGAGGATCGCAGCCGCGGGCTGATCGAGATCGCGCGTCCGGTGGGGGTGGTCGCCGCGATCACGCCGTCGACGAATCCCGCGGCCACGCCCGCCAACAACATGCTGAACGCGCTCAAGGGCCGCAACGCGATCATCGTCGCACCCTCGCCCAAAGGGCACTCGACTCTCGCGCTGCTCATCGGGTTCGTGCATGCGGAGCTCGAGCGCATCGGAGCGCCGCGCGATCTCGTGCTGCAGCTTCCCGCCCCCGTCACGCGCGAGAGCACCTACGAGCTGATGCGGGCCGCGGATCTCGTCGTGGCGACGGGATCGCAGACCAACGTGCGCGCTGCCTATGCGAGCGGCACGCCGGCGATCGGCGTGGGCGCCGGCAACGTGTCCGTGATCGTCGACGAGACCGCCGACATCGCGGACGCCGCGGCGAAGATCGCCAGCTCGAAGACGTTCGACCATGCGACGTCGTGCTCCTCGGAGAACAGCGTGATCGCGGTCGCCGGCGTCTACGACGCGCTCGTGCGGGCTTTCGCAGCGCAGGGCGGGGCGATGCTGACCGGGACCGAGGCGCACAAGCTCGAAGCGGCGATGTTCGCCGGCGGCAAGCTCGCATCCGCCTTCATCGCGCAGTCGGCGGGCGCGATCGCTGCGCGCGCCGGCCTCGATCGCCCCGAAGTGCGCGCTGCGAAGTTCCTGGTCGTCGCCGAGACGGGCGTCGGCCGCGCGCACCCGTTCTCCGGCGAGAAGCTCTCGCCCGTGCTCGCGCTCTATCGCGCCGATGGTTTCGCTGCCGCTGCGTCCCTCGCCGAGCAACTGCTCCGCTATCAGGGCGCCGGTCACTCCATCGGGCTGCACACGCGCAAGCCGGAGCGGGCGCTGCAACTCGGTCTGACGCTTCCGGTATGCAGGGTCATCGTGAATCAGGCGCATTGCTTCGCGACCGGCGGCAGCTTCGACAACGCGCTGCCGTTCTCGCTCTCGATGGGCTGCGGAACGTGGGGCGGGAACAGCATCTCCGACAACCTGAACTACAGGCATTTCCTCAACATCGCGCGGGTCGTGCATCCGCTGCCCTCCGATCGGGTCCGCGCGCCGACCGACGACGAGTTCTTCGCCGAGTACCGCCGGAAGTACGGCCTGTAGGGAGGCTGCGGCGATGCGTACGGTGCGCGACGCGGTCGACCGGCATTCGGTGGCGCAGCCGGATGCGCCGTTCCTGTTCGCGCCCGAGCCCGGGACGACGCTCTCGTATGCGGGACTGCGCGTCACCGCGCAGGCGCTCTGTGCAGAGCTCGCCGCGCTGGGCGTTCGCCCGGGTGAAGTCGTCTCTTACCTGCTGCCGAACGGCGTCGCGGCGGCGAGCGTGTTCCTGGGCGCGATGTACGGGGGCTTCGTCGTCTCGCCGATCAGCATGCTCGCGCAGGATGCGCTGGTCGAGTACAACATCGTGCATTCCGAAACGCGCGTCGTCTATGCGGCGCCGGAGTTCGTCGAGCGCATCGAGGCGATCGTCGCCCGCGCCCGCAGCCGCGCGGTCGTGCGGTCGACGTCGCCGGACGGCCTCGCACTGCCGTGGATTTCCGAAACGCCGCCCGCGGGCACGCCTGACGATCGGTCGCCAGCGCTGCTGATGTACACGTCGGGAACCACGGGCAGGCCGAAGGGAGCGCTGCTCTCGCACGCGAACCTGATCCACGCCGGGCGCTCGGTCATGCAGGCGCATGCGCTGACGCCCCGCGATCGCGTGCTCTCGTCGCTGCCGCTCTACCACGTGAACGGCCAGTGCATCGGGACGGTCTCGCCGCTCGTTTCCGGCGGCAGCATCGTGATGCCGCACCGATTCAGCGTTTCGCAATGGTGGTCGCTCGTCAACGCCTACCGCCCCACCTGGCTCAACGTCGTGCCGACGATCATCGCCTACCTGCTCAACGACACCGAACGCGCGCCGCACGCGGCTGCGTGCGGCGGTGTGCGCTTCGCGCGGAGCGCCTCGGCGCCGCTGCCGCCCGAGCATCACCGCGCGTTCGAGGCGCGCTTCGGCATCTCGGTGCTGGAGGCGATGGGCCTGACCGAATGCGCCTCCGTCGCGTTCGCGAACCCGCTCGCTCCACGGGAGCGCAGACTCGGCTCTCCGGGAAAGCCGCTCGGCCTCGAGGCGCGCGTCGTCGCGCCGGACGGAACGGCGCTTCCCGACTTCGATGCGGGGGAGATCGAGCTGCGCGGCGACAACGTGATGCTGCGCTACCACAGGGATCCGGAAGCGACGTCGCGCACGCTGCGCGACGGGGGCTGGCTCGCGACGGGTGATCTCGGCTATCGCGACTCCGACGGGTTCTATTTCATCACCGGGCGTCTCAAGGAATTGATCATCAAGGGCGGCGAGAACATCGCGCCGCGCGAGATCGACGAGGCTCTGCTCAAGCACCCCGCGGTGCTGGAGGCCGCCGCGGTGGGCGTTCCCGATCGCGACTACGGCCAGGAGATCCTCGCGTGCGTGGTTCTGAAGGACGATTGCGCCTGCACGGAAGAGGAGTTGCGCGCGCATTGCCTCTCCGAGCTCGGTCGCTACAAGACGCCGAAGACATTCCGCTTTGTCGCCGAGCTGCCGAAGGGCCCTTCGGGCAAGGTCCAGCGGCTGAAGCTCGCCGAAGACACGGTCTAAGTCGCTCATGTTCATCGGGCACTTCGGGGTCGCGCTCGCCGCGAAGAAGGTCGCACCGCGGCCTTCGCTCGGCACGCTCACGCTCGCCGCGCTACTCGTCGACGGCATCTGGCCGGTGTTCCTGCTCCTCGGTTGGGAGAAAGTGGAGATCAAGCCCGGCATCACGGCGGTGTCGCCGCTCGACTTCGTCTCGTATCCCTATACACACAGTCTCGTCGCCGCCGTGTTCTGGGGAGCACTCCTCGCCGGCGCGTACTATCTCGCGCGCCGCGACCGTCGCGGCGCGCTCTGGCTCGCGGCGCTGGTGCTGTCGCACTGGATCCTCGACTTCGTCTCGCACGGCCCCGACATGCCGGTGGCATTGCACGGGCCCACCGTGGGGCTCGGACTGTGGTACTCGGTGCCGGCGACGCTCGCCGTCGAGTTCGGGCTCCTCGCGATCGGCGCATGGCTCTACGCCTCGGTGACGCGGCCACGCGACCGCGCGGGGAGCTGGACGTTCTGGGCCTACGTCGTGACCCTCGGCGCCATCTACTCGGCGAGCGTCGCCGGTCCGCCGCCGCCTTCGGTGGGGGCGATCGAGATCTCCGGCTTTCTCGGATGGCTGTTCGTCGCCTGGGCGTACTGGATCGACCGCCATCGCGCGATCGTCAACGATTGAGCAAGAATGGCGCACTGCCCGTGCCGGTGACAGGCGCGGCCGTCGAACAACGGAGGCGTGAGATGACAGCGAAGCTCGGCTCTGCAATCCACTTCGTCGCGAACATGGACTGTGCCGTTTCGTTTTACCGCGACACGCCCGGACTGGCGCTTAGGTTCGCCTCGCCGGGCTGGACGGATTTCGCGACGGGCGAGACGACGCTCGCGCTGCATCCGGCCTCGGCGCGAAACCCGGCGGGCGCGACGCATCCGGGATTCGTGTTCGATGCGATCGAAACGCCGCATCGGGAGCTCGCCGCACGGGGCGTGGCATTCACACGACTGCTGAGGCCGGAGCACGGCGTCAAGCTCGCCGAATTGGTCGACTCCGAGGGCGCGCGATGCAGCGCTGAGCGGCTGAGCGCCAAAGTCCCCTTGCGCGTGATGGCGTAGCGGCAACGATGGCCGGCATCTCCTGCGCGCGTTGCGGGGCCGCCAACCGGCCCGGCCGGCGGTTCTGCGCCGAGTGCGGGGCAGCGCTGCCGGCGCGGTGCGCGGGCTGCGGCTTTCCGAACGAAGCGGGCGAGAAGTTCTGCGGCGGTTGCGGTGCGCCGCTCGCCGCGACGCCCGCAACGCCGACGGTGGCGCCCGCGGCCGGTTCGCCCGCCGTGGCGAATGCGCCTTCGGCCGCGGCCAGCTCGGTTGCCCAGGACGGCGAGCGCAGGCCGGTGACGGTGCTCTTCGCCGATCTCGTCGACTACACGCGGATGTCGCAGCGTCTCGACCCCGAGGACGTGCACGCGCTGCTCGAGCGCTACTATCGCGTCGCCGACGAGATCGTCGAGCGCTACGGCGGAAACGTCGACAAGCACATCGGCGATTCGGTGATGGCGGTGTTCGGCGCGCCGATCGCCCACGACGACGACGGTGTCCGCGCGGTGCGCGCCGCCGCCGAGATCCAGCGCGCGATGCCGGGGCTTTCGGCGGAGTCCGAAGAGCCGCTCGCCGTGCACATCGGGATCGCCGCCGGCGAAGTCGTCGCAAGCGGGATGGGCGGCGCCCGGCACCGCGCGTATACGGTCATCGGCAACTCAGTCAACCTCGCAGCGCGGCTGCTCAAGCTCGCGGGCCCCGGAGAGATCGTCCTCGACGACGCCGTGCACGCTTCGTCCCAGCGGCTCGTCCAGTGCGCGCCGATCGAAGGCGCGCAGGTGAAAGGAATCGACGTGCCTGTCAATGCGTGGCGCTTTGTCGCGCTGCAGGAAGGGGAGAATCGCATCGGCCGCCGGCCCTTCGTCGGCCGGCACGCCGAGCTCAGTCAGCTCGCGGCGTCGCTCGCGAGCTGCGCCGCGGGAGAAATCGGCGGAACGGTCTTCGTGCGCGGCGACGCCGGGATCGGAAAGTCGCGCCTCGTCGGCGAGCTGCGCCGGCAGGCGGAGTCGCGCGGATTCGAGTGCCACACGGGCCTCGTGCTCGACTTCGGGATGGCCAAGGGACGCGACGCGATTCGGGAACTGGTCGCGGGTCTCGTCGCATTGCCGCCCGGCGCCGACGAGGGCGAGCGCCAGGCGGCGCTCGAGCGCGCGGTGGGCGAGCATCCCGCGCTGGCGGATCGACAGCGCTACCTGCTCGATCTGCTCGACCTGCCGCAGCCGGCGGACACGCGCGCGCTGTACGAGGCGATGGACAACACGGCGCGGCAGCGGGGCTGCGCGTCCGCGGTCGTTGCGCTGCTCGAGATCGCGAGCCGCCGCAACCCGGTGCTATTGATCGTCGAGGACCTGCACTGGGCCGACAGGGTGACGCTCGACTGTCTCGCCGCGCTCACCCGCGCGGCGTCGACGATGCCGGCCGTGCTGGCGTTCACCTCGCGCGTGGCCGGCGATCCGCTCGACGCCGCCTGGCGCGCGTCGGTGCAGGGAAGCGCGTTCATAACGATCGATCTCGGCCCGCTCGCGCCGCGCGACGCGCTCGCGCTCGCAGGCGCCTTTCCGGACGCACCCCCGGAGGTTGCGCAGAAATGCGTCGAGCGTGCGGCCGGCAATCCTCTATTCCTCGAGCAGCTGCTGCGCACGGCGGGCGACCGCGACGAGCGGTTGCCCGCATCGCTTGCGAGCCTCGTGCTCGCGCGGATGGATCGGCTGCCGGAGACCGACCGCGTCGCGTTGCGTGCCGCGTCCGTCGTCGGCCAGCGGTTTTCTCTCGAGGTCGTGCGGAGGCTCGCCCAGCTTCCAGACTATCGCTGCGACGCGCTCGTCGCGCAGTTCCTCGTGCGCCCGGAGGGCGACGAATTCCTGTTTGCGCACGCGCTGATCCGCGACGGCGTGTACGCGTCGCTCACGCGCGCGCGGCGCGCCGAACTGCACCGGGCAGCGGCGGATTGGTACGGCGAGCGGGACCTCGCGCTGCGCGCCGAGCATCTCGACCGCGCAGAAGCCTCGGAGGCCGCGCGTGCGTATCTCGCCGCCGCAACCGCGGAAGCCGCGGCGTTGCATCCCGATCGTGCGCTCGCGTTGACCGAGCGCGGCGCGGCGCTCGCGAAGGATCCCGGGGACGTCGTTGCGATCAATCTGCTGCGCGGCCGACTCCATTGCGAGTCGGGCGAGGGGAGGCCCGCGACCGAAGCGTTCCGCGCGGCACTCG
>DATKMY010000090.1:0-23466 GCA_035541655.1 Casimicrobiaceae bacterium | reverse complement strand
AGATGGTGATGCCTGGGGACAACATTTCGATGACGGTGGAGCTGATAGCGCCGATCGCGATGGAGGAGGGGTTGCGCTTTGCGATCCGCGAGGGCGGTCGCACGGTGGGCGCCGGCGTCGTCGCCAAGGTCATCGCGTAAGCGTTGCGCGCGATCCACGCTAAGACCGACGCCACCGCGGAGCTAGTGAGCAACGAAGAATCGGACGCACGAGCGACCGGTCTTCCAAGGATGAAGAGATGCAGAACCAGAGAATCAGAATTCGGCTGAAGGCGTTCGACTACAAGCTGATCGACCAGTCGGCGATGGAGATCGTGGAGACCGCGAAGCGCTCAGGCGCCGTCGTTCGCGGCCCGGTTCCGCTGCCGACCAAGATCGAGCGCTACAACGTCCTGCGCTCGCCGCACGTCAACAAGACGTCGCGCGACCAGTTCGAGATCCGCACGCACCTCCGGTTGATGGACATCATCGATCCCACCGACAAGACGGTCGACCAGCTGATGAAGCTCGACCTGCCGGCGGGTGTCGACGTCGAGATCAAGCTGCAGTGAGCGACTGAAGGAAGCTGAAGGAACGCTACAGAGAATTGTCCGGCGCGCGCCGGACGCTGGATGAAATGAAACCGGCCGCCGGTCAATCGCAATCGGCGGCGTGAGAAAGGACAACGAAATGTCACTCGGACTCGTCGGTCGCAAGATCGGCATGACGCGCGTGTTCACCGACGACGGCCGGGCCGTTCCGGTGACCGTCATCGACGTCGCCAACAATCGCGTCACGCAGATCAAGACCCCCGAGACCGACGGCTATGCAGCCGTCCAGGTCACGTACGGCAAGCGGCGCGCGTCGCGCGTCACGAAGCCGCAGGCGGGACACCTCGCGAAAGCGGGCGTCGAGGCCGGCGTCGTGCTGCGCGAGTTTCCGGTGGAGCCGGAAGCGGCGGGGAAGCTCAAGGTCGGCGAGGTCATAGGCGCCGCCACCTTCACGGTCGGCGAGCTGGTCGACGTGAGCGGAACGACCAAGGGCCGCGGCTTCAGCGGCGTCATCACCCGGCACAACTTCAGCTCGAACCGTGCGTCGCACGGCAACTCGCGTTCGCACAACACGCCCGGCTCGATCAGCATGGCGCAGGATCCGGGTCGCGTGTTTCCGGGCAAGCGGATGGCGGGCCAGTACGGCAACGTGACGCGGACCGTGCAGACGCTCACCGTCGTTCGCGTCGATGCGGAGCGCGGACTGCTGCTGGTGAAGGGCTCGGTTCCGGGCGCCGACGGCGGACACATCGTCGTCCGCCCGTCGGTGAAGACGCCCAAGAAGAAGGGGGCGTGACCATGGACTTGAAGCTGATCGACGACAAGGGGCAATCCTCGGCGACGGTCGCGGGCTCCGACGCGCTGTTCGGACGCGACTACAACGAGGCGCTCATTCACCAGATCGTCACCGCGTTTCAGGCGAACGGACGCAAGGGCACGCGCAAGCAGAAATCGCGCGGCGAGATCAACAAGTCGCACAAGAAGCCCTGGGCGCAAAAGGGCACGGGCCGCGCGCGCGCCGGCCAGGCAAACAGCCCGTTGTGGCGCGGCGGCGGGAAGATCTTCCCGAACCTGCCCGAGGAGAACTTCTCGCAGAAGGTGAACCGCAAGATGTACCGCGCGGGCATCGCGTCGATCCTGTCGCAGCTGCATCGCGACGGCCGCCTGTCGGTGATCGACGCGCTCGCAGTCGAGTCGCCGAAGACCAGGGCTTTCGCGCAGAAGATCAAGGCGCTGGGGCTTTCGGGTACCGTCCTCGTCGTGACGGACAAGCTCGACGACAACGTGTTCCTCTCGTCGCGCAATCTCGCCGACGTGCTGGTGCTCGAGACCCGCGAAGTCGACCCGGTGAGCCTGCTGCGCTTCAACAACGTCCTGCTCACGCGCGGCGCGGTTGTGCAATTCGAGGAGATGCTGGGATGAGCGCGGTCAAATACAACCCCGAGCGCCTGGCGACGGTGCTGCTCGCGCCGGTCGTGTCGGAAAAAGGCACGCACATCGCGGACAAGTACGAGCAGGCGATCTTCAAGGTGGCGCCGGACGCGACGAAGCCCGAAATCAAGGCGGCTGTCGAAGCGATGTTCAAGGTGCAAGTGGAGAGCGTGCAGATCGTGAACGTCACCGGCAAGACCAAGCGCTTCGGGCGCTTCGTGGGGCAGCGCCGGTCGTGGAAGAAGGCGTACGTGTGCCTCGCGCCCGGCCAGGAAATCAACTTCGGCGCGGAGGCCTGATATGCCGTTGCAAAAGGTAAAACCGACTTCGGCCGGCCGTCGCGCGATGGTCAAGGTCGTCCACCCGCACCTGCACAAGGGCGGTCCGGTCGACGCGCTCACCCGGAGCCAGAAGCGCGGGTCGGGCCGCAACCACAACGGCCACATCACGATGCGGCACAAGGGTGGCGGCCACAAGCACCACTACCGGATGATCGATTTCCGCCGCAACAAGGACGGCATCGGCGCGAAGGTCGAGCGGCTCGAGTACGACCCGAACCGCAGCGCCCACCTCGCGCTACTGCTCTACGCGGACGGCGAGCGTCGCTACATCATCGCGCCGCGCGGCGTCACCGTCGGCGCGCAGCTCATGTCGGGCGCCGAAGCCCCGATCAAGCCCGGCAACTGCCTGCCGGTGCGCAACATCCCGGTCGGAACGACGATCCACTGCGTCGAGATGATGCCGGGCAAGGGCGCTCAGATCGCGCGTTCCGCCGGTGCGGGCGTGCAACTCCTCGCACGCGAGGGCGCGTACGCGCAGGTTCGGTTGCGCTCGGGCGAGATTCGCAAGGTCCACGTCGATTGCCGCGCGGTGATCGGCGAAGTCGGCAACGAAGAGCACAACCTGCGCTCGATCGGCAAGGCCGGCGCGAATCGCTGGCGCGGCAAGCGGCCGACGGTGCGCGGCATCTCGATGAATCCGGTCGATCACCCGATGGGGGGGCGCACGAACGGCGGCGGCGGCTGGCATCACCCGATGTCGCCGTGGGGCACGCCGGCGAAGGGCTACAAGACGCGCAAGAACAAGCGGACCGACACGATGATCGTGCGCCGCAGGCACGCGACGAAGGGATAAAAGTTCATGGCACGTTCGATCAAGAAGGGGCCGTTCGTCGACCATCACCTGCGGTCGAAGGTCGATGCCGCGCGCGCGACCAACGACAAGCGTCCTATCAAGACCTGGTCGCGCCGCTCGACGATCACGCCCGAGTTCGTGGGGCTGACGATCGCCGTGCACAACGGCAAGCAGCACATTCCGGTCTACGTGTCCGAGAACATGGTCGGCCACAAGCTCGGCGAGTTCGCGCTGACGCGCACCTTCAAGGGTCACTCGGCCGACAAGAAGGTCGCGGCGCCGTCTACGCCGCCGCCGAGAAGGTAAGGAGGCGTCGATGGAAACCAAGGCAATCCTCCGCGGTGTGCGCCTGTCGGCGCAGAAGGGGCGGCTCGTCGCCGACCAGATTCGCGGCCTGCCCGTCGGGAAGGCGCTCGACGTCCTCAACTTCTCGCCGAAGAAGGGTGCCGTCATCATCCGGAAGGTGCTGCTGTCGGCGATCGCCAACGCCGAGCACAACGACGGCGCCGACGTCGACGAGCTCAGGGTCAAGTCGATCCTCGTGGACAAGTCGACGAATCTGCGCCGCTTCACGGCGCGTGCGAAAGGCCGTGGCAACGTGATCCTGAAGCAGACGTGCCACATCCATGTCACCGTCGGTGACGGAAAGTAGGGAGCGCCATGGGCCAGAAAATTCATCCGACGGGATTCCGCCTCGCGGTCACGCGGAACTGGACGTCGAAGTGGTTCGCGAACGGCAAGACGTTCGCACCCACGCTCAAGGAAGACATCAAGATCCGCGAGTACCTGAAGAAGAAGCTCGGGCATGCGTCCGTCGGGCGGATCACCATCGAACGCCCGGCGAAGAACGCGCGGATCACGATCTACAGCGCACGCCCCGGCGTGGTCATCGGCAAGAAGGGCGAGGACATCGAGACGCTGCGCACGGATCTCCGGCGGATGATGGGCGGGGACGTGGGCCTCAACATCGAGGAGATCCGCAAGCCCGAGATCGACGCCCAGCTGATCTCTGACTCGATCGCGCAGCAGCTCGAGAAGCGGATAATGTTCCGCCGCGCGATGAAGCGAGCGATGCAGAACGCGATGCGCCTCGGCGCGCAGGGGATCAAGATCATGTGCGCCGGCCGGCTGAACGGTATCGAAATCGCGCGCACCGAGTGGTACCGCGAAGGCCGCGTGCCGCTCCATACGCTGCGCGCCGACATCGACTACGGATTCTCGGAAGCCCGCACGACCTACGGCGTCATCGGAATCAAGGTCTGGGTGTTCAAGGGTGAAGTGCTCGCGCACAACGCCGAGCCGGCCGCGGCCCCGGCGCCCGAGGCGCCGAAGCGCCCGCGGCGTCTGACGGCCCCAGGAGCGAAGAATGCTGCAGCCAGCTAGAAGGAAATACCGCAAGGAACAGAAGGGTCGCAACAAGGGTGTCGCGACGGTCGGCAACAAGGTGAGCTTCGGCGAATACGGGCTGAAGGCGACCGGCCGCGGCCGCCTCACCGCGCGGCAGATAGAAGCGGCGCGGCGCGCGATGACGCGTCACATCAAGCGCGGCGGCCGCGTCTGGATCCGGATCTTCCCGGACAAGCCCATGTCGAAGAAGCCGGCCGAAGTGCGGATGGGCAACGGCAAGGGCAACCCGGAGTTCTACGTCGCCGAGATCCTGCCCGGCAAGGTGCTCTACGAGATGGACGGCGTCGAGGAGGCGATCGCCCGCGAGGCGTTCGCGCTCGGCGCGGCGAAGCTGCCCATCAGGACGACGTTCGTCCACCGCCTGGTCGCCTGACGGGGGAACACGATGAAGCGAACCGAAGCGACGAAGGCGCTCGCCGGCAAGTCTGCTGCCGAGGTCAAGACCGAGTTGGGCGAGCTCCTCAAGGAGCAGTTCGGGCTGCGGATGCAGAAGGCAACGCAGCAACTCACCAACACCGCGAAGCTCAAGCAGGTGCGCCGCAGCATCGCGCGTGCGCGGACCGTATTGCATGAGGCGGAGCGGAAAGGGATGACGAAAGCATGAGCGCGGCGGGCGTAAGCCAACGCGCGAAGCGCGCGTCGCCGTGCGATTGCTCGCGGGCGACGCGCCGCGATCACGCAGAACCGATAGGGTACAAAGAGGCCACGCATGAGTGAGCAGACGCAAGCGGCCGCGCCGGCCGCAGCCCCGGCGCGCAAGGCGATCGTCCAGACGTTGAGCGGACGCGTCGTCGGCGACAAGATGGACAAGACGGTGACGGTGCTCGTCGAGCGCCGCGTCAAGCATCCTCTCTACGGGAAGTTCGTCACGCGCTCGCACAAGTACCACGCGCACGACGAGAACAACGAGTACAAGACCGGCGACCTGGTCGAGATCGTCGCCTGCCGCAAGCTGGCGAAGACGAAGGCGTACCGCGTGAGCCGGCTGATCGAGAAGGCGAAAACCATCTGAAGGGTGTGCTTGCAGGTTTGGGATGCCGTGGTTCGGGGATGGTTATAACGCTTTGATTCGATTGGAAGCTTGCAAGAGGGCAAAATCCCTGCCATAATTATCGTTTTACCTGCCACGGCCCCAGGGAAGTTATAGGAGACGGCGGGCTCTGAAACTTCAGCGCGGGGCGAAGCCCGGCAAGTCCAGGGTGCGCAACACGGGCCGGGGCCAATCCCCCGAACGGGGTCCAAAACTGGCCGCGGCGAAAGCCGCGATCGCAGCCGCAACGCGAAAAACGAGCGTGGCCGCTGCGGCGCGCGACGCGGATAAAGTTGGAGAAGCAGCAATGATCCAGATGCAGACGGTGCTGGACGTCGCCGACAACACCGGCGCCCGCCGCGTGATGTGCATCAAGGTGCTGGGCGGGTCGAAGCGCCGCTATGCGCACATCGGCGACGTGATCAAGGTGACCGTGAAAGACGCGGCCCCGCGCGGGCGGGTTAAGAAGGGCGAGATCTACCACGCGGTCGTCGTGCGCACCCGGCACGGCGTGCGCCGTGACGACGGCGCGAAGGTGTCGTTCGACACCAACGCCGCAGTGCTCCTCAACCCGAAGCTCGAGCCGATCGGCACGCGCATCTTCGGGCCGGTGACGCGCGAGCTCCGAACCGAGCGGTTCATGAAGATCGTCTCGCTGGCGCCGGAAGTGCTGTAGGAGGTACAC
This sequence comes from Casimicrobiaceae bacterium, assembly GCA_035541655.1. Classification (GTDB taxonomy): domain Bacteria; phylum Pseudomonadota; class Gammaproteobacteria; order Burkholderiales; family Casimicrobiaceae; genus CAIWHR01. Next base: position 17,250 of record DATKMY010000090.1, on the reverse strand, counting down.
GATGAGCAGGATCAGGAAAGGGGACAACGTCGTCGTGATCGCCGGCCGCGACAAGGGCAAGCGCGGCGACGTTACGCGGGTGCTCGACGAGCATGTCCTGGTCGCCGGGGTCAACGAGGTGAAGAAGCATCAGCGGCCCAACCCGATGAAGGGCCAGCAGGGCGGCATCGTGACGAAGGAGATGCCGATCCACCTGTCGAACGTCGCAATCTGGAATCCGGTCACGCAGAAGGCCGACCGGATCGGTATGCGCACGCTCGAGGACGGGCGCAAGGTGCGTTTCTACAAGTCGAACGGCGAGCTGATCGTAGCGTAAGGAGAGATCACGATGGCCCGCCTCAAGGAAGTCTACAAGAAGGAAATCGTCCCGGCGCTCACGAAGCAGTTCGGATACAAGTCGCCGATGGAAGTCCCGCGCGTCACGAAGATCGTCCTCAACATGGGCGTCGGCGAAGCGGTCGGCGACAAGAAGGTGCTCGAGAACGCCTCGGCCGACATGATGAAGATCTCCGGGCAGAAGCCGATCGTCACCAAGGCGCGCAAGGCCATCGCCGCGTTCAAGATCCGCGAGGGCTATCCGATCGGATGCATGGTGACGCTGCGCGAGCACCGGATGTACGAGTTCCTCGACCGCCTCGTCTCGATCGCGCTGCCGCGCGTCCGTGACTTCCGCGGTGTGTCGGGGCGCTCGTTCGATGGACGCGGCAACTTCAACATGGGCGTGAAGGAACAGATCATCTTCCCGGAGATCGAGTACGACAAGATCGACGCGATCCGGGGCATGAACATCACGATCGCGACGAGCGCGAAGACCGACGCCGAGGCGAAGGCGCTGCTCGCAGCGTTCCGCTTCCCGTTCAGAAACTGAAAGTGAAAGGCCGACATGGCGAAGCTCTCCCTGATCAACCGCGACCAGAAGCGGCGCAAGCTCGTGAAGAAGTTCGCGAAGAAGCGCCAGGAGCTCGAGGCAATCCTCAACAATCCCAAGGCCTCCGAAGAGGTGCGCTTCGCCGCGCGGCTCAAGATCCAGCAGCTCCCGCGCAACGCGAACGAGACACGGCTGCGCAACCGTTGCGCGATCACCGGCCGCGCGCGCGGCTACTTCCGCAAATTCGGGCTCTCGCGCAACAAGCTGCGCGAGTTCGCGATGCGCGGCGAGGTCCCGGGCGTCGTCAAGGCGAGCTGGTGAACGAATTCGATGCAGGTGAGGTGACCATGAGCACGCAGGGCCGCCCCAAGTGCGAACTGCTCCCTCTCGGAGGGACGGCGCGTCAGCGCCAAGGGGGTACACAATGAGCATGACTGATCCGATCGCCGACATGCTGACGCGCATCCGCAATGCGCAGATGATCGAGCAGGCGATCGTCGCGATGCCGTCGTCGAAGGTCAAGCTGGCGATCGCCAAGGTGCTGAAGGACGAGGGTTACATCGAGGCGTTCAAGGTCTCCGGCGACGCGGCCAAGCCCGTGCTCGAGATCGCGCTGAAGTACCACGCCGGCCGGCCCGTGATCGAGAAGATCGAGCGCGTGTCGAAGCCGGGCCTGCGGATCTACAAGGGCAAGGACGACATCCCGCGCGTGATGAACGGCCTCGGCATCGCGATCGTCTCGACCTCGCACGGCGTGATGACCGATCGCAGGGCGCGCGCCACCGGCGTCGGCGGCGAGGTGCTCTGCATCGTCGCCTGAGAGCCATGAACCGCCCCCACGCTCACGCTGTTCGCTGCCCCCCGCGGGGGGCGTCAGTGCCCTTCGGGCGGCCGTGCGGGCAGTGAGCCCGAGGACAGCATATGTCGAGAATTGGCAACCAACCCATTGCGCTTCCGGCGAAGGTCGAAGTGACGCTCGCGCCCGGCGCCATCACAGTCAAAGGTCCGCTCGGCACGCTCTCGCGCAGCTTCGGCCTGGAGCTCACCATCGAGAAGGACGGCGACAAGCTCGTCTGCAAGACCGAGAGCGAGCTCGCGAAGCCGATGCACGGCACGCTCCGCGCGCTCGTCGCCAACATGGTGAAAGGCGTCACCGAGGGCTACGAGAAGAAGCTGACGCTGGTCGGCGTCGGATTCCGCGCACAGGCTGCCGGCGACAAGGTCAACCTGTCGCTCGGGTTCTCGCATCCGGTCGTCCACGCGATGCCGAAGGGCGTCAAGGTCGAAACGCCGCAGCAGACCGAGATCATCGTCAAGGGCATCGACAAGCAGCAGGTTGGCCAGGTCGCCGCGGAGATCCGCGCGTACCGGCCGCCGGAGCCGTACAAGGGCAAGGGGATCCGCTACGTAGGCGAGCAGGTCAAGATCAAGGAAACCAAGAAGAAGTAAAGATGCGTTCGAAAACTACCACGCGACCCGATCACTTTGTGGCGTCCTCGCTCGCCCCTCACCGTACCTCTGTGTACCGTCTCGGGGCTCGCTGCGGAGCTTCGCGCGCTCGCGACGTTTTCGAATCGCAGCTTTCCGCTACCACCAGAGGTCGCCGATGAACAAGAAGGAAGCCCGAGCCCGCCGCGCCCGCAAGACCCGGGTGCGCATTGCTCTCCTCCGGGCGACGCGGCTCGTTGTAAATCGGTCGAACTGCCATATCTATGCGCAGATCATCGCGCCCACCGGCGACCGCGTGCTCGCGAGCGCGTCGACTGTCGAAGCGGAGGTCCGCAAGGACGTCAAGAACGGCGGCAACAAGAGCGCGGCGGCGATCGTCGGCAAGCGGATCGCCGATCGCGCGAAGGCGCTGGGGATCGATACCGTTGCTTTCGACCGCTCGGGGTACCGGTACCACGGCCGGGTGCAGGCGCTTGCCGACGCGGCGCGCGAAGCCGGCCTCAAGTTCTGAACCGGGATAGGAAACGCTCATGGCGCGAATGCAGCAACGGCAACAGCAGCAGGACGAGCGCGGCGACGGCCTGCGCGAGAAGATGATCAGCATCAACCGCGTCACCAAAGTCGTGAAGGGCGGGCGCATCCTCGGTTTTGCCGCGCTGACCGTCGTCGGCGACGGCGACGGGCGCGTCGGAATCGGCAAGGGCAAGGCGAAGGAAGTGCCGGTCGCCGTGCAGAAGGCGATGGACGAGGCGCGGCGCAGGATGGTGAAGGTGCGGCTCAAGAACGGCACGCTGCATCACGCGGTCGAAGGCCGGCACGGCGCGACCAAGGTGTTCATGCAGCCCGCGGCCGACGGCACCGGCGTGATCGCCGGCGGGCCCATGCGCGCGGTGTTCGAGGTCGTCGGCGTCACCAACGTGCTCGCCAAGTGCCATGGGTCGACCAACCCGTACAACCTGGTGCGCGCGACGATCAACGCCCTCCAGTCGTCAAGCGCGCCTGCCGACATCGCCGCCAAGCGCGGGATGACGGTCGAAGAACTGATGGGAGCCTGACGGTGAGCGAGCCGAAGAAGCTCAGGGTGACGCTCGTGAAGAGCACGGCGAGCGCCAAAGAGGATCATCGCGCGACGGTGCGCGGCCTCGGCCTCAAGTGGACGAACCACACGGTCGAGCTCGTCGACACGCCGGCGACGCGCGGGATGATCAACAAGGTCAGCTACATGGTGAAGATCACCGGCTGAGGACCCGAGGAACACGCGATGCGTCTCAACACGATCAAGCCGGCCGAAGGTTCGAAGCGTTCTCGCCGCCGCGTCGGCCGCGGCAGTGGCTCGGGCCTCGGCAAAACCGCCGGCCGCGGCAACAAGGGCCAGAAATCGCGCTCGGGCGGCTTTCACAAGGTCGGCTTCGAAGGCGGCCAGATGCCGCTGCAGCGGCGCCTGCCTAAGCGCGGCTTCGTTTCGACGTCGCGCCACGACACCGCCGAAGTGCGGCTTTCCGATCTCGCGAAGCTGCCGGTGGCCGAGATCGACTTTCTCGCGCTCAAGGCCGCAGGCATCGTCCCGTCGCGCGCGAGCTCGGCGAAGGTGATCAAGGCCGGCGAGATCAAGAAGGCGGTGAAGCTCACCGGCATCGCGGCAACGAAGGGCGCGAAGGCCGCGATCGAGGCGGCCGGAGGCAGCGTCGCCGAAACAGCGGCAGCGTAACCAGGACACGGCTTTGGCAACGACCAACCCGGCACTGAAGTCAGGATCCAAGTACGCCGATCTGAAGCGGCGGCTGTGGTTCCTGCTGGGCGCGATGGTCGTCTACCGGATCGGGACGCATATCCCGGTGCCGGGCATCAACGCGTCGGTGCTCGACGAGCTCTTCCGGCAGCAGCAGGGGGGAATACTCGGGCTGTTCAACGTGTTCTCGGGCGGCGCGCTGCAGCGCTTCTCGATCCTCGCGCTCGGGATCATGCCTTACATCTCGGCGTCGATCATCATGCAGCTCTTTACCGTGGTCGTGCCGTCGCTCGAGGCGCTCAAGAAGGAGGGCGAGGCCGGCCGCCGCAAGATCACGCAGTACACGCGCTACGCAACCCTCGGCCTCGCGTTCTTCCAGGCGATCGGCATTTCGATCGCGCTCGAGGCGCAGGCCGGCCTCGTGCTCGCCCCGGGAATTTCGTTCCGCCTCGTCACTGCAGTGACGCTCGTCACGGGAACGATGTTTCTGATGTGGCTCGGCGAGCAAGTCACCGAGCGGGGCCTCGGCAACGGCATCTCGCTGCTGATCTTCGCCGGCATCGCCGCGGGGCTCCCGCGCGCGATCGGGCAGACGCTCGAGCAGCTCAACACCGGCGCGTACTCGATCCCGCTCGTGCTCGGCATCGCCGCGCTCGTCGTCGTCGTCACGGGGTTCGTCGTGTTCATGGAGCGAGCGCAGCGGAAGATCCTCGTCAACTACGCGAAGCGCCAGGTCGGGAACAAGGTCTACCAGGGGCAGAGCTCGCATCTGCCGCTCAAGATCAACATGTCGGGCGTGATTCCGCCGATCTTCGCCTCGTCGATCATCCTGTTTCCGGCGACGCTCGCTTCCTGGTTCGGCCAGGGTGACCGGATGATCTGGCTGCGCGACCTCGCCGCTACGCTGGGACCCGGGCAGCCGGTCCACGAGATCCTGTACGCGGGCGCGATCATCTTCTTCTGCTTCTTCTATACGGCGCTCCAGTACAACCCGAAGGAGACCGCGGAAAACCTGAAGAAGAGCGGCGCGTTCATCCCTGGCTACCGGCCGGGCGACCAGACGGCGAAGTACATCGAGAAGATCTCGATGCGCCTGACGCTGATCGGATCGATCTACCTGGTGGTCGTGTGCTTCATCCCGAACTTCCTCATCGCGTGGAAGAACGTTCCGTTCTATTTCGGGGGCACGTCGCTGCTGATCATCGTCGTGGTGACGATGGACTTCATGACGCAGGTTCAGGCGTACATGATGTCGCAGCAATACGAGAGTCTGCTGAAGAAAGCGAACTTCAAGGGTGGGCTGCCCACGCGCTGATGGCGAAGGAAGACACGATACAGATGCAGGGCGAGATCCTGGAAATGCTGCCCAACGCGACGTTCAGGGTGAAGCTCGAAAACGGACACGTGGTGCTGGGGCACATCTCCGGGAAGATGCGGATGCATTACATCAAGATTCTGCCGGGCGACAAGGTGACGGTGGACCTGACGCCGTACGACCTGACCCGGGCGCGGATCATCTTCCGCGCGAAGTGACGAGGACGACCGTCGCCGGTCCGCGAGCTTCGCGGGCCGCCGGCAGCGAGAGGTGAGACATGAAAGTGCTGGCTTCGGTGAAGAAGATCTGCCGCAACTGCAAGATCATCCGGCGCAACGGCGTCGTGCGCGTCATTTGCACGGACCCGCGCCACAAGCAGCGGCAAGGCTAGAGAGGGAAACCCATGGCACGTATTGCAGGCGTCAACATCCCCAACCATCAGCACGCCGAGATCGCGCTTACCGCGGTCTACGGCATCGGTCGCCCGCGCGCCAAGGCGATCCTCGCGGCCGCCGGCATCAAGGGCTCGACGAAGATCAAGGATCTCTCCGACGCGGAAATGGACAAGGTCCGGGAGCAGCTGCAGAAGTTCACCGTCGAGGGCGACCTGCGACGCGAAGTGACGATGAACATCAAGCGGTTGATGGACCTCGGCTGCTATCGCGGCGTCCGTCACCGCCGCGGGCTTCCGGTACGCGGCCAGCGCACGCGCACCAACGCGCGCACGCGCAAGGGGCCGAAGAAGTCGCGCGCGGGGATCAGCAGCAAGCCGGCGCCGGCCTCGAAGTAGCGGCTGTGGAACATCTGTAACGCGGAAGGACAACGCTTAAATGGCAACAGCACCTCAGTCTCCGAAGCCCGGCGCACGCGTGCGCAAGAAGGTGAAGAAGAACGTCGCGGAAGGCATCGCGCACATCCACGCGTCGTTCAACAACACGATCATCACGATCACCGACCGGCAGGGCAACGCCCTCTCGTGGGCCACCTCCGGCGGCGCCGGGTTCAAGGGCTCGCGCAAGTCGACCCCTTTCGCCGCGCAGGTCGCAGCCGAGAAGGCTGGCCGCGCGGCGGTCGAGTGCGGCGTGAAGAACCTCGAGGTGCGGATCAAGGGGCCAGGCCCCGGCCGAGAATCGGCGGTCCGCGCGCTGAACGCGCTCGGCATGAAGATCACCAGCATCTCCGACGTGACGCCGATCCCGCACAACGGCTGCCGTCCGCCGAAGAGGCGACGGATTTAACGGTGGAAGTTCGGTCGACGATAAAAGCACTGTCGACCGAACACCTTGAACTTTATAGGACTGCGACAGTGGCTCGTTATAACGGACCCAAATGCAAGCTCGCGCGGCGGGAAGGCACCGACCTCTTCCTGAAAAGCGCGCGCCGCTCGCTCGAAACGAAGTGCAAGCTCGAGGTGAAGCCCGGCCAGCATGGCGCGCGCTCGGGCATGCGAATGTCCGACTACGGCAATCAGCTGCGCGAGAAGCAGAAGCTCCGGCGGACGTACGGGATTCTGGAGCGTCAGTTCCGCCGCTATTTCGGCGAGGCCGCGCGGCGCAAGGGCTCGACGGGCACCAATCTGCTGCAGCTGCTCGAGTCGCGCCTCGACAACGTCGTCTACCGGATGGGCCTCGGGTCGACGCGGGCCGAAGCTCGCCAGCTCGTGAGCCACGGTTCGATCACCGTCAACGGCAAGGTTGTCAACGTCCCGTCGGCTCTGGTCAGGGCGGCCGATGTGATCGGCGTCACCGAGAAGGCGAAGGCACAGCTTCGGATCCAGGATGCTCTGCAGCTCGCCGAGAAGGTCGGCTTCCCGTCGTGGGTCGAGGTCGACGTGAAGAAGATGGTCGGAACGTTCAAGGGCGCTCCGGACCGCTCCGAGTTCGCGCAGGACATCAACGAAAGTTTGGTGGTCGAACTGTATTCCAAGTAGTAGATGTTCGACGGCGGCGGCGAGAGCCGCGCGCCGTCGTTTCCATCAGAAGTTTTCCGAGGTTCCGCATGCAGAGCACTATCCTGTTGAAGCCGCGCATCATCGACGTCCAGTCCAGCTCGCCGTTCCACGCCAAGGTGGTGATGGAGCCGTTCGAGCGGGGCTACGGGCATACTCTCGGCAACGCGTTGCGCCGCGTGCTGCTCTCGTCCATGCCGGGCTACGCGCCGACCGAAGTCAGGATCACCGGCGTGCTGCACGAGTACTCGGCGCTCGACGGCGTGCAGGAGGACGTCGTCGACATCCTGTTGAACCTCAAAGGCGTCGTGCTGAAGCTCCACAACCGCGACCACGTGCTGCTGAAGCTCGCAAAGTCGGGCGAAGGCCCTGTCACCGCGGCCGACATCGAGCCCAACCACGACGTCGAGATCATCAATCCCGACCACGTGATCGCGCATCTCACCGCGGGCGGGAAGATCGAGATGGAGATCAAGGTCGAGAAGGGCCGCGGCTACCAGCCGGCCACCGCGCGCGTGAAGCCCGACGGCGGCCGCACGATCGGCAGCATCCTCCTCGATGCGTCGTTCAGCCCGGTGCGCCGCGTCACCTATGCGGTCGAGAGCGCGCGCGTCGAGCAGCGCACCGACCTCGACAAGCTCGTGCTCGACATCGAGACCAACGGCGTGGTCGAGCCCGAGCAGGCGGTGCGCTACGCCGCGTCCGTGCTGGTCGAGCAGCTCTCGGTGTTCGCCGATCTGCAGGGCACGGACCAGCCGGCCGCCGAACGCGCGTCGCCGCAGGTCGATCCGATCCTGCTGCGCCCGGTGGACGATCTCGAGCTCACGGTTCGCTCGGCGAACTGCCTCAAGGCGGAGAACATCTATTACATCGGCGATCTGATCCAGCGCACCGAGACCGAGCTGCTGAAGACGCCGAACCTCGGCCGGAAGTCGCTGAACGAGATCAAGGAAGTGCTTGCTTCGCGCGGACTCTCGCTCGGGATGAAGCTCGAGAACTGGCCGCCGGCCGGGCTCGACCGCCCGTAACCGATCGCGTGCGAAAGAACCAGGAAACGGAAAAGCCATGCGCCATCGACACGGCCTGCGGAAACTGAACCGCACCAGCAGCCATCGCCTCGCGATGCTGCGCAACATGACGAACTCGCTGCTCACGCACGAGGTCATCCGGACGACGCTGCCGAAGGCGAAGGAACTCCGCCGCGTCGCCGAGCCGCTGATCACGCTCGGCAAGGACGCCACGCTCGCCAATCGCCGGCTCGCGTTCTCGCGGCTGCGCGATCGCGCGGTCGTCACCAAGCTCTTCAACGAGCTGGGTCCGCGGTACAAGGCGCGCCCCGGCGGATATCTGCGTATCCTCAAGTTCGGCTTCCGCGTCGGCGACAAGGCGCCGATGGCGCTCGTGGAGCTGGTCGATCGTCCGGAAAGGGCCGCGGAACCCGCCGAGGGAACCAAGGTCGAATAGCTGCTCCTTGGTTTTGCGATGTGCGTTGAAGGCCGGGCAGCAGTGCCCGGCCTTTTTTTCACGGGATCGACAACCCGCCCCCCGAGCGGCGATTGGCCCGGTCGGGGCGCCTACAGCTCGCGGAGTCGGCGCGCGACCGCGTCGAGGTACTCGCCGAACTCGTGGACGTCGTTGTGCCCAGCGCCGCGAACCCGCAGTAGCACGCCGTTCGGCGCTACCTCGAGCAGCCGCTCGCTCTGATCGACCGGGATCAACGGGTCGCGCTCGCCGTGAACGAGCATGACCGGCGTTCGGATGGCACGGAGGTCGACGTTCATTGCGAGCGGATAGCGCAGCAGCGCAGCTGGCACCCACGGAAAGTGGATGCGCGCGAGGTCCTGCGCGCTCCAGAACGGCGAGACGAGGATCGTCAGATCGGGCTGCACCTCCGCGGCGAGGTGCGCGGCGAGGGCGGTGCCGAGCGAGCGGCCATAGATGACGATGCGTTTGCCGGCGTAGAGAGCCGCGACCCGGTCCCACGCCTTGCGGACGTCGGCGTGGAGCTCACGCTCGCTTCCGATCCGGCCGCTGCTCTTGCCGTAGCCGCGATAGTCGATCATGAACAGGTCGAAGTTCGCCTGCCGGTAGAACGTCGACCCGGTGAACCACGACGCGAGATTCCCGGCGTTGCCGTGCAGGAAGAACACGACACCCTTCGGGTCCGGAAGCGTCAAGTGCAGCGCCGACAGGGTCGCGCCGTCGACGTCGATCCAGACCTCATGGACGTCCGGAATCGCGAACGCCTGGTCGGCTGCCAGCGGTGCCGGATAGAAGAGCAACGACTCCTGCCGCAGGTACATCCATGCGAGCACGGCCGCATAGGCGGCAAGCGCGATCGCGGCAGCGATCAACGAGAGCTGCACGATCGAGCGCCGATTTGCGGCAGAGGGTGCGGCGACGCCGCCTGGGCCATGACTCAATCGGGTCGCCGGGGTTGCATGGCAGTGGGGAGCGCGGGTAGGCTCTGGCGGCTGATCGCGGCCACTCGCCGACAGCCGCTCGGCCATTCTACGGAGGAATCTCCATGAACCGAAAGACCGCCGCCGATTTTCATCCCGAAGTCCTGCGCACGTTCGATCGTTACGTACATGGGCTCATCGATCGTCGCGGCTTTCTCGACACAGTGAAGAAGTATGCGGTCGGCGGCGTCACCGCGACGATGCTCCTCGAGGCACTGTCCCCGCAATTCGCGCTCGCGCAGAAGGTCAAGAAGGATGACCCGCGCATCAAGCGAGCTACGTCGAGTATGCCTCGCGGCAAGGCTCGGGCACGATGCGCGGGTATCTCGTTGCACCGCCGTTCGGGACGGGCAGGCTCCCCGGGATCCTCGTCGTCCACGAGAACCGCGGGCTCAATCCGCATATCGAGGACATCGCGCGTCGCCTCGCGCTCGACAATTTTCTCGCGTTCGCGCCGGATGGGCTCTATCCGCTCGGAGGCTATCCGGGCGACGAGGACAAGGCGCGCGATCTCTTCGGGAAGCTCGATCAGACGAAGACACGCGCCGATTTCGTCGCCGCCGCGAGCTTCCTGAAGGCCCTTCCCAACTGCAGCGGAAGGATCGGCGCAGTCGGCTTCTGCTGGGGCGGTGGAATCGTCAACATGCTGGCCGCGCGCCTGCCGGATGTCCTTGCTTCGGTGCCGTTCTACGGCGTGCAGCCCTCTGCGGAGGATGCCGCGAAGATTAAGGCACAGCTGCTGATCCACTACGCGGGCAACGACGAGCGCATCAACGCCGGCTGGCCCGCCTACGAGGCCGCGCTGAAGGCTGCCGGCGTGAAGTACGAAGAGTTCAAGTACCCGGGAACCGAGCACGGGTTCAACAACGACACGACGCCGCGCTACGACGAGGCGGCCGCGAAGCTCGCCTGGCAGCGCACCGTCGCGTTCTTCAACACGACGCTGCGCGGTTAGAGGTCCCTCGCGCGGAGGTTCGACACGGCGCCGACCGCCGGAGGTGTCCCTACCTGCGCACCGCCATGGCGCGAGAGCGTTCGCGATCGGCTCGGCGCGTGTCGCGGGGTTCGGCGTCTAAAGAACCTTCGCGCCTCGATCTTCGAGCAGGCTGCGCAGCACCGAGCGGTGGCAGCGCGACTCGTCCTCGCAGTAACAGCCGATCGAGAAGTTCGCGTGATGCGATAGCGCGGCGAAGAGGTCGAGCGTCCGCGACGCCTCCGGTGCGCTCATCTCGCTGCGAAACTTCCGCTTGAACGCCTCCCACTTCGCGCCGGTGTCCGCGGCGAGGGCGAGCTTCACCGTTGCCGGGCTCGGCGAGAGCAGCGGAAACCAGACGTCGTACCAGTCCCTACGCGCAAAGTCCGACTTCGCTACGCCGCGCGGCGGTCGGCGCACCGTCCCGATGCGCAGGCCCTCGCGGGGACCGCGGGCGGTTCCGAGGCGGACGATGGAGACGCTCATGGCCGGATAGAATGGCGGCCGGCAACTCTTCCGACGATCCGAGGCATCCGATGACCCAATTTACCTGTGCGGACATTCTTGCGGGCCGCGCGCCGAAAGACAACCCCGTCACGCTGAAAGGCTGGGTGCGCACGCGACGCGACTCGAAGGCGGGGATCTCGTTCGTGCACGTCTCCGACGGGTCGTCTTTCCATCCGGTGCAGATCGTAGCGCCGAGCACGCTCGCGAACTATCCGAGCGAGGTGATGCACCTCACCGCAGGTTGCGCCGTCGAAGCGACCGGCGCGATCGTCCCGTCGCCCGCGAAGGGCCAGCCCTTCGAGATGCAGGCGAACGCAATCAAGGTGATCGGATGGGTCGAAGACCCCGACTCGTACCCGATCCAGCCGAAGCCGCATACGCTCGAGTTTCTCCGCGAGGTCGCGCACCTGCGACCGCGGACGAACGTGATCGGCGCTCTGACGCGCGTGCGGCACACGATCGCGCAGTCGATCCACCGCTTCTTCGACGAGAACGGCTTCTGCTGGGTCAACACTCCGATCATCACGTCCTCCGACGCCGAGGGCGCAGGCGAGCTCTTTCGCGTCTCGACGCTCGACTTCGCGAACCTGCCGCGCACGGCGGAGGGAAAGATCGACTACGCGCAGGATTTCTTCGGGCGCGAGGCGTTCCTCACTGTATCGGGGCAGCTCAACGTCGAGGCGTACTGCCTGGCGCTCTCCAAGGTCTACACGTTCGGGCCCACGTTCCGCGCGGAGAACTCGAACACCAGCCGGCACCTCGCGGAGTTCTGGATGATCGAGCCCGAGATCGCGTTCGCCGATCTCGCCGCGAACGCGACGCTTGCCGAGGGACTGCTCAAGCACATCTTCCGCACCGTGCTCGCCGAGCGCCCCGACGACATGGCGTTCTTCGAGGAGCGCATCGAGCGCGGCGTGATCGCGAAGCTGCAGGGAATCGTCGACTCGGAGTTCGTCAGGATGGATTACGGCGACGCGATCGCGATCCTCGAGCGGGCGAAGCAGAAATTCGAGTTCCCCGTGAAATGGGGCGTCGATCTGCAATCCGAGCACGAGCGCTACATCTCCGAGAAGCATGCCGGGAAGCCCGTGATCCTGATGAACTACCCGAAGGAGATCAAGGCGTTCTACATGCGCCTCAACGACGACGACAGGACCGTTGCGGCGATGGACGTGCTCGCACCGGGGATCGGCGAGATCATCGGCGGCAGCCAGCGCGAGGAGCGGCTCGACGTGCTCGACACGCGGATGGGTGAGGCCGGGATGGACCGCGAGCACTACGGCTGGTACCGCGATCTCCGCCGCTACGGGACGGTGCCGCACGCAGGCTTCGGGCTGGGATTCGAGCGGACGGTCGCGTACGTGACGGGGCTTGCCAACGTGCGCGACGTGATTCCGTTTCCGCGTACGCCGGGGAACGCCCGCTATTGAGCTTTCGAGACTGCGTTACACGCCGGCTTTGGCCTTCGATCTGCGCACCGAGCGCGGCGCGATCGGCGTGGCGAGGCTGCGATCGAGCTCGATCTCGTCGTGCAGCCATTGGCGAAAGAGCGCGAGCTTCGCGGTGTTGATCGTCCGGGCCGGATAGACGAGATAGAACTTCTTCGGCGCCGGAACTTCGACGTCGAACAGCCGAACGAGCACGCCGTTGCGCAGATCGCTTCCGAGCAGCGAAGTTCGTGCGAGCGCGATTCCCTGTCCCTCGGCGGCCGCCTGCACGAGGTGCGACGAGTCGTTGAATACGGGTCCTCGCTCCGGCTCCGGCCAGTCGAGCCCCGCCGCCTCGAACCAAGGCTTCCAGAATTCGTCCTCGGAGCGCAGCAGCCGGTAGTCGGCCAGGTCGGCCGGACGCGCCGGCAGCCGCCCGTCTGCGAGGCGCGGACTGCACACGGGAAAGAACTGGTCCTCGAACAGGAGCTCGACGCCGAGTCCGGGCCAGTCGCCATAGCCGTAGCGGATCGCCACGTCGGAATCGTCGACCGTAAAGTCGATGTTCGCGATGTTCGCGCGAACGTCGAGATCGACGTCCGGATAGGCCGCGGTGAAGCGGCCGATCCGGGGCAGCAGCCAGCGCGCGGCGAACGAAGGGACGACCGAGACGCGCAGACGCCTTGGGCTGGTGCGCAGCGTGAGCTCGCTCACCGCGCCGCCGAGCTCCGCCAACGCGGTGCGCACCCGTCGGGCAAATCGCTCACCTTCGTCGGTCAGCCGGATTCCGCGCCCCGCGCGCTCGACGAGTCGCACGCCGAGATCGCCTTCCAGCGATTTGATCTGGTGGCTGATCGCGCCGTGCGTAAGGCTAAGTGATTGCGCGGCCTTCGTCAGGCTCTGAAACCGTGCTGCCGCCTCGAAGGCCCGCAGCGCCTGCATCGGCGGTAGGCGCGCTCCCATTACCCCTCACAAATGTTAATTACGTTCACATAATGCCGGAAAATAAATCGATTGTCACTGGAGTCATTGCAATCTAGGATCTGCGTCGCAAACCCACCTACTCGACGAGGAAAGCCATGACAAAAATATTCACATCTCAAGGTTCCGACGCAGCCTATCGCCGCATCGCGCGCTGGCCCGCCATCCTTGCGGCACTGCTGATCGCAGTCGCAGCGCCGACCGAGGCCTGCGAGAAGTCCACACGCGCATCGTTCGCCCGCGCGCCGGACGAGCAACAAAACGCAGCTACCTTCACCGGCGAATTTGTCCATGGCGCACCCGTCTACCGCCTCCCCTCAATCACCGTCGTGAGCCGGCGTCCGGCGGAAATCGCCAGGACGCAACGCGACGTTCCTCAGGCGCGCCCTGCCGCGACTGTTGGAGCGCGAGCGAAGGCGCCGATTCCGGCCGGCAAAGTGGCGAGTGCGTCCCGGGCCGCGGATGCCATCCAGCCTTGCGTAGGCTGAGCCTGGTGCCGCTTCGCCAGGGGGCGTCCGTCGGATCATCCTGTGTCGCGACGCGCGCCCGGAGCGGCGTCGCGTCGCGGCGTCTCTCCTGCAAACGCTCGACGCTGCGCCTCGAAGTCGTCGTAAGCGAAGCGACAGGTTCGTCTCAGCGGGGAGACAGCCTCGCCCGCTAATGTGAGTCCCTAGCGATTCCGGGCGGGTCGCTACGCCTACGCGGCCCATCCCCCAAGGTCGCCGGCACTACGGCGTCCCGCCCGGATACCGCGTGCAGCGCCGGGGCGAAAGCGGGCGGAGACAAAGTCTTTGCGAACGCTCGGCACGATGGTTGCAGCGGTCGCACTCGTGTTCCTCGCCTCGGCGGCAGCGCAAAACTGCGGATGGTCGCGCATCGTTCACTTGGTGAGCCTCGACAATTCCGGGATCTGGAATCCGAACGTTTCGCGCGGGCTCACCGCTGCCCTGACGATTGCCGAGGTCGGCGGCGCGATCTGGGGGGGATCGGGAACACGCTTCGGCAAGACGATGTGGCAGCGCATCGACTCGGAGCTCATCCGGGCGGGGGCCGCCGAGGCGGGCAAATACATTTTCACGCGCACTCGCCCGGATCAGCAGGACAACCCGTGCCTGTGGTCCAGGGCGGCTCGAACCATAGCTTTCCGAGCGGCGAAGCGGCAGTCGCGGCGGCGCTCGTCACCCCCTAAGTCCTCGAGTACGGGAGCGACAATCCGGCAACCTACCTGCTGCTCCTGTTGCCGGTCTACACGGGGATCATACGGGTCGGGATCCAGGCGCACTGGCAGGCCGACGTGCTGGCCGGCTGGGCCCTGGGTGGCCTCTCGGGCGGGTACGCGCACAGCCGCGATGTCCCGATCCTGATCGAGATCCTCCGCCACGGATTCCAGATCGGTCTCCGGAAATCCTTCTAACCCAGACCCGGCGCGCCGAAATGTGCGCCGTCAAACGCGAGAGGCCCGATGTCCGCTACAGTAGCAACCATGCGTATCCTCGTCGTCGAGGACGACAAGCTCCTGTCCGAAGGCCTCGTCAGCGTCCTCTCCCGGGCCGGACACGCGGTCGATTACACCGCGAGCGGAAAGTACGCAGACACGCTCCTCAGCCAGGAGAGCTACGACCTCCTGGTGCTCGATGTCGGCCTTCCCGACATCGACGGCTTCGAGGTGCTTCGGCGGGTTCGCGCGCGGCATTCGCCGCTCGCTGTGCTCGTGCTCACCGCGCGCGATGCGGTCGAGGATCGCGTCCACGGCCTCGACCTTGGCGCGGACGACTATCTGACCAAGCCGTTTTCCGTCGCCGAGTTCGAGGCGCGAGTCCGTGCGCTTCTTCGCCGCAACGCGCCCCCGGAGACGCGCGTCTCCGTGGGCGGGCTCACCGTCGACGTCGCAGCGAAACGCGTTCGCGTCAACGACAAGGCCGTGGATCTCACGCCGCGCGAGTGGGCGCTGCTCGAGCTCTTCCTCGCGCGTCCCGGACGCGTGCTCAGCAAGGACCAGATCGCCGAGCGGCTGATCGGGTTCGACGAGCCGCTGTCGGCCAACGCGATCGAAGTGCACGTCTCGCGGCTGCGGACGAAGATCGAAGCCGCCGGTGTCCTGATCCGCACCGTTCGCGGATTCGGCTACCTGTGGGAAGGCGGGCATGAGTGAAGCACCACGCGCCCCGAACAGCATCCGCAGGCATCTGCTGATCTTTCTGTCGGGGTCGCTGTGCGTGATGATCCTCGGCGCAACGCTCGTCACCTACTTCGTGGCGCTGCGCTCGGCGAACGACGCCTACGATCGCTCGCTGCTCGATCCCGTCGTCGATATTTCGCTCAACATCCGTAACGACGGATCGGGCCCGCGCGTCGACCTGCCGCAGAAGGCGCTCGAGGCGCTCGTCTACGACCAGCTCGACAAGGTGCTCTTCCAGGTCCGCTCCGAGCGGGGCGATATCATCGACGGCGCCACCGAGCTCGGAGCGCCGCCGCCGATCGCCACGGGAGAGCACATCTTCTTCGACAGCACGTATCGGGGCGCCCCGATTCGCGTTGCCGCGCTCCATGCGACGAACGGGTTCACCGTGCAGGTCGGCGAGACGCTCAACAAGCGCAATCGCCTCGTCCGGGAGATCGTGCTCGCCGAATTCGTCCCGACGCTGGCGGTCGGCGCCGCGGCGATTGCGCTCGCGTGGTTTGGCGTCGCTCGCGGAATGCGGCCGCTCGAGGACATGCGCGCGGAGCTTCTCGGCCGCTCGCCGCGCGACCTGCGCCCGATCACGAACGTCACCGTTCCCACCGAGATCGCGCCGGTCACCGAGGCGTTCAACGGCCTGCTTCGCGATCTGCGCGACGCGAGCACGCTGCAACAGCGGTTCCTCGCGAATGCCGCGCACCAGCTGAGAACGCCGCTCGCCGGCTTGCAGATGCACCTCGAGCTGCTGCTGCGCGGCGAACTCCCCCAGAACGTGCGCGCCGAGGTCGAGCGGATGCACAGCGCGACCGTGCGGGCGAGCCGTCTTGCGAACCAGCTCCTCGCGCTCGCCAAGGCCGAGAGTGCCCCCGACGAGGGCCGGCCGCTGGAGGTGATCGACCTCAAGGCGGTCGGGGATGCTGCGGCACGCGATTGGTTCTCGACCGCGATCGCCCACAAGATCGACCTCGGGTTTGCCCTCGAGCGGGCTCCGATCGAAGGCGATCCTGTGCTCATCCCCGAGCTGCTGGACAACCTGATCGACAACGCGTTGCGCTATACGCCGCCCGGCGGCGCGGCGACTGTATCGACCGGAGTTCGCGACGGCGCTCCGTACCTGAGCGTCGAGGACACCGGCCCCGGAATCGCCGCCTCCGAACGATCCAAGGTCGTCGAGCGCTTCTACAGGGTTCCGGGGACGAGCGGCGACGGGTCGGGCCTGGGGCTCGCGATCGTCAAGGAAATCGTCGACCGGCACGCGGGGAACCTGGAGATCGACGCGCGCGGGGAAACCGGTGGAACGCGCGTCCGCGTCCGCTTTCCCGCCTTGGGGCCGCTCGCCCAAAGAGCGAGCCTCGCCTAGGGGCGGGGCTCGGTCACCGCTGCTTCGGGCGCGCGCCGCCCGGTGGCGCCGG
>DATKMY010000089.1:0-6283 GCA_035541655.1 Casimicrobiaceae bacterium | reverse complement strand
GTCACGCTTGGCTCTCAGCGCTTCGGGAAGCGACGAGTATCCGACGGGAATCGGCGTCGGCTTGGGAGTGTCCAGCGGCTTGTACATCGTGGCGTACCGTCCCGGCGCATCCCATGGCTCATGCGGTCCGGCGAAGCCGACCCAGAGGCACATCGGTCTGGGATCGTGATACTTGTCGATGAACTCGACGGCCTCGCGGCCGATGTAGCTGTCGAGGTGATCCTCGACCGGAAGCGGGCTCGGCCACACCCCGCCGTCGCTCGATTGAGTGCGCGCCCGGTAGTCGGACACGAACGCGTTGAACAGCCCCTTCCGCATCCACTCGTCGGTCAGGTACGAACGCGTGCCGCATGCGGCGATCGGCCCCGGGGTTTCGCGAACGTATTCGAGCCCGCGGGCATGCAAATAAGGCTCGCGGCCTCGCATGTCCAATCCCAATCGATGGTCGTAGAAATGCGTCTTGCCGACTTGCGCGGTATAGAAGCCGGCACGCTGGAGCAGCTGAAAGAACGTTTCATCCGCCGCTGGGAGTTCCCCCCGGTTCGCCCAGATCCCATGGTTGTGCGGATACCGGCCGCTCGCAAAGGATGCGCGTGCCGACATGCAGATCGGTGACGCGGTCGTCGCCTGCGCGAAGCGCATTCCTTCATTGGCCAGGCGATCGATATTCGGGGTCCTGAGCTGGGGATGGGCGGCGCAGCTCAGGCAATCGGCGCGCTGCTGATCGGTCATGATAATCAGGATATGCGGCCGCTGCATCCGGCGATGATACCGCGCTCATCTCGGCGCGAACTCGGCGGAGGCCTCGCGACGGGCAGCGCGAGCCGGCCCGAGAGCGCACGTTTCCAGTCACAATGGCGCTTCGATGAACGAAGGATGCCGGCGGTCATGACCAAGCTCCGCTTCACCAAGATGCATGGCCTCGGCAACGATTTCGTCGTGCTCGACGGAATCGCGCAGCCGTTCGATCTCGTGCCCGCGCAGATCCGACGCCTCGCCGACCGGCGCCTCGGCGTCGGCTGTGACCAGGTCCTCGTTGTCGAGAAGCCGACGCGGCCCGACGTCGACTTTCGCTATCGGATCTGGAATTCCGACGGCGGAGAAGTCGAGCAATGTGGCAACGGCGCGCGCTGCTTCGTGAAGTTCGTCCGCGATCGAGGCTATACACAGGCGCGAAAGATCCGCGTCGAAACGGCCGGTGGAATCATCGTTCCCGAGCTCGCGGCCGACGGAGAGGTCACTGTCGACATGGGCATCCCACGCTTCGCTGCCGCAGAGGTCCCGTTCGTCGGCGGAACCGACGCGATCGTCCAGCCGCTCGCCGTGGACGGCGAGACGCTCGACGTCTCGGTCGTGTCGATGGGCAACCCGCACGTCGTTCAGTTGGTCGCTGACGTCGAGCGGGCACCGGTAGCGACACAGGGCCCGAAGCTCGAGCATCACCCGCGCTTTCCCGAGCGCGTCAACGCGGGCTACATGCAGGTGGTGGATCGCGCTAACATTCGGCTGCGCGTGTGGGAGCGTGGCGCCGGGGAGACGTTGTCGTGCGGCACCGGCGCGTGCGCCGCGGCAGTCAGCGGCATCCGGCGCGGATTGCTCGACTCGACGGTTCGAGTCGAGACGCGCGGCGGCTCGTTGATGATTTCGTGGCCCGGCTCCGGTTTGGCAGTCGCGATGACCGGCCCCGCGGCGACGGTGTTCGAAGGCGAGTGGGAGATTGCGGCGGCATGACCGACGGGGACAGCCGACAACACGAGACGACAGGGGGATTGCAGCGGATGGACGCAAACGACGTCGCGGTATACCTGAAGGACAACCCCGGCTTCTTCGAGGAGTTCGCGGACGTTATCGCCGAGATCTTCGTCCCCCACCCGCACGGCGGCCATGCGATACCGATCGCCGAGCGGCAGATAGTCACGCTGCGCGAGAAGAACACCGAGCTCGAAGGGAAGCTCCGGGAGTTCATGCGCTTCGGCGCGGACAACGACCAGATCAGCGAGAAGGTTCACCGCTCGACGCTCGCGTTGATCGCCGCGCCCGACCTCGAGACCACGCTCGCCGTCCTCTATCACAGCCTGAAGGAAGACTTCGGCGTCCCGCACGTCGCGAGCCGGCTCTGGGGCAAGGTGCCCGAGCAGTCGTATCTGCCGGAACTCGCCGCGACGAGCCGGGAGCTTCGCGAATACGCCGATGCGCTCGGGCAGCCCTACTGCGGTCCGAGCGCGCCCTTCGAGTCGCGCGACTGGTTCGACGACGGCGAAGCGATGCAATCGTTCGCGTTCCTGCCGCTGCGCACCGCGTACACGTTCGGCCTGCTCGGACTGGGCGATGAAGATGCCGAGCGCTTCCATCCCGGCATGGGCACGATGTACCTGACACGTCTCGCGGAGCTTGCGAGCGTGTCGACGTCACGCTACCTTCCGCCGGCTTGACGGCCAGTTCCCGGTTGCGGATCCCGGTCGTGATGCGAAAGACAAAGACACCGGAAGCCGCGCCGCCGCGGCTCGCCCCGGCCAACGCGGCGCACCTCGCCGCGTTCGAATCGACGCTCGCGTCGCGGCCGCCCCACACGCGAAGCGCGTACTTTCGGGATGCGCACGCGCTGGCGCTCCTCGCCGGCGACCACGATCTGGCGCGCCTCGATCCACGCGAGCTACGCCGGCATCTGGCGACGCTGCATGCACGGGGCCTCTCCGGGCGCAGCCTTGCGCGAACGCTCTCGTCGTGGCGCGCGTTCTATCGGGCGCTCCAGGATCGCGACCCCGCGATCGCCGAAAACCCCTGCGCCGGCATCAGGGCGCCGAAAGCGCCCAAGCGCCTGCCCTCGGCGCTCTCACCGGACGAAGCCGTGCGCCTCGTCGAGATTCGCGGCGACGATCCGCTCGCGCTGCGCGACCGCGCGCTTTTCGAGCTCGCGTACTCGTCGGGCTTGCGGCTTGCCGAGCTTGCCGGGCTCGACGTCGATCGCGTCGATCTCGCAACGAGCGAAGTCCGAGTGTGGGGGAAGGGCGCGAAGGAGCGAATCGTTCCGATGGGCGGCGCCGCCGCGAACGCGCTGCGTGCCTGGCTGCCGATGCGAAGCGGCTTGACGAGTCCCGCCGAGAAGGCGCTCTTCGTCGGCAGAGCCGGCAGGCGGATCGCCCCGCGCTCGATCGAGCGTCGCCTTGCCGCGTGGGCCGTGACGCAGGGCCTTGGACGCCACGTTCATCCGCACATGCTTCGCCATTCGTTCGCCTCGCACGTGCTGCAGTCGTCAGGCGACTTGCGCGCGGTCCAGGAGATGCTCGGGCATGCGAGCATCGCGAGCACCCAGGTGTACACGCATCTCGACTTCCAATATCTCGCGAAAGCGTACGACGCCGCGCACCCGCGCGCGCGCAAGAAGTCGCGCTAGCTCGCGGGGCGGCACGTCGCATAGGCTGCGGGTTTCATGAGCGCCCCGGCGCCCTCCGGATTACGCGACGGGCGGGCACCTTCGGGACGCACGGGGCAGTGTTGCGACGCGCGACTATGTTTCCCGACGGCGATCGAGCCGCATCAGTCGGAGACTCGGACGACGCCCGGGAGCCAGGGAAGGTCGGTGATCCCGGGATCGAGGCCCGCCTGCTTCATCAGCGTGGTAAGCTGGCCGCGGTGGTGGGTGCCATGGTTGAAGAGCTGGAGTGCGGCGACCGCGCGCGGCATCTCGCGGTGGCGCCCGTCGACCTTGCTCACGTAGGCGAGCGTCCCGTCGAGCCACTCGGCGGTGACGCCTCCGGCCCAGCTGAGCATCTTGCCGTCGGTCATCTCGCGCTCGCGCGCGAGCTCGGCGAACTCCGAGTACATGTTCGCGCCGAACGGCGGATGGCTGCAGAGCTCGTCGATGAAGCGGCCGAGCCACATCCGGTCGCCCCACAGCAAGTGATTGAGCGTGCCGTGCATCGATCCGAAGAACGCGCCGCGATCGCGCTTGCGCTCCTCGTCGGAAACCGTGGAGAGCAGCGCGTAGAGCCGCTCGTTCATCCAGCGGTTGTAGCGCGCCATCAGCTGGCAGTATTCGGGCGAGATCATCGCAGGCGCGGCAAGTGGCGCGAATCAGGGTCGCGAAGTGGCCTGAAGCGATTGTAGACGATGGCGCTGCGCGCATTGGTACCCAGCGTTTCCCTCGTTGTTGCGGCCGGCTGCGCGGGATGCCCGAATTCGCGGGGTCGGAGCCGGCGCATTGGGATGCGTTCGTCGGCGAAAAAAGGGGGCGCCGCCCTGGCGCCCCCGACGACCGCTCGAGGAGAGCTGATCGAGCGCGATTCTTCTTATTCGACGACGCGCTCGCCGTGCAGGCTGATGTCGAGGCCTTCGCGCTCCTGCTCGTCGGTGACGCGCAGCCCGATCACCATGTCGATCACCTTGAGGATGATGAAGCTGCCCACGCCGCTGTAGACGAGCGTCGTGGCGACCGCGCCGAGCTGGACCATCATGTCGGCGTCCGAACCGCTGATTTCCTTAACGTTGAAAATGCCGGTCAGGATCGCACCGACCACCCCGCCGACACAGTGGACACCGAAGGCATCGAGCGAATCGTCGTAGCCGAATGCCTTCTTGACCGTCGTTGCCGCGAAGAAGCACAGCACGCCTGCGGCAATCCCGATGACGAATGCCCCGGTGATGCCGACGAAGCCCGACGCCGGCGTGATCGCCACGAGGCCGGCGACCGCACCCGAGGCGATGCCCAGCACCGACGGCTTGCCTTTGACGCCCCATTCGGTGAACGTCCACGCGAGCGCGGCCACCGCGGTTGCGAGTTGGGTGACGACCATCGCCATGCCGGCGCGTCCGTCTGCAGCCACGGCCGAGCCTGCGTTGAAGCCGAACCAGCCGACCCACAGCAGCGAGGCGCCCACCAGTGTGAGCGTCAGGTTGTGCGGCGCCATCGCTTCCTTGCCGTAGCCGATCCGCTTGCCGAGGACCAGCGCGCAGACGAGGCCCGCGATGCCGGCGTTGATGTGCACGACCGTGCCACCGGCGAAGTCGAGCACGCCCTTGGCCGCCCAGTATCCCGAGGGCTCCCACATCATGTGTGCGATCGGCGAGTAGACCAGGATCGACCACAGCCCCATGAACCAGAGCAGCGCCGAGAACTTCATCCTGTCGGCGAACGCGCCGCAGATGAGCGCCGGCGTGATGATCGCGAACGTCATCTGGAACGTCATGTACACCGACTCGGGGATCGTCAGGCCGAGATGGGAGACCGTGAGCTTGTTCGCCTCCTTCTGGAAGAGCATTCCTTTCAGGAAGAGCCGATCCAGGCTGCCGATGACGGCGCCTCCCGGCATGAACGCGAGGCTGTAGCCGGCGATCACCCACAGGACGGTGACAAGGCACGTGATCGCGAAGCTCTGCATCAGCGTCGCCAGCACATTCTTCTTGCGCACCATTCCGCCGTAGAACAACGCGAGGCCGGGGATCGTCATCATCAGCACAAGCGCCGTCGAGGTCAGCATCCACGCCGTATCGCCGCTGTTGATCTTGTCGGCCGCGACGAGCTGCGGCTCGGTGGGCGCGGGGGGCGCTGCCGCGGGCGCGCCCGCGTCTGCTTTCGGAGCCTCCGCGGCCTTGGCGTCAGGCGCCGCTGCGGGAGCTGCGGGTGGCGCGGCTGCAGGGGCTGCGGCAGGCGCCGCTGCGGGAGCCGCGGCTTTGTCCTGGCTCACCGCGGGCGCAGCGAGACCGAGCGCGCCCACGAGGGCGAGCAACGTCACTAGCTTCTTCATGGCATTTCCCCTTCTTCTCAGAGCGCGTCCGCGCCGGTCTCGCCGGTGCGAATGCGCACGACCTGTTCTAGATCCGCGACGAAGATCTTTCCGTCGCCGATCTTGCCGGTGTTTGCGGCCTTCTCGATCGCTTCGATTACGCGATCGAGGAGATCGTCCTTGATAGCGGCTTCGATCTTCACCTTGGGCAGGAAATCGACGACGTATTCGGCGCCGCGA
Organism: Casimicrobiaceae bacterium; assembly: GCA_035541655.1. Taxonomy (GTDB): domain Bacteria; phylum Pseudomonadota; class Gammaproteobacteria; order Burkholderiales; family Casimicrobiaceae; genus CAIWHR01. The sequence continues at coordinate 320 of DATKMY010000089.1, read as the reverse complement.
TAGAGCTCGGTGTGCCCTTTCTGGCGGCCGAAGCCCTTGACCTCGGTGACGGTCACACCCTGTACGCCGATCCCCGAGAGTGCCTCGCGAACTTCGTCGAGCTTGAACGGCTTGATGATCGCGGTAACGAGCTTCATGGTGGTCCTTCCTATGCGATGAGCGTGTGCGGGTGCCCCGGGTCAGAACGTCTTTTGCACGTAGGCGACGAACTGGTTCTTGGAGATGTTCTTGCCATAGATGTTCGTGTAGTACTGGTCCTGCGCATTCGTGCCGGTTCCGTAGATGCCGACCGTCAGGCCGTAGATCTCGGTGGACCCGCC
>DATKMY010000088.1:0-44271 GCA_035541655.1 Casimicrobiaceae bacterium | reverse complement strand
CCTCGGGTGCCAGTCGGTGCCGCGCCCCTCCCGCGTGAAATCGAACAGATTCCACAGCGGCCAGATCATGTCGACGTGGCGCGCATCCTGCCCGGGATCCGACGGCGCGAACAGCAGCTCGGTGCAATAGGCGTGACGAATGTATCCGGCGCTCGAGGTAAACACATTGAGCGCGGGCAGCTGCGAACCCTGTTCGTCCTCGCCGTGATAGTCGCGGTTGTACGTGTTGTTTGCGCTCGAGAGCAGCCGCAGGTTCCGCCAGCCGCGGTCGCGCGCGTGCGCGCGGATGCGCGCGAGCGGCGACTTCGCGACGACGACGAGATTCACGCGCTGGCGTGCGTGCGGTGCGGTGCGGTCGAGCGAATCGAGGATCGACGTGCAGCTCGGGCACGCTTTCGCCATATTCGGGCCGTACATGAAGCTGTAGACGACGAGGCTCGCTTCCGGCCGCGTGAAAAGCTCCGACAGCCGCACCTGCCGAGCCTGATCGGCGTCGTCGGGATTCGCGGCGCCTTCGTCGAACACATAGTCGTGCGGCACCTCGCCGCCCTCGGGCAAGGCGCGGCGCATCGCAGCGACTTCCTCGACGTTTCGCCGCAGCGCGATCTCGGCCGCGAGCAGCTCGTCGCGCGCCGCGCGATACGCCGCGCTTTCACCCGGAAATCGCTTCGCGTGCAACGACGCCGCCTGTGCGCTTCCGGTTGCGATGTCGGCCATCCGCATCCTCCTTACGCGTCCTGCGCCGCGAGCATCCGCCCTAAGCGGGCGAGACAGGCGTTCCACCCCTGGTTGTGCCTGTCGCGCGCCTCACCCTCGGCGAACTCCTCGTGCTTCAGCGTGAGTTCGGTGCCCCTGCCCGCGGCCCGCAGCTCGACGGTGACCACGGACTCCCGCTCGGGCGTGCTCTTCCACGCCCACGTGAAGACGAGCTTGCGGTTTGCAACGACTTCGCGATAGACGCCGCTTACGTCGTTGTCTTCGCCTTCAGGCGTACGCATCACGATTCGATAGCGGCCGCCCACGCGCACGTCGCATTCGAGGACGCGCGTCGAGAACGCGTCGCTCGGCGCCATCCACGCGCTCAGCGCCCGCGGGTCCGTCCACGCGCGCCAGACCTCGGCCGGCTCGACGTCGAACCTGCGGACGATCGAGAGCGAGGGCTTCTGGCGGACTGCTTCCATGGCTGCGTCTCCTCTTTTTCGAGATAACGGCCGAGCGCGTCGAGGCGCTCGTTCCAGAACGCTTCGTACTTCGCGAGCCACCGCGCTGCGTCGCGCATTGGTTCCGCAGTGAGCGTGCAGGTGACGACGCGGCCCGACTTGCGGCGGCGCAGGAGGCCGGCATTCTCGAGCGCGCGCAGATGCTTCATGAAGCCCGGCAACGACATCTGCGATCGCGCCGCGAGCTCGGTGACGCCGCGGCTCCCCGCCTGCAGCGACAGGAGCACGCCACGCCGCGTCGGGTCGGCAAGCGCCGCGAATGTGAGATCGAGCGGATCGCAGCGATACTTAACCATTTGGATTAGTATTACCCGGGCCGGATCCGCTGTCAAGAGGATCGCGCGTTACGCGTACGCCGGGAAGTTCACGGTCAGTGCTTGCTGTCGGCGCGATTTCAGGCGTCCCCGAGCGCGATCGGGCGCTTCGTATCGGCGGACCACTCGCTCCACGAGCCGGGATAGAGGCGCGTACCGGACAGCCCCGCGTGCTCCATCGCGAGCAGATTGTGGCAGGCGGTTACGCCGGAGCCGCAGGTGTGGACGATCGCCGACGGCGCACGGTCTCCGATCAGCGCGGTGAAAGCCGCGCGAAGCTCCGCGGGCGACTTGAAATGGCCGTCGGCCGTCATGTTGTCGGTGAAAGGCCGATTGATCGAGCCGGGGATGTGTCCGGCGACTTTGTCGATCGGCTCGACTTCGCCGCGGAAGCGCTCGCGCCCACGCGCGTCGACGAGAAGCAGCGACGGCGCTGCGACATTCGCGGCAATAGCGGCGACTTCGACGGGAGCCACTGTCGGCCGCGCGACGAACGAGGCGGGCTTCACCGATGGAACGTCGGTCGTCGCCGCGCGGCCTTCGCGCTCCCACAAGGTGTAGCCGCCGTCGAGCACCGCCACCGCGTCGTGGCCGAGCCAGCGCAGCATCCACCACATCCGTGCCGCGTAGGTGCCCGGCCCCTGATCGTAGGTCACGACCTGCTTCGAGCGATCGATTCCGATGCGGCCGAACATGGCCGCACATGCCTCGATCGATGGCAGCGGATGGCGGCCGTTCGTTCCGGTCTTCGGCGCGGAAAGGTCGCGATCGACATGGACGAACCGCGCACCCGGAATGTGCGCGCGCCGGTACTGCGCCTCGCCCCAGCTGTCGGGCTGGCCGAGGTCGTGGCGGACGTCGACGACGACGAACGAAGCGTCGTCGAGATGCGAGGCGAGATTCGCCGTCGAGATGAGCGTCGTGTACATGGCGACGTGCGGGGATCGAGCGAGGCCCCGCCTACGGCGGAAATTCTGCGCCGAACGGAGCGCGCCGGGAAGCGGTCGTTGCGCGAACGAACGGCGCGGTCGGCTACTTCGAGGCCCCGAGCTCCTGGCGAATGAACTCGTGGAAGTGCTGCATCCCGTCTTCCATCGGCGATTGGTAGGGGCCCGCTTCGCTACGCCCCTGCGCGTAGAGCGCGCGGCGCCCGGCATCGATGCGCAACGCGATCTCGTCGTCTTCTTCCGCCGTCTCCATGTACGCCGCCTGCTCGGCCTCGACGTACTCGCGCTCGAAGAGCGCGATCTCCTCGGGATAGTAGAACTCGACGACGTTCGTCGTCCGGTCGATCCCGCGCGGAACGAGGGTGCTCACGACAAGCACGTGCGGATACCACTCGACCATAACGTTCGGGTAGTACGTCATCCAGATCGCGCCGTACGGGGGCGTCTCGCCGCGGTAGAAGTCGCGGACCGCCTTGTGCCAGCGCTCGTAGGTTTTCGTGCCGGGTTTGGCGAGGGCATTGTTGACGCCCACCGTTTGCAGCGAGTACCAGTCGCCGAACTCCCATCGCAGGTCGTCGCAGGTGACGAACTGGCCGAGCCCCGGATGGAAGGGTTCGACGTGATAGTCCTCGAGGTAGACCTCGATGAAGGTCTTCCAGTTGTACGCGCACTCGTGGAGGTGGACGCGGTCGAGCACGTAGCCCGAGAAGTCGAGCTCGGGAATGTCGATGCCCGCGAGATCCTGCGCGATGTCGCGCCTGCCGTCGAAGAGCAGCCCGTTCCAGCGCTGCAGCGGCGAGCGCCCGAGGTTCAGGCAGGGGTTGTCGTCGAAGTGCGGCGCGCCGAGGAGCTGCCCCTTCAGGTCGTAGGTCCAGCGATGGATCGGGCAGACGATGTTCGCTGCATTGCCGCGACCCCTGAGCATGATCGCCTGGCGGTGCCGGCAGATGTTCGAGACGAGCTCGATGCCGTCTTTGTTGCGCACGAGCGCTTGCGCGTCGTCGCGGGTCGCGAGAGCGCAATAGTCGCCGGCGTTCGGCACCATCAGCTCGTGTCCAGCGTACCCCGGACCCCGCGCGAACAGGACGCGCTGCTCGCCTTCGAACGTTGCCGGATCGCAATACCACGAGGCGGGGAGCTGCGACGAAGCCCGTCGCAAATGCTCGACTGTGGCGAGACTCGACATCGGCCTTCCCTTTCGTAAACCGGTCGAACCAACCCAACCCAACAACCCGGGACGATTACGGCGCTTTCGGCCGCCCCGGACCGCTTTGCTAAGTCGGCCGCGCGAAAGGATCGCGTGAGGCCGCGTCGTCAAAAAATGTTATTATACGCGGCTTTACGAACGCGGGCAAATGTTGGTCGAATCGCCACGCTTTGCAACGATGCCTGAGACCCGCGCCGTTCCCGCAAGTTTCGAAGCCGCGCTCGCCGAGCTCGAGACGATCGTCGCGACGATGGAAGGCGGCCAGCTGCCGCTCGCGGAGTCGCTCGCTGCGTACAAGCGAGGCGCCGAGCTCCTTCAATTCTGCCAGGCTGCGCTGAAAGACGCCGAGCAGCAGGTTCAGGTCTTCGAAAAGGGCGTGCTGAAGGCGTTCGTGGCAGCCGATGGCGATTCCGCGCGAGGCGATGAGCCCTGATCCGGTGTCGTGGGCCGACTGGTCCGCCGAGCGCCAGCGACGGATCGAGGACGTGCTCGCGCGTGTGCTGCCGGCAGCGGAGCTCGAGCCCGAGCACTTGAGCCGTGCAATGCGCTATGCGGTGCTCGACGGCGGAAAGCGGATGCGGCCGCTCCTCGCCTACGCCAGCGCAGAGTTGACGGGCGCGGATCCGGACGCTGTGGATGCACCGGCGGCCGCGGTCGAGCTGATCCATGCGTATTCGCTGATTCACGACGACCTTCCCTGCATGGACGACGACACGCTGCGCCGCGGCAAGCCGACTTGCCACGTCGCGTTCGGCGAGGCGATGGCGCTGCTCGCGGGCGACGCGCTGCAGGCGCTCGCCTTCAGCGTGCTCGCGGAAGACGTGCACGAGGATCACGGCAGCGAAGCCTGCGCGCTGCTTGCCGATGCGGCCGGCATGCGCGGAATGGCGGGCGGCCAGGCGATCGACCTGGTCAGCGTCGGCGTCGCGCTGCCCGTGACGAAGCTCGAGACGATGCATCGGATGAAGACCGGCGCGCTGATCCGCGCTGCAGTACGCCTGGGGGCCGGCCGCGGCAGAGCTCTCGAGCCCGCCGAGGCGCGCGCGCTCGACCGCTATGCGGATGCAGCGGGCCTCGCGTTCCAGGTCGTCGACGACGTGCTCGACGTCGAAGGGTCGGCGGCCTCGCTCGGCAAGACGGCCGGCAAGGACGTCGCGCAGGGTAAACCGACGTTCGTGTCCTGCCTCGGGCTCGCGGCGGCGAAGGCGCGCGCCGAAGCGCTGCGCATCGAGGCGAAAAACGCGCTTGCGCCGTTCGGCGCCGCGGGGCGGCGACTGGCGGAGCTCGCGGACTGGATCGTGCTGCGGGTGCACTAGAGCGAAGCCGACCCGGACGGACACAAGGAAATGTCGACACTACTCGACTCGATCGACAGTCCTGCGGCGCTGCGCCGGCTCGATCGCGAAGCGCTGCCGCAGCTCGCGCGGGATCTGCGCGCGTTCGTGCTCACCTCGGTCGCGCAAACCGGCGGGCATCTATCGTCGAACCTCGGCACGATCGAGCTCACGATCGCGCTCCACTACGCGTTCGACACGCCGCGCGACCGCATCGTGTGGGATGTTGGCCACCAGACCTACGCGCACAAGATCCTCACCGGGCGCCGCGCCGCGATGAATCGGCTGCGGATGGCCGGCGGCCCGTCGGGATTCCCGCGACGTTCCGAGAGCGAGTACGACACCTTCGGCACCGCGCACTCGTCGACGTCGATATCGGCGGCGCTCGGCATGGCGATCGCCGCCAAGCGGAGCGGCGACGATCGGCGCGTCGTTGCCGTGATCGGCGATGGCGCGATGAGCGCCGGGATGGCGTTCGAGGCCCTCAACAACGCCGGCACCGCCGGCGCCGACCTGCTGGTCATCCTCAACGACAACGACATGTCGATCTCGGAGCCGGTCGGCGCGTTCAACGGTTACCTCGCGAAGCTCCTCGCCTCCCGCCTCTACAACTCGGTGCGCCGCGGGGGCAAGGAGGTGCTCGCCAAGCTGCCGCCGGTCAAGGAGCTCGCAAAGCGCTGGGAAGAGCACACGAAGGGAATGCTGCTGCCCGGCACGCTGTTCGAGGAATTCGGATTCAACTACATCGGGCCGATCGACGGACACGACGTCGACACGCTCGTCTCGACGCTCGAGAACGTGAAGGAGCTCAAGGGGCCGCAGCTGCTGCACGTGACCACGCGCAAGGGCTACGGCTACCCGCGCGCCGAGGAGGATCCGATCCTCTACCACGGCGTCTCGAAGTTCGACCCCGCCGTAGGAATCGTCGCCAAGCCGGCCGCGAAGCCCGCGTACACGCAGATATTCGGCGACTGGATCTGCGACATCGCGGCCGGTGACCCGCGTGTCTTCGCGATCACCCCGGCAATGCGCGAAGGCTCGGGCCTCGTGCGCTTTTCGCAGGAATATCCGGAGCGCTACTTCGACGTCGGCATCGCCGAGCAGCATTCGGTCACGTTCGCCGCCGGGCTCGCGTGCGAGGGGATGAAGCCGGTCGTCGCCATCTATTCGACGTTCCTGCAGCGCGCCTACGATCAGCTGATCCACGACGTCGCGCTGCAGAATCTTCCGGTCGTGTTCGCAGTCGACCGGGCCGGCATCGTCGGCGCCGACGGAGCCACGCACTGCGGCGCATACGATCTCACCTATCTGCGCTGCATCCCCAACATGACGGTGATGGCGCCCGCCGATGAGAACGAGTGCCGGCAGATGCTCTACACCGCGTATACGCTCGACACGCCGAGCGCGGTGCGCTATCCGCGCGGCACGGGTCCCGGCGTCGCCGTCGTGTCGCGGATGAGCGCGCTGCCGATCGGCAAGGGCGAGGTGCGCCGGACGTCGTCGCGACGCACGAACCGCATCGCAGTCCTCGCGTTCGGGGCCGTGCTCGCGCCGGTGCTTGCCGCCGGCGACGAGCTCGACGCTACCGTCGCGAACATGCGCTTCGTGAAGCCGCTCGACGTGGACCTCGTCTGCAAGCTCGCGCGCGAGCACGACGCGCTGGTGACCGTCGAGGAGAACGTGATCGCCGGCGGCGCGGGAAGCGCGGTCGCCGAAGCGCTTGCCGCTGCGGGCATCGTGGTCTCGCTCCTCCAGCTCGGACTGCCCGACGCGTTCATCGACCATGGCGATCCGGCGAAGCTCCTCGCCGATTGCGGTCTCGACACGCGGGGAATCGCGGCGTCGATCAACGCCCGCTTCGGCCAGCGCCGCACCGACCCGCTCGCGAAGCCCGCAGCCTGACAAGCGCGTCGGCGATGCGTCCGATCGCGATCTTCCGCTTTTCGCCGACCGAGGGTCCCGCGTATTTCGCCGAGTGGCTCGACGCGCACGGGCTCGCGTGGGAGCTGATCGCCCTCGACGCCGGCACGGCCGTTCCCGCCGACCCGCGCGCGTTCTCCGGCATCGGAATGATGGGTGGCCCGATGAGCGCGTACGACGCGTTGCCCTGGATCCCGCCGCTTGGCGTCCTGCTGCGTGACGCAGTCGCCGCGAAGGTTCCGGTGCTGGGCCATTGCCTCGGTGGCCAGCTCTTCGCGCAGGCGCTGGGCGCGCCGGTCACGCGCACGGCGGCGCCGGAGATCGGCTGGATCGACGTTGCCGTGTGCGACGATGCCGCGCGCCGCTCCTGGTTCGGCGGGCGCGGCGGATTCAACGCGTTCCAGTGGCACTACGACGTCTTCGCGCTTCCCGTCGGCGCGACCCGCGTGCTGACGAACGTGTTCAACGCGAACCAGGCTTTCGTCGTCGACGACCGCCATGTCGGATTTCAGTGCCACATCGAAATGACGGCCGAGATGACGGGAACCTGGCTCGAGAGCGGCGCGAAGGAGCTGCCCGTGCGCTCGACGCCGCGCCTGCACAGCGCGGCCGACATCCGCCGTGATCTGGACGCCCGGATCGCGGCGCTGCAGGCGCTCGCTGGCGACGTCTACACGCGCTGGGCGCAGGGGCTCGCGCGCTGAAAGCGTGCGCGATCGCGAGAGCTCACGAATTCGCAGCCCCGAATGACGCGCATTCGCCCCCTTCCCGATCTGCTGATCAACCAGATCGCCGCGGGAGAGGTCGTCGAGCGACCTGCGGCCGCGCTCAAGGAGCTTCTCGAGAACGCGCTCGACGCGGGCGCGACGCAGATCGATATCGATCTCGTGGGAGGCGGCATCCGCCGCATTCGCGTCGCCGACAACGGTGCAGGAATCGAACGCGACGACCTGAAGCTCGCGGTTGCGCGGCATGCGACGTCGAAGCTCTCGACTGTCGATGAACTCGCGGCGATCGCCACGCTCGGTTTTCGCGGCGAGGCGCTCGCCTCGATCGCGGCCGTCTCGCGCTTCGCCCTCGCTTCGCGAGCGGCGGGCCGTCCTCACGCATGGCGCGTCGAGGTCGACGGCGGCGCGGTCGGCGCAATCGCGCCCGCCGCGCTCGCCGACGGAACGGCAGTGACCGTCGAGGAGCTCTACTTCAACACGCCGGCTCGCCGCAAGTTCCTGCGCACCGAAGCGACCGAGTGGGGACATTGCGACGACGCGTTCCGGCGCATCGCGCTCGCGCATCCCGACGTCGGCTTCACGCTGCAGCACAACGGCCGCGTCGTCCATCGGCTGCTCCCGCACGGGCGACGTGCGCGGGTGGCCGCGCTGCTGGGCGAAGCGTTTGTCGACGGCGCCGCGACCGTCGACGTCGAAGCCGGGCCGCTCGCGCTCGAGGGCTTTGCGGTGCGGCCCGCATACGCGACGCATTTCGCGGGCCAATACGCGTTCGTCAACCGGCGCTTCGTGCGCGACCGCGTCCTTGCCCACGCTCTGCGCGAGGCGTATCGCGATCTGCTCCATCACGACCGCCAGCCTGCCTACGCGCTCTGGCTCGCGCTCGATCCACGTCACGTCGACGTCAATGTCCATCCGCAGAAGAGCGAAGTGCGCTTTCGCGACTCCGGCGCCGTTCACCAGTTCGTCCAGCACGCGGTCGTGCGCGCGCTCGCGGCCACGGGGGCCGAGCAGCCTGCGGTGTCCGCGGCCGAGAGGCTGGGCGCAGTCGCCGCCAGGGTTCCGCCGCTCGCGCCGGAGGGGCGAACGGCCGAATCTGGACGCGCCGCTCGCCCGCTCGCGCCACCGCACCAGAATGCGATCGCGCTCGGTGCCGCGGAACCGGCGGCGTTCTACGCGCGGCTCTTCGGCGCGCGCGAGCCTGCCGCTGCGGACGTGGCCGATCTCCCCGACACGGGCGACGCACATCCGCTAGGCTTCGCGCTCGCGCAGCTACACGGCGTCTACGTGCTCGCGCAGAATCGCGCGGGGCTCGTGCTCGTCGACATGCACGCTGCGCACGAGCGGATCGTCTACGAGCGGCTGAAGTCGGCGCTCGCCACGCGCGTTCCCGTTCAACCGTTGCTCGTGCCGACGACGTTCGCCGCCTCGCCGCTCGAGGTCGCGGTGGTCGACGAGCACGCCGACGCGCTCACCGACCTCGGATTCGCGATCGCGCCGCTCGGCCCCGCGACGCTCGCAGTGCGCGGCGTTCCCGCGCTGCTCGCCGACGCCGATGCCGCCACGCTCGCGCACGCCGTGCTCGCGGAGATGGCCGAGTTCGGCGGTAGCGAGGTCCTGACTGCGCATCGCGACGAGCTTCTCTCGACGATGGCCTGCCACGCGGCCGTGCGCGCGAGTCGCAGCCTCACCGTTCCGGAGATGAACGCGCTCCTGCGCGAGATGGAGACGACCGAGCGCGCCGGGCACTGCAACCACGGGCGTCCGACGTGGTACCAGCTCACCCTCACCGATCTGGACCGGCTGTTCATGCGCGGCCGCTAGCCATGTGGGTGCAGACATGAGCGGCGCAGGGCCGTCCCAAGCTGCTCATTGCGCCCCCTCGGGGGGCAGCGCAGCGGCGCCAGCCGCAAGCGTGGGGGCCCCCATTCCCGGCGCAGGGCCGTCCCAAGCTGCTCATTGCGCCCCCTCGGGGGGCAGCGCAGGGGCGCCCGCCGCAAGCGTGGGGGCTCATCAAATTCCCGCAGTCCTGATGATGGGCCCGACGGCCTCGGGAAAAAGTGCACTCGCGCTCGCGCTCGCGCAGTTCATCCCGGTCGAAATCGTCAGCGTCGATTCGGCGCAGGTCTACCGCGGCATGGACATCGGTACCGCGAAGCCCGACGCGGCAACGCGCGCACGCGTGCCGCATCACCTGATCGATGCCGTCGAGCCGACGGAGAGCTATTCGGCCGCGCGATTCCGCACCGAGGCAATTCGCGCGATCGCCGGCATTCGCGGGCGCGGCGCGATCCCGCTCGTCGTCGGCGGCACCATGCTCTACTTCAAGGCGCTCACCGAGGGTCTCTCGGCGCTTCCGTCCGCGGATCCCGCGCTGCGCGCGCGGATCTCCGCGCAGGCGGCGGCCGAGGGATGGCCCGCGCTGCACGCCGAGCTCGCGCGGCTCGACCCGCGCACCGCCGCCCGCCTCGAGCCAACCGACGCGCAGCGGATCCAGCGTGCGCTCGAGGTCTGCGCGCTCGCCGGCCGGCCGATGGCGGAGCTCCAGGGCGCGCGCGAGGCGCGCGACGCGCTCGGGCCGTCGATCTCGCTGGCGATCGTGCCGGCTGACCGCACGGCGCTGCACGCGCGGATCGCGCAGCGCTTCGACGCAATGCTCGAGGCGGGCCTTGTGGCCGAGGTCGTTCGCCTTCGCGCGCGTCACGCGCTTACGCCCGATTTGCCATCGATGCGCTGCGTCGGCTATCGGCAGGCGTGGGAATTCCTCGACGGACGCTTCGACGCCGTCGAGCTTCGTGCCCGCGGGATCGCGGCGACGCGCCAGCTCGCGAAGCGCCAGTACACGTGGCTGCGCGCCACGAAAGCGACGGCGTTCGATTCAGCGCAGCCCGCGCTCGCCGATGCGGTCCTCGCATTCCTCGCTGGCGAAGGGGTGATTCCCGCCTGACAGCCGCGCTGCTGGCGTGCAATAATCGTACGCCGGCTTGTTGCCGTCAGCGGATTTCGAGTCATGGTCGCGCGCACGCTATACGACAAGCTCTTCGACAGCCACGTCGTTCGCACCGAAGCGGACGGGACGTCGCTCATCTACATCGATCGGCATCTCGTCCACGAGGTGACCAGCCCGCAGGCGTTCGAGGGGCTGAAGCTCGCCGGGCGGAAGACATGGCGCGCGAGTTCGATCGTCGCAACCGCCGACCACAACACGCCGACCAAGGACTGGGCGGCGGGCATCGCCGACCCGATCTCGCGCACGCAGGTCGAGACGCTCGACGCCAACATCAAGGCGAGCGGCGCGAAAGCGTACTTTCCGTTCCGCGATCGCCGGCAGGGAATCGTCCACGTGATCGGCCCCGAGCAGGGAGCGACGCTGCCGGGCATGACCGTCGTCTGCGGCGACTCGCATACGAGCACGCACGGCGCGTTCGCCGCGCTCGCGTTCGGGATCGGCACGTCCGAGGTCGAGCATGTCCTCGCGACACAATGTCTGCTCACCAAGAAACTGAAGGCGATGCAGATCCTCGTCGACGGGCGGCTTCCCATCGGGATCACCGCGAAAGACGTCGCGCTCGCGGTGATCGGCCGGATCGGAACGGCGGGTGGCACCGGCTACGCGCTGGAGTTCGCCGGCTCCGCGATCCGCTCGCTGTCGATGGAAGGCCGGATGACGCTATGCAACATGGCGATCGAAGCGGGCGCGCGCTCCGGAATGGTCGCGGTCGACGATGCGACGATCGAGTACCTGCGCGGACGCCCGTTCGCACCCGGACCCGAGCACTGGGATCGAGCCGTCGCGCTCTGGCGCTCGCTCGTGAGCGACGGGGGCGCGAAGTTCGACGCCGTCGTCACGCTCGACGCGCGCGAGATCACGCCGCAGGTCACCTGGGGCACCTCGCCCGAGATGGTCGTGTCGATCGACGACAGCGTGCCTGACCCGGACCGCGAGCGCGATCCGGCGCGCCGCGAGGGCATGGAGCGCGCGCTCGCCTACATGGGGCTCGAGCCCGGAACGCCGATCTCCAATCTCAGGATCGACCGCGTGTTCATCGGATCGTGCACGAACTCGCGGATCGAGGACCTGCGCGCCGCCGCGGCGATCGTCCGCGGGCGCCATGTCGCCGCGAGCGTCAAGCACGCGATGGTCGTGCCCGGGTCCGGGCTCGTGAAGGCGCAGGCCGAGCGCGAGGGGCTCGACCGCGTGTTCCGTGAAGCGGGCTTCGACTGGCGCGAGCCGGGATGCTCGATGTGCCTCGGAATGAACGACGACCGCCTCGAGGCGGGCCAGCGCTGCGCGTCGACGTCGAACCGCAACTTCGAAGGCCGCCAGGGCGCGGGCGGGCGCACTCACCTCGTCAGCCCGGCGATGGCGGCGGCCGCGGCGATCGCCGGGCACTTCGTCGACGTCCGCCGGCTCGGCTGACGCGCGCGAGAAATGGAGGCCGGAGAGATGCTCACCAGAGTTGCCGCAGCGCTCGCGCTCGCCGGCGTCTTCGTGGCGGCGAGCGGATGCAACACGATCGAAGGCGCGGGCAAGGACATCAAGGCCGCCGGCGGCGCCATCGAAAAGACAGCCGAGAAGACGAAGCCCTATTGATGACGAAGCCCCACTCATGGAACCATTCCGCATCGTCACCGGCCTCGTCGTTCCGCTCGATCGGGCGAACGTCGACACCGATGCCATCATCCCCAAGCAGTTCCTGAAGTCGATCAAGCGCACGGGCTTCGGTCCGAATCTCTTCGACGCTTGGCGCTACCTCGATCCCGGCGCGCCCGGGATGGACAATGCGCAGCGGCCGAAGAACCCGGACTTCGTGCTGAACGAGCCGCGATACCAGGGCGCGACCATCCTGCTCGCGCGGCGCAACTTCGGCTGCGGCAGCTCGCGCGAGCACGCGCCTTGGGCGCTCGCCGACTACGGCTTCCGCGCGCTGATCGCGCCGTCGTTCGCGGATATCTTCTCCAACAATTGCTACAAGAACGGCCTGCTGCCGGTCGTGCTGACCGAGACGGAGGTCGATCGCCTGTTCGACGCAGTGAGGGCATTCCCCGGGTTCAAACTGACCGTGGACCTCGAGCGGCAGACCGCGGCGAGTTCCGACGGCGCGATGACGTTCGCTTTCGACGTCGAACCGTTCCGCAAGCACTGCCTGTTGAACGGGTTCGACGACATCGGCCTCACGCTCGAGCACGCGGACGAGATTCGCGCGTTCGAAGCGAAGCGTCTGGCCGAGCAGCCGTGGCTCGCGTAGCCGGCGCTCGCGCCGCGCCGCGTCGACCGGATCGCGCGTTTCCCGTGCCGCGCCGCCTGCGCGCGGGCGAGCCGCGGCAATGAAGATCGCGATTCTCCCCGGCGATGGGATCGGCGCGGAGATCGTCGCCGAGGCGATTAAGCTCCTCGACGTGCTTCGCCGCGAAGGATTGCCGATCGAGACCGAGGCCGCGCCGATCGGCGGCGCCGGATACGATGCAGCCGGCCATCCGCTCCCCGAGGCGACGCTCGCGCTCGCGAAGCGCGCCGACGCCGTGCTGCTTGGCGCGGTCGGCGGACCCGGCTACGACAGGCTGCCGCGCCCGATGCGTCCCGAGCAGGGCATCCTCGGAATCCGCAAGGCGCTCGGGCTCTTCGCGAATCTGCGTCCGGCGCTTCTCTACCCGGAGCTCGCAGCGGCGTCGACGCTCAAGCCCGAGGTCGTCGCCGGACTCGACCTGATGATCGTCCGCGAGCTCACCGGCGACATCTATTTCGGCAATCCGCGTGGACGCCGCAAGAGCGCGGCCGGCGACGCCGAGGGCTTCGACACGATGCACTACAGCGAGTCCGAGATCCGCCGCATCGCGCGCGTCGGCTTCGAGACCGCACGGCGCCGCGGCAGGCGCCTCTGCTCGGTCGACAAGGCGAACGTGCTCGACACGAGCATCCTGTGGCGCGAGATCGTCACCGAGGTGGCCAAGGACTATTCCGACGTTGCGCTGACGCACATGTACGTCGACAACGCGGCGATGCAGCTCGTGCGCAATCCGAAGCAGTTCGACGTGATCGTCACGGGAAACCTGTTCGGCGATATCCTTTCCGACGAGGCGTCCATGCTCGCCGGCTCGATCGGCATGCTGCCGTCGGCCTCGCTCGACGCGGCCGGGAAGGGTCTCTACGAGCCGATTCACGGTTCCGCGCCCGATATCGCCGGCCAGGACAAGGCGAATCCGCTCGGGACGATTCTCTCGGCGGCGATGATGTTCCGGTACACGTTCTCGCGGCCGGACATCGCCGAGCGTATCGAGCGCGCGGTGCGCGCGGCGCTCGCGAAGGGGCTGCGGACCGGCGACATCGCGCTGGCCGACGAAGCGGTCGTTGGCACGTGCGCGATGGGCGACGCCGTGGCGGCGGCGCTGCGAGGGTGACTTCGGGAAGAAGGGATTGAGCATGCGTACAGGATTCGTCGGCTGGCGCGGAATGGTGGGTTCGGTGCTGATGCAGCGGATGCTCCAGGAGAACGACTTCGAGCTGATCGAGCCGACGTTCTTCACGACGTCCAACGTCGGCGGCACAGGGCCGACGATCGGCAGAGAGACTCCGCCGCTGCGCGATGCGACGGATATCCGAGCGCTCGCGACGCAGGAGGCAATTGTCACCTGCCAGGGCGGCGACTACACGAACGACGTTTTCCCGAAGCTCCGCGCGGCGGGATGGAAGGGCTACTGGATCGACGCGGCGTCCGCGATGCGGATGGCGGAAGACGCCGTGATCATCCTCGACCCCGTGAACCGGGACGTGATCGACGCGGGAATCGAGCGGGGCCTCAGGAACTTCATCGGCGGCAACTGCACGGTGAGCCTGATGATGATGGCGCTCGCGGGTCTGTTCAAGCGCGACCTCGTCGAATGGATGACCTGCATGACGTACCAGTCGGCCTCCGGCGCGGGCGCGCAGAACATGCGCGAGCTCCTGCAGCAGATGGGCGAGGCGCACATGGCGGCGAAGGACCTGCTCGAGGATCCCGCTTCCGCGATCCTCGACATCGACCGCGAGGTTGCCGGCATCCTGCGCGATCCGTCGTTCCCGACCGAGCACTTCGGCGTGCCGCTCGCCGGAAGCCTCATTCCTTGGATCGACAAGGACCTCGGCAACGGCACAAGCCGCGAAGAGTGGAAGGGCGGCGTCGAGACGAACAAGATCCTCGGCCGCACATCGGGATCGGGCAGGAAGGCGATCGCCGTCGACTCGATCTGCGTGCGTGTCGGCGCGATGCGCTGCCACAGCCAGGCGCTCACGATCAAGCTGACGCGCGACGTTCCGCTCGCGGAGATCGAGTCGATCCTTGCCGCGGGCAACGACTGGGTGCGCGTCGTGCCCAATACGCGCGACGAGAGCATCCGGCGGCTCACGCCCGCCGCAGTGACGGGGAAGATGGAAGTGCCCGTGGGCCGGTTGCGCAAGCTCGCGATGGGCGACGATTACCTGGGCGCGTTCACCGTCGGCGACCAGCTGCTGTGGGGAGCGGCCGAGCCGCTGCGCCGCATGGTGCGCATCCTCATCGGGCGCTTGTAACCGGCTCCGGCGCCAGCCCGCGGCGCCATTTTTGGCGCGATTCCGCGGCAATGCGCGTGTCGCGGTTCTTTTGCGCAGGTTTCGCCGCGGGTCACCGGTAGCCGTCAATGGGCACTCGGCAAGTCCCCGGACGACGCAAATGCAACAGCGTCGGCGCGGATTCCGTTGTCCGCTCGCAGCTAGTACAGTACAAGATGTAGTGAGTCTTGGCTTACGCGCCGCAACCGCTGGGGTCCGAGCAGAAGGCGCCGCAGGCCGGCGTAGCGTATGCGGGAGGGCTGGCGCACAACTTGCAATCTAATACCGAGGTTTAGCTTGCTTCGCTAAACCCATGATGTTATGTTAGCTTGAGGCTCCGAATTTTTCGGAAGGGATCGGCATGCGAGCAAAACCCATCCTGTCACTGACGCTGCTGGCGGCCGCGCTTGTGCATTCCGGCATTGCGGCCTCCCTCGGTTTGGGCAAGCTGACCGTCCAGTCCTCGCTAGGCCAGCCGCTGTCGGCGCAAATCGAGATCACCTCGGTCGCGAAAGAAGAGCTCGATTCCGTCACGGCAAGAATCGCCGACTCCGCGCTGTACCGGCAGAACAATCTCGCATATCAGAGCGTGCTCTCTCGTGCGCGCGTCACGATGGAACGCCTGCCGAGCGGCGACGCCGTCCTGAAGGTGACGACGCCGCAGAGCGTCTCGGAGCCTTATCTCGACCTGCTCGTCGAAGTGAATTGGGCGTCGGGCCGCGTCGTGCGCGCCTACACGTTCCTGCTCGACCCGCCTGGCGCAACGGTCCCGGTTGCGCCGATCGAGCCGGTGACGCCCGTCCGAGCAGGCGCCGCCGCGGCGCCGCGCGCGGCGTCCCCCGCCGCAGCGCCCGGGGCCGCAGCGAGCGCACGCCCGCCCGGTGGCGGCGGTGGAGGCGACAGCTACACCGTTCACCGCGGTGACACGCTATCGCGGATCGCCGACGACTACCGGCCTTCGTCGGCGACGCTCGAGCAGATGCTCGTCGCGTTGTATGCGAACAACAAGGACGCGTTCGACGGCAACATGAACCGTCTGCGCGCAGGCTCGATTCTGAACATTCCCAGCGCCGAGGTCGCCACGGCGATCAGCGCTGCCGAGGCGAGCAGACAGGTTCGCGTACAGGCGGCGGATTGGCGCGGCTATCAGGACCGCGTTGCCGCCGCGGCGCCCGCGGCCGAAGGCGCCGGTACGCGCGCGACCGGCGGCCAGATCGGCACCACGGTCGAGGAGAAGACCCCGGCGGTTGTGCCCGGTCGCGATCAGCTGAAGGTGTCGCCGCAGGCCGCCACCGGGAAGGGCGCCGTGGGCGCCGCCCCGCTTCAGGAAGAAGTCGTTTCGCGCGACAAGGCACTCAAGGAAGCGCAGAACAGGATCAACGAGCTCGAGAAGACGCTGCGTGAACTGCAGAAGGCGATCGAGCTCAAGGGTCAGACCGGAGCGCAATTGCAGGCGCAAGCAGAAGCGGCGAAGGGCGCTGCGCCCGAAGCGCCCAAGACGGCTGCGCCGGCGGCGAGCGCAGGCCCGGCGGCGAATGCCACCGATGCCGTGGCGCCCAAGGTCGCCGAGGCCCCGAAGCCGATAGAGACCGCGCCGGCCAAGGCGCCGGAAGCGCCGAAGGTCGCCGACGCGACGAAGTCCGCTCCGAAATCCGACATGACGAAGCTCCAGCCGAAGCCCGAGCCTTCGTTCTTGGACGACCTCTTCGGAGGCACGCCCGCATGGGTGATCGGCGGCGGTGCACTTGCCGCGCTCGGCGGGATCGCGGCACTGATCGCGGCGCGCCGACGCAAGACGGTGAAGTTCGAGGACAGCATCATCGGCGGCACCGACATCAAGACCAACACCGTGTTCGGATCGACCGGCGGCGGCGTGGTCAACACCGGAGAGAATTCGCTCGCGACCGACTTCAGCCGCGAGGGCCTCGGCAACATCGACACCGACGAAGTCGATCCGATCGCCGAAGCAGAGGTGTATCTCGCCTATGGCCGCGACGCGCAGGCCGAGGAGATTCTCAAGGACGCGCTCAAAAAGGATCCGCAGCGCCAGGAGATCTACCTGAAGCTCCTCGAGATCCACGCGCAGCACAATAAACCCTCTGCGTTCGAGACGGTGGCGGCCGAGCTCTACTCGGTGTCGACCGGACAGGGCGACGTCTGGAAGAAGGCGGTGGGCCTCGGGCGACAGCTCGATCCGAACAACCCTATGTTCGGCGACGGCTCCGGAGCGGCCGCTGCCGCTGCCGCTGCCGCCGCGGCCGTGGGGGCCAGCGCAGCCAAGGCGGCGCAGCACGAGGAGCGGAAGGACGCGTCGCGGGCGGCTGCGGCTGCACCGGCCGTCAAGGAAGCCGACGAGGACGCCGGGCTCGATTTCCGCTTCGACGAGGACGTCTCGGTGCGCAGTCCCAAACCCGTCACCGCGCTCGACAAGATCAATGCGGCGGAGCGCGAGTTCGAGGAGTCCGCGAAGCGCGCTCCCGCCACGGCCAAGGCCTCCGAAAGCGTGAGCACCGCCGCGCACGCTGCAGCGGCGATGGCGGCGACTGCCGCGACCGTCGCCGCGAAGGGGTTCGGCGCGACCGAGGGGGCGAGCGCGAAGACAGCCGACGACTTCGAATTCACGCTGGAGGATGGCGAAAAGCCTGCCCCGATGGGCAAGGCGGCGGCGGAGGCGCGCCCTGAGGGCGACACCGTCTCGCCGGCGCTCGCCCGACCACAGGCAGCCATCGAGCTCGACAAGCTCGACCTGTCGTTCGACCCGAAACACACGACGTTCGAGGATCCGACGCCCTCGGTCGCCGACGGACAGTGGCACGACGCCGCGACGAAGCTCGACCTCGCGAAGGCTTATCAGGAGATGGGCGACGTCGAGGGCGCTCGCGAGATCCTGCAGGAAGTTCTGCACGAGGGCGACGACAACCAGAAGGCCGAAGCGCAGGCGCTGCTCGCGAAGCTCGGCTGACATCCGAAAGACCTCTTCGCGCCGACGGCGGGGCGAGTTGCCTGCATGGGGGCCGCGCGCCGCATAGGCCTCCAGGCTTCACCGCAACCGGGTGCTCTTCGGCTTGCGCGACGCGCAACCGCGATCCGTCGCTCTGACGGCGCGGCGCCGCTCGCGACTGCTTGAGGCCTCTTCGATGCGCATCGCGATCGGACTCGAATATGCCGGGTCGGCGTTCACCGGCTGGCAGTCGCAGCCCGACGGGCGCGGCGTCCAGGACGCGCTGGAGCGTGCGCTCGCTGCGGTCGCCGACGCGCCGGTGCGCGCGATTGCGGCGGGCCGCACCGACGCGGGCGTGCATGCGACGATGCAGGTCGTGCACCTCGATGTCGACGTCACGCGCCCCGACACCGCGTGGGTGCGCGGCGTCAACGCGCATCTGCCGGCCGCGGTCGCCGTGCTCTGGGCGCGCGCAGTCGCTCCGGATTTTCACGCGCGCAACGCCGCGCGGATGCGAACCTACACGTACCTGCTCGCGAATCGCCCGGTGCGTCCGGCGCTCCTCGCAGGCCGCGTCGGCTGGTACCATCAGCCGCTCGACGTCGGCGCAATGACGGAAGGCGCGAGCGCGCTCGTGGGGACGCACGACTTTTCGGCGTTCCGCGCCGCCGAGTGCCAGGCGAAATCTCCGACCAAGACCATGACCGAGGCGACGATCGCGCAGAACGGCGAGCTGCTGCGCTTCGATTTCCGCGCCGATGCGTTTCTGCAGCACATGATCCGCAACATCGTTGGGTCGCTCGTCTACGTGGGGGCCGGCAAGCGGCGGCCGGCATGGATCGGAGATCTCCTCGCCGCGCGCGATCGCAAGCGTGCCGCGCCGACGTTCGCGCCCGACGGACTCTATTTCACCGGCGTCGACTACGATCCGTGCTGGGGGCTGCCGTCCACGCAGCGTCCGGTCGCCGTGCCGCGCGGCTAGGAGCTCGAAGCGTCGATGGCCCGAACGCGCGTCAAGATTTGCGGCATCACGCGTCTCTCGGACGGCCTCGCCGCCGCGCGCGAAGGTGCCGACGCGATCGGCTTCATCTTCTGGGCCGGAACGCCGCGGCGCATTGCGGCGGAGGCTGCGGCGGCAATCGCGCGCGCGCTCCCGCCGTACGTCTCGACCTCGGGCCTGTTCGTCGATCCCGAGCCTGCGGAGGTCCGCGCGATCCTCGCCGCCGTTCCCCTCGACCTGCTGCAATTCCACGGCGACGAGCCGCCGGAGCTCTGTGGCTCGTTCGCGCGCCCCTATGTCAAAGCCGTGCCCGTCGGCGAGCGGGCGGCGAAGGGCGGTTTGCTAGAATATGCGGGCCGTTACCGGGACGCGGCGGCATGGCTGTTCGACGCTCCGCCTTCGGGCGGACTGCCGGGCGGCACGGGTAGGACGTTCGATTGGAGCGCGCTTCCCGGCAACCTCGAGCGACCGCTCGTGCTCTCGGGGGGGCTGAACGCCGGGAACGTCGGCGCGGCGATACGGCTGGTGCGGCCATGGGCGGTCGATGTCTCGAGCGGCGTCGAGGCGATCGGCGACGACGGGAAGCCCGCGAAGGGGATCAAGGATCCGGCGCGGATCCGCGCGTTCATCGAGGAAGTGCGCCATGCAGATGACTGATCTCCCCTACGATCTTCCCGACGCGCGCGGCCACTTCGGCCCGTACGGCGGCGTGTTCGTCGCCGAAACGCTGATGGGCGCGCTCGACGAGCTGCGCGAGCAGTACGCGCAGGCGCGCCGGGATCCCGCATTCATCGCCGAGTTCGAGGACGAGCTCGCGCACTATGTCGGGCGGCCGTCGCCCGTCTATCACGCGCGGCGCCTTTCCCAGAAAGCGGGCGGCGCGCAGATCTGGCTGAAGCGCGAAGACTTGAACCACACCGGCGCGCACAAGATCAACAACTGTATAGGCCAGGCGCTGCTCGCGAAGCGTCTCGGCAAACCGCGCGTCATCGCCGAGACCGGCGCGGGGATGCATGGTGTGGCTGCGGCGACCGTTGCGGCGCGCTTCGGCATGCAGTGCGTCGTCTACATGGGGTCGGAAGACACGAAGCGCCAGCTGCAGAACGTCTTCCGGATGAAGCTTCTCGGCGCCTCCGTCGTGCCGGTCGAGTCGGGATCGAAGACGCTCAAGGACGCGCTCAACGAAGCGATGCGCGACTGGGTGACCAACGTCGAGACGACGTTCTACATCATCGGCACGGTGGCCGGACCGCACCCGTACCCGATGATGGTCCGCGATTTCCAGAGCGTGATCGGCCGTGAATGCCTGCAGCAGATGCCCGCGGCCGCGGGTCGCGATCCCGACGCCGTGATCGCGTGCGTGGGCGGCGGCTCGAACGCGATGGGGATCTTCTATCCATACATCCCGCGCACCGGCGTGCGGCTGATCGGCGTGGAGGCGGCGGGCGAGGGCCTCGCGACCGGCAAGCACGCGGCGTCGCTGACCGCGGGGCGCCCCGGCGTGCTGCACGGCAATCGGACTTACCTGCTGCAGAACGCCGATGGACAGATCGTCGAGACGCACTCGGTGTCCGCGGGGCTCGACTACCCCGGCGTGGGGCCCGAGCACGCGTGGCTCAAGGACACGGGGCGTGCCGAGTACGTGACGATCACCGACGACGAAGCCCTCGCCGCATTCCACGATTGCTGCCGCGTCGAGGGCATCATTCCGGCGCTCGAATCGGCGCACGCGCTCGCGTATGCGATGCAGCTCGCCGCGACGATGCCGAAGGACGGGATCCTGCTCGTCAATCTTTCGGGGCGCGGCGACAAGGACATGGCGACCGTCGCCCAGCGCGCAGGGCTCGAGCTCTAGGCGTCCGGGATCAGGCCTGCGCGCCCCGTGAATCGCCTCGACGCGACCTTCGCCAAACTCGCCGCCGCCGGGCGCACCGCGCTGATCCCGTACGTGGCGGCGGGCGATCCGTCGCGCGACGCGATGCAGCCTATCCTTCGCGGGTTGGTCGCCGCCGGCGCCGACGTGATCGAGCTCGGCGTGCCGTTCTCCGATCCGATGGCCGATGGCCCCGTGATCCAGCGCGCCTCCGAGCGCGCGCTCGCGCAAGGCGTGGGGCTCGCCGATGTGCTCGCGATGGTCGCGACGTTCCGTGCAACCGACACGACGACGCCCATCGTGCTGATGGGGTACGCGAACCCGATCGAGGCGATGGGAACGGAGCGCTTCGTCGATCGCGCTGCGGAGGCGGGAGTCGACGGCGTTCTCGTCGTAGACTATCCGCCCGAAGAGGCGGACGCATTCGCGGCGCTGCTCGGGAAGCGCGGCCTTGCGCCGATCTTCCTGCTTGCGCCGACCACGCCCGAATCGCGGATCGCGATGGTCGCGAAGATCGCGCGCGGCTACGTCTACTACGTCTCCCTCAAGGGGGTGACCGGAGCGAGCCATCTCGATACCGCGGACGTCGCGCGCAAGCTCGGCGAGATTCGCCGCCACGTGCGATTGCCGATCGGCGTCGGCTTCGGCATCCGCGACGCCGCGAGCGCGCGCGCGATTGCCGCGCACGCCGATGCAGTGGTGATCGGGAGCCGCATCATCCAGGAGATCGAGTCGGGATCCGCGGACGGGGCCGCGGAGCGGGCCGGCGCCTGGCTCGCCGGAATTCGCAGCGCGCTTGATGCGAGGCGCGAGCGCGCTGCGTGAAGCGATCGCAATTTGTCGACGAAGTTGACGAGTTGCAGCGAAAGCGGGTTGCCCACGCCATCGCTGCTCGCGCCGGGGGCGCGCGAGCGGGAGGAATGCACCTGGCGTTCCAAGGGGAGATGTGAATGAGCTGGCTGCAAAAGCTGCTGCCTCCGCGCATCAAGAGTACGCCGGGGGTCAAGAAGACGGCGGTACCCGAGGGTCTGTGGATCAAGTGCCCATCCTGCGAGACGGTGCTCTACCGGACCGACCTCGAGAAGAACCTCTTTGTATGTCCGAAGTGCAGTTTCCACGTTCGCGTCCACGCCCGTGACCGCATCGAGCAGCTGCTCGACGCGGAGGGCCGCTTCGAGATCGGCTCCGAGGTCGTGCCCGTCGACAGCCTCAAATTCAAGGATCAGAAGAAATATCCCGAGCGGCTCGCCGCAGCGCTCGAGGAGACGGGCGAGACCGACGCGCTCGTCGTGATGCAGGGTAGCGTCAAGAGCGTGCCGCTCGTGCTCGCGTGCTTCGAGTTCGACTTCATGGGCGGATCGATGGGCTCGGTTGTCGGCGAGCGCTTCGTCCGCGGCGTGCGCGTCGCCTTCGAGAATCGCGTGCCGTTCGTCTGCATTTCGGCCTCGGGCGGCGCACGGATGCAGGAAGGCGTGCTGTCGCTCTTTCAGATGGCGAAAACGACCGCCGTCCTGCAGGAGCTTTCCAAGGCGCGGCTTCCCTTCGTCTCGATCCTCACCGACCCGACGATGGGCGGCGTGTCGGCGTCGTTCGCGTTCGTCGCCGATCTCGTGCTCGCGGAGCCGGGCGCGCTGATCGGCTTCGCAGGCCCGCGCGTGATCGAGCAGACCGTCCGGGAGAAGCTGCCCGAAGGCTTCCAGCGCGCCGAATTCCTGATCGACAAGGGCGCGATCGACATGATCGTCGACCGCAGGAAACTCAAAGACGAGCTTGCGCGGCTGCTCGCGCACTTGACGGGGCAACCGGCGCCGACGGGCTGACGCCGATTTGATTCGCCCGACGACACTCGAAAGCTGGCTCGCCTACCTCGAGACGCTGCACCCCAAGGCGATCGCGATGGGGCTCGAGCGCGTCGCGCTCGTCCGGTCGCGGATGGACGCGAGCTTGGCGTGCCCGGTCGTGACCGTCACCGGCACGAACGGCAAGGGCTCGACCTGCGCGATGCTCGAATCGATCTATCGGAGCGCCGGGCATCGGACCGGCCTCTACACGTCGCCGCATCTCGTCCGCTACAACGAGCGGGTCAAGGTCGACGGCGACGCTCAGAGCGACGACGCGCTGATCGCCGGGTTCAACGCGGTCGAGGATGCACGCGGCGACGTGCCGCTCACCTACTTCGAGTACGGGACGCTCGCCGCATTCTCGATCTTCGCCCGCGCGAAGCTCGACGTCGCGGTGCTCGAAGTCGGCTTGGGCGGCAGGCTCGACGCGGTCAACATCGTCGATGCCGACGTTGCGGTCGTGACGAGCGTCGACATCGATCACGTCGACTACCTCGGCCCCACGCGCGAGGCCATCGGCCGTGAGAAGGCCGGAATCTTCCGCGCCGGGCGGTCCGTCGTGTGCGCGGATACCGATCCTCCGGCGTCGCTCGTCGCTCACGCGCGCGCGCTCGGCGCGCCGATCGTCCTGCTCGGCCGCGACTACGGTTACGTCGCGCAGGAGCGGCAGTGGCGATACTGGGGCCCGGACGGAAAGCGACACGGGTTGCCGTTTCCTTCGCTACGGGGCGCATATCAACTCGCCAACGCTGCGACGGCGCTCGCTGCGATCGGCCTGTTGCGCGACCGTCTGCACGTGGGTGCGGGTGCCGTTCGCGATGGGCTCGTGGCCGTCGAGCTCCCGGGACGGTTCCAGGTTCTTCCCGGGATGCCGGCCATCGTGCTCGACGTTGCGCACAATCCGCACGCCGCGCGCGCTCTGGCCGCGACCCTTGCCGCGATGGGACGTTTCCCGCAGACGATCGCGGTGCTCGGGATTCTCGCCGACAAGGACTGGGCGGGCGTGATCGAGGCGATGCGCGGAAGTGTCGATCGGTGGTTCGTCGCGACATTGCCCGGCCCGCGCGGCGCGAGTGCCGCTCGCGTTGTCGCCGCGCTCGCTGCCGCCGGCATAGCGCCGGACGCGACGCGCGCGTTCGACGACGTCGGCACGGCGTTCGCCGCAGCGCGCGCCGTTGCGAGCGATGCTGATAGAATCGTGATTTTCGGATCGTTTCTTACCGTCGCGGCGGCGCTCGCCGCTGTCCGGTAGCGAACCCGCGGAGCGATGACCGACCGGATCGTCGAGAATGCCGACAGAATCGTCGACGAGATGCGACGCAAGGCGCGCCGGCGCCTCGTCGGCGCAATCGTTCTTGCCCTCGCCGCGGCGATCATCCTGCCGATGCTGCTCGAAAAGGAGCCCCGTCCGCTCGGCGACGACGTGACGGTGAAGATCCCTCCCGTCGACGAAGGCAAGTTCATCAACAAGCTGACGGGAAAGTCCGGCGACAAGGCTTTGCCCAAGCAGAACGAGAAGCCCGAGCCGAAGTCGGCGCCCGGGAAGAGCGAGTCGCGCAACGAGACCGCAGCGCCGACCCCGGCCAGCGCCCCCGCGGCGAATGCTGCGCCGGACGTCGCGTCCGCGAAGAGTTCCGCAGCCGAGAACCCCGAGCGCGCCGCGAAGTCCGCAGCGAACGGCGACGCGGATGTGGCGTCCCCAACGCCGGCGCCGGAAGGGAAGATCGACGCGAAGCCGCCCGCCGCCGCTGGAAGCGTGCCTGTTGCCGACGACAAGACCTCCGCGGCGAACGGAACCGCGACGCAATCCGCTTCTGCGGCCGCAGCCCAGCCCAAGGCCGACGGCTTCGTCGTGCAACTCGCGGCATTCGCCGACGACAAGGGCGCGAACTCGCTCGCGAGCAAGCTCAAAAAGGCGGGCTATGCGGCGTTCGTCGAGCCCGTGCACACGTCCCGCGGCACGCTCTGGCGCGTGCGCGTCGGAGGCTACGCCTCGAAGCCGGACGCCGACGCGGCGCGCGTGAAGCTGAAGGGCGAGGGCTACAGCGGGATCGTCGCCCCGGCCTCGTGAGCGCGCAAGGTCGCGCAGGTGATGCTCTCGCGCCGCATCGCCGTCGATGAACGCCTTCGACCTGACGCTGATCGCGATCGTCGCGCTGTCCACGCTGTTCGCATTCGCGCGGGGCGTCGTGCGTGAAGTGATGGCGCTCGCGACGTGGGTTGTCGGACTTGTCGCCGCGTTCGCGTACGCCGCAGCGCTTGCCGCGCTGTTCACCCGGCTCGATATCTCGGTTGCCGCGAGGCACGTACTCGCTTTCGCGCTCATCCTGATCGCGGTCCTCGTCGCCGGCGCGATTCTCGCGCGCGCGCTCTCGGGCGCGGTCAAGGCGATCGGATTGGGATTCGTCGACCGCCTTCTGGGGGCGGTGTTCGGCGTTGCCCGCGGCGTCGCCGTCGTCGTGTTGTTCGCGCTGGTCGCCGGCTTGACCGCGCTGCCCAAGGAGGATTGGTGGCAGAATTCGATGCTCGGACGGTCGCTGGCGGAGGCCGCGCTGGGACTGAAGCCTTACCTGCCGCGGGCGTGGGCGGAACGGCTTGATTTTTCGGCGCCCGGTACCATGTCGGCTGATTGGAGCGGCGCGATCGCGAGCGAGCCGCCGGGAGCCTGAAGCTGCCATGTGTGGAATCGTAGGCGTCGTCGCGCACACCCCGGTCAACCAGGTGCTCTACGACGGCCTGCTGCTGCTGCAGCACCGCGGGCAGGACGCCGCGGGCATCGTCACGAGCGACGGGACGACGTTCCATCTGCACAAGGGCGCGGGCTACGTCCGCGACGTCTTCCGCACGCGCAACATGCGCGACCTCGTCGGGAACCTCGGCATCGGGCATTGCCGCTATCCGACCGCCGGCAGCGCGTCCTCCGAGCTCGAGTCGCAGCCGTTCTACGTGAACTCGCCGTTCGGAATCACGCTCGCGCACAACGGCAACCTGACGAACAGCGAAGCGCTGAAGCGCGAGCTCTTCCAGCTCGATTTCCGCCACGTCAACACCAATTCGGATTCCGAAGTGCTGCTCAACGTGCTCGCGCTCGAGCTCGAGCGCGCGGCGCATCACGCGCGGCTCGACGCGAACGCGATCTTCGCCGCGGTTGCCGGCGTGCACCGGCGCTGCCGCGGCGCGTACGCGATCGTCGCGATGATCGCCGGCTACGGGCTGCTCGCGTTCCGCGATCCGTACGGAATTCGTCCGCTGATCGTAGGCGTGCAGGAAGCGATGGGCGGGACGGAGTACGCGATCGCGAGCGAGTCGGTCGCGCTCGAGGCGCTCGGCTTTGCGGTGCTGCGCGACGTCGCCCCCGGCGAGGCGATCTTCGTCGACCAGACCGGCCGCTTCCACGCGCGGCAGTGCGCGGAGAATCCGATCCTCGCGCCCTGCATCTTCGAGTTCGTCTACCTGGCACGGCCCGATTCCGTGATCGACGGAACGTCGGTCTACGAGTCGCGGCTCAACATGGGCGCGGAGCTCGCGAAGAAGATTCGCGGCATTCCCGAGGCGCAGGACATCGACGTCGTCATTCCGATTCCCGACTCGAGCCGCCCGTCGGCGCTGCAGCTCGCCAACACGCTTGGGCTCACCTACCGCGAAGGCTTCGTCAAGAACCGCTACGTGGGCCGTACGTTCATCATGCCGGGGCAGGCGCTGCGCAAGAAGAGCGTGCGGCAGAAGCTGAATCCCATGGGCATCGAGTTCAAGGACAAGGTCGTGCTGCTCGTCGACGATTCGATCGTTCGCGGCACGACCTCGCGCGAGATCGTGCAGATGGCGCGCGACGCGGGCGCGAGGAAGGTGTACTTCGCGTCGGCGAGCCCGCCGGTGCGCTATCCGAATGTCTACGGAATCGACATGCCGAACCAGCGCGAGCTGGTCGCCACGGGCCGCACGGAGGCCGAGATCGCGCGCGAGATCAGCGCTGACCTGCTGATCTACCAAGACCTCGACGCGCTCAAGGCGGCAGTGCGTACGGCGAATCCCGTGCTGAAGGAATTCGAGGCGTCGTGCTTCGACGGCAAGTACATCACCGGCGACGTCACTTCGGATTATCTGTTGCAGCTTGCCGAGGAGCGCACGATCGACCGCGGCGACGGCGATCTCGATCCGGAGGCGAAGGAGTTCGCGGCCGCGAACAGCTGACGCGTGGCGTTGCGAACGGAATCGTGCCGCTGCGCCGCGACGCGCGTTCGGCTTCTTCCTACTTCCCCGCGGCGACCATGTAGTCGACCGCCGCGGTGACGTCCGCGTCGGAAAGCGCCGTGTTGCCGCCCTTCGGGGGCATCGCCCCCTTGCCTTTGAGCGCGCTGGCATGCAGCGCGTCGATCCCCGTCTTGATCCGCGGCGCCCAGGCGGCCTTGTCGGCGAACTTCGGCGCACCCGCGGCGCCGGTGGCGTGGCACGCCATGCACGTCGTGTCGTAGACCTTCTTGCCGTCGGGCTTCGCCGCTGCAGCAGGCGCGGCGGACGCGGCGGACGCGGTGGCCGCGGGCGCCGCGGCAGTCGGCGCCGCAGCCTGCGTGCCGGAATTCAGCATGTACTCGATCGCGCGCTTGACCTCGGCGTCGGACAGATCGGCCATTCCGGCGCGCGCGGGCATGCCCCCGTGTCCTTTGAGCGCGGCCTGCGTGACCGTGTCCAGCCCGCGCGCCGCGCGGGAGCGCCACGCGGCGGCGTCGCCGATCTTCGGCGCGCCGCGCTCACCCGTTGCGTGACACTTTGCGCAGGCGAGCTTGACGACTTCCTCGCCGCTGCGCTCGGCACCCTGCGCCGCAGCCGCCGGCGGCGCCGCCTTCCAGTTCGCGCCGGCCTGGTTCGCCATGTAGACGACGGCGCGCTCGATCTCCGCATTCTCGTAATCGGGATTCCCGCCCTTGGGCGGCATCGCGCGGATGCCCTTTATCGCGTGGTCGACGGAAGTGGCGAGACCCTGCGCGATCACCTTGCCCCAGGCCTTCTTGTCGCCCACCTTGGGTGCGCCGGCGAGTCCGGCTTCGTGGCAGGTCTTGCATGTCTGGTTGAAGACCTGCTCGCCGGCGAGTTGACCTTTCGGTCCGCTTGCGGCTGCGATCTGCAACTCGCCGACGGGCTTCAGCCGGGCGAGCACCGCGGCGTCATCGTCCTTCGCGGGCTTCGGCTGGTCGGTGACGATCTGCGTGAGCAGCACGAGGATGCCGACCGTCGCGACGAGCGAGATCGCCGTGGCGATCACCGGCCCCTTCCAGTTCGCGATCGACGTATGCGCGTCGTGATGATCGTGCGGGTCGTTGTGATCGTGCTCTTGCATGGGACTCCCGATCCGGTACGGTCCGGAGCCGTCGCGCCTATCGCTGGCGCTTTTCGCTCGAGGGCGCCGCGTTGCTCGCTCGCGCCGTGGACCGCCGGTGAAAACGGCGAATTATACCGTGACCCTGCCGAGACCTCGCCGCCGCGGTGGACGCTCGTTCGAGCGCCACGGTAGAATCGCGGCCGACGCGCCCGTAGCTCAGTTGGATAGAGTGTTGGTTTCCGAAGCCAAAGGTCACAGGTTCGATTCCTGTCGGGCGCGCCACGGTTACACGGGACGCTAGCGACGACCGGCGGCGTCGAGCCCCTCCGGCCACGGATGTTTGGCTCGCGCCAACGCGAGGTAAGTCGAAATGCCGGAGAAGAGGCAGTTCGTCCCGCGAATCATCGTCGAGGCCGCCGGCAATCGGTGGGACCTGATCCTGCTGCCGCTGGTTCTCGCCGTCATCGTTCTGCTCGGCTACGGTGGCGCGCAGATGGCTCGCCCCTACCAGCTCGGCGAGACGCTGCCGATCTCGCTCGAGCCGATCTACCTGCCGTATTACCTGCTGCGCACGACGCTGCGGATGTTCCTGGCGCTCGCGGCGTCGGTCGCCTTCAGCTGCGTGTTCGCCGTGCTCACCACGCGCTACAAGCTCGCCGAGCGCATCCTGATCCCGCTCCTCGACATCCTCCAGTCGATCCCGGTTCTCGGGTTCCTCTCGATCACGGTGACGGCGTTCATCGCGCTGTTTCCGGGGAACCTGCTCGGAGTCGAATGCGCGGCGATATTCGCGATCTTCACGTCGCAGGCGTGGAACATGGCCTTCAGCGCCTATCAGGGCTTCCGTACCGTGCCCGAGGAGTTGAACGAGGCCGCGCGCGTGTTCCGCCTTTCCGCGTGGCAGCAGTTCTGGCGGCTCCAGCTTCCGTTCGCCACCCCCGGGCTGCTGTGGAACATGATGATGTCGATGTCCGGCGGATGGTTCTTCGTGGTCGCCTCCGAGGCGATCTCGGTGTCGAACCAGAACATCAAGCTCCCCGGCGTCGGCTCGTACATCGCCCTCGCAATCGAGCAGCGAGATCTCGTCGCGATCGGCTGGGCGATCGGCGGCATGCTGGTCGGCGTTCTGCTCTACGACCAGCTCTTCTTCCGCCCGCTGCTCGCGTGGGCCGACAAGTTCCGCTTCGAGGAGACGGGCAGCGCCACGGCGCAGCACTCGTGGCTGCTCGAGTTCCTGCAGCGCACCGATACGACGCGCCGGCTTTTCTCGCTGCTTCCGCGGCTGCTGGAGCGCTCATTGGGAACCTCGCGGCTGCGCTTCGACGGAACGTCGGTGCGCGCGCAGCCGCGAGCGCGCGGGCGCGCCTACGAGCGCGTGACGGACGCCGCGATCGCAGCGCTCGTCTTCTACGCGCTGTGGACGCTCGTCTCGTTCATCCACGCCGAGGTGGGCTGGACGGAGGTCGGCCGCGTCCTCGTGCTCGGCTTCTACACGATGCTGCGCGTGGTGGTGCTGATCGCGCTGGCGGCGCTCGTCTGGATTCCGATCGGAGTCAGGATCGGAATGAACCCGCGGCTCGCCGAGCGCAGCCAGGCGATCCTCCAGTTTCTCGCGGCGTTTCCGGCGAACCTCATGTTTCCCGTGGCCGTGGTTCTGCTGGTCCGATTCGAGCTGAATCCCGACATCTGGCTTTCACCGCTGATGATCCTGGGCACGCAGTGGTACCTGCTGTTCAACGTGATCGCGGGCTCGTCGACGATCCCGACGGAGCTGCGCTACGCGGCGCAGAATCTGCAGCTCGAGGGGAGCCTTCGCTGGCGCAGGTATCTGCTGCCCGCGATCTTCCCGAGCTTCGTCACCGGTGCCATCACGGCGTCGGGAGGGTCGTGGAACGCGAGCATCGTGGCCGAATACGTGACCTGGGGCGACACGACGCTCGAGGCGCATGGCCTCGGCAGCTACATCGCGGAGATGACCGCGAAAGGCGATTTCCCCCGGATCGCGCTCGGCATCGCCGTCATGTGCATCTTCGTGATGGGGTTCAATCATTTTCTGTGGCGGCGCCTCTATCGGATGACGCAGGAACGCCTCCATTTCTGAGGAGATCTCGATGAACGCGACTCTCGTCGAGCTCAAGGACGTCGGCAAGAACTTTCTCGGCGCGGACGGGTCCGCGCGCGCCGTGCTGAGCGGCGTGGACTTCGCGCTGCGCGAAGGCGAGATCGTCGCGCTGCTGGGGCCGTCGGGGTCCGGCAAGTCGACGATGCTGCGCATCATGGCGGGGCTCATCACTGCCGACTGCGGCGAGGTGCTCTACCGCGGCATGCCGCTCTACGGGCCGGCCGACGGCATAAGCATGGTGTTCCAGTCGTTCGCGCTCTTCCCGTGGCTTACCGTTCAGAAGAACGTCGAGCTCGGCCTCGAATCGAAGGGCGTGCCCGAACGCGAGCGCGGCGAGCGCGCGCAGGCGGCGATCGATCTGATCGGATTGTCCGGGTTCGAGGGGGCGCTGCCGCGCGAGCTCTCGGGCGGGATGCGCCAGCGCGTCGGCATCGCGCGGGCACTCGTCGTGCAGCCCGAGGTGCTGCTGATGGACGAGGCGTTCTCGGCGCTCGACGTGCTCACGGGCGAGCGGCTGCGCGAGGACATCATGGAGCTCTGGGAGACGAAGGCGCTGTCGACGAAGGCGATGCTCGTCGTGTCGCACAACATCGAAGAGGCGGTGGTGATGGCGGACCGCGTGCTGATCTTCGGCGCCGACCCGGGCCGCATCCGCGAGGAGCTGCCGGTGCGCCTCTCGCGCCCGAGAGATGTCGAGAGCGCGCAGGTGCGCGCCCTTGTCGACAGCGTCTACGAGCTGATGACGGCCGGGAGCATTCGCCACGGGCGTGTCACCGACAAGGAAATCAAGCTTCGCCTGGGCGACCGGCTTCCCGCGGCCGAGAGCTCGCGGATGGAGGCGATCGTCGAGCTGCTCGCCGACGAGCCCTTCCGCGGCCGCGCCGACCTGCCGATGCTCGCCGAGGAATCCGGCCTCGACGACAAGGAGCTTCTCGACGTCACGACGGCGCTGACGCTGCTCGGCTTCGCGCACCTCGACGGCGGCGACATCATCCTCACGCCGCTCGGCCGCGATTTCGCGCAGTCCGACCAGGCGCAGCGCAAGGAGATCTTCGGCCGCCAGCTCCTCGAGAACGTCCCGCTCGTCGCCTACATGCGCCACGGGCTCGACCAGGATCCCTCGGGCGACTTGCCCGAACAGATGTTCCTGAAGCTTCTCTCCTACACCTTGCCCGAATCCGAGGCCGAGGCGGCGTTGCGGGTCGCCGTCGAGTGGGGGCGCTACGCGGATCTGTTCGCCTACAACTACAACACCGGCGTGATCCACCTTCCCGACGCCGCCGAGGCGGCGGAAGAATAACGGAGCTCGATCGGCAATGAACACGAGCGCGCGCTACGCCGCTGCGATCGGGCGCTTCGACGCCGCGAACGCGGAGGACCCGGGCCGCGATCTGCTCGACGGCCGCGAGCGCCCGAAGGCGCTCGTCTACGCCGAGCGGCTGACCGCGATGCTCGCGCGCTTCGCTCCCGATGCATCCGAAGCGCTGCGGCTCGCCGCGCGCTGCCAGCATCTGCAGCGCTGGAAGATCCCTCGCGCCGACTATCCGACGACGCGCGCGGGCTATCATCAGTGGCGCAATCGCTTGCGCGATTTCCACGCCGAGCGGGCCGGCGCGATCCTCTCCGATGTCGGCTACGACGACGCGACGATCGCGCGCGTCGCGTCGCTCGTTCGGAAGGAGGCGCTGAAAGCCGATGGCGAGGCGCAGGCGCTCGAGGACGTCGTGGCGCTCGTGTTCGTCGAAAGCTACCTCGCCGAATTCGTCGCCCAGCACGGCGATTACGACGAGGCGAAGCTCGCCGACATTCTGACCAAGACCGCGAGGAAGATGTCGGCGCGCGGGCGCGAGGCGGCGCTCACGCGGATCCGTTTGCCGAGCCCTCTCGCGGATGTCGTGCGCAGGGCGATCGGAGGCGTCCCGCCCGGAGCGCGCTAGGATCGAATCATGACCGAGAATGCGAGTATGCGCCGGGCCGTGAAACCGCTCGATCTGCCCGGATTCGCCGATTGGCTCGTGGAGCGTGGATTGCGCGGCTTGCCGCTCGACGAGCAGGTCGACGGATTTTGCCGGCGCGTCGTCGACGCGGGATTCGCTGCACGCCGCTTCAACATGTCGCTCGGGACGCTGCACCCGCGGCACGGCGCGCGCAGCTACCTGTGGCGCCCGAGCGGCCTGGAAACCGAGGAGTTCGCGCGACGGCGCAGCGAAGAACAGCTACAGGGCTATTACGCGAGTCCGATCTATTACCTTCGCAGAAGCGGCGAGACCGAGCTGCGGCGGCGGCTCGACGCGGGCGCGCAGCTCGATTTCCCGGTGCTCTCCGATCTGCGCGATGCCGGAATGACCGACTATGCGGCGCGTATCGTCCGCTTCGACTCGAGTTCGCCGAAGCCGGAGGGCAGCGGAGCGCTGGACGTACTCGATCGGCGCGACGCGCTGCAGGGCATCTTCTTCTCGTGCGCGACCGACGCACCGGGCGGCTTCGACGAAGGTCACCTCGCGCAGGTCAACGCCGCGCTGCCGTACCTCGCGCTCGCGGTCAAATCGCGATCGATGTTCGACGTCGCCAGCACGCTGCTCGAAACCTACCTCGGCGCGGACGCCGGCCAGCGCGTGCTGACCGGCGAGATCGATCGGCACTCGGTGCACAGCATCAATGCGGTCATCTGGCTGTGCGATCTGCGCGGGTTCTCGGCGGTCGCGAATCGCGTTCAGCAGCAGGAGCTGGTCGAGATCCTCGACACCTACCTCGAGCTGATGGCGCGTCCGGTGATCGACAACCGCGGGCAGATCCTGAAATTCATGGGCGACGGTTTTCTCGCGACCTTCGATCTCTCGCAACGCGACCATCGCGACGTGTGCGTCGATGCAGTGAAGGCGGCTTCGCAACTCGTCGAGACCTTCCCGCGGCTCAACGCGGAGCGCCGCGAGACCGGGAAGTCGACGCTCGACTTCGGCGTCGGCATGCATCTCGGCGAGGTGGTCTACGGCAACATCGGCGCCGCCGAGCGGCTCGACTTCACCGTGGTCGGCTCGGCGGTCAACGAGGCGAGCCGCATCGAGGGAATGTGCCGGCCGCTGCAACGCAAGGTGCTGATGTCGAATACCTTCTACGAGGCGGCCGAAACCTGCCACGGAAGGATGATCTCGCTCGGCTTCCATGCGCTGCGCGGAATCCGCGAGCCGCGCGAGCTCTTCACCATCGCGAACGCGTAGCGCGCAAGGGCTCGCGCGCGTCGTGGGCGACGAGCGCGGTGCGGGTGACTAACGCAGGGCGGGCGCCGCCGCGTCCCTCAAGCGCTAGTGGCGGTGCGACGTCGCCCTCGCCGATGCATAGTGATCGCGCAGCAGGTCGCGGCCGAACGCGGTCGACGTCGGGAGATTGCGGCCGAAGTCGCCGGCGTAATCGCGCCACACCGTGTGGATGTGATTGCCGCCGTCCTGCGAGGCGTCGTACTCGATCAGGAACAGTCTGCCCTGCACGCGGTAGTAGTGCGGCACGCCGCGGGTGACCGACCCCGCCCAGGCGAAGCGCAACGCTTCGACGCCGCCGTCGCGTGCGCGCGCGAGACGCGCGTCGGCGAGCGCCGGCTCGAAGCTTCCCGCGTAGACCTCGACGACCTTCCACAGGAGCGCGCGCTGGCGCTCGTCGAGCTTCGATGCGGCCAGCCCCGCCGCGTCGAGCGGCTCGATTTTCTCGCGATTCGACGTGACGATGTCGCCGTAGGTGCGTGTCGAGATCACCGCCTCGCGTCGCTGCGCTTCCGAAAGGCAGTCGAGCACCGCCCACCCCGCGTCGTGCTCTTCGCCGAGCGCCCGGAATCCCTTCTTCGGTCCGCTCGGCACGGCGGCGGGATTGGCGCCGAAGAAGCTCGGCGTGTCCACGGCGATCCTGTCGCCGGCCAGCGTGAAATTGAGCGACAGGTGGTGACCCTCGAAGCGCCAGCCCCAGCGGGCCGCGGAGCCGGGCGCACCGTAGAACGTCAGGTGGTACTTTTCGGGATCGCGCATCAGCCCGAACGTCTCGAGCTCGCGCAGCACGAGCTCGAGATGGTTCCATAGAGGCTCGCGCAGCGCACGGAAGGCAGCGCATCATTCGTTAACGTGGCGCGAAGCGCGCGACGGTTCGCTTCCGGGAGCCGCGACCGCAGGGCGATTGACCTGGCCCGATGCGGCCCCTACAGTGGCCGGCCGTCGTGTTAAGCGCGAGCGGGAGACCGCACGTCCGACGCGTCCGGAGCGATTCGAAGCTTCGCCGCTACGGGGTGTGCGGCGCTC
Source organism: Casimicrobiaceae bacterium (assembly GCA_035541655.1). GTDB lineage: Bacteria > Pseudomonadota > Gammaproteobacteria > Burkholderiales > Casimicrobiaceae > CAIWHR01. The sequence goes on along the minus strand of DATKMY010000088.1, from coordinate 9,666 downwards.
GTCGCGGGCGCGCTGCGCGCAGCGGCCCCGGCAGCTTCGAGGCGGCGGTCGATGCGCTGATCGCCAAGGGAGCGTGATCAGGAGTCGTCGTGACCCGGTCGCGGAACAACAACAAGGTCGTCGCAGCATGGATCGCGGCGCTTGCGTCGGCGCTTGCGCACCCGGCGCTGCACGCTGGCCAGCCGCTCGTCACCGACGACGCCTCGATTGTCGCGCCGGGTACCTGTCAGCTCGAAGCGTGGTGGCATCCGACGCACGACGGCCACGATTACTGGGCGCAGCCTGCGTGCAACTTCACCGGCAACCTGGAGCTCGCGCTCGGCCTGGCGCGGACATATCCCGACGGGGACCCGACCGCGAGCCTCATTCACCTTCAAGCCAAGACTGCGGGGTTTTCCCGCGACGACAACCGGTGGGCGTACGGGATCGTGGCATCTGCCGATCGAGACACGGGCGCCTCGCGCGGACGGACAGCGTTTCAGGGGTTCAACGTCACGGGCCTCGCGTCGTGGTACCCGCGCGACGATCTCGAGATCGATCTCAACCTCGGTTATTCGTACGCCTACGGCTCGGGATCTTTTGCCGTCGCCGGCGCCGCGGTGCAGTACACGGTGATCGATTCGATGCAGCTTCTGGGCGAAATCTTTCGCGACGAGCCCGGCCGCGCGAAGTTCCAGATCGGAGTCCGCGGCATCGTCGTACCGGATCGATTCGAGGTGTATGCGAGCTACGGCAATCGATTCGACGCGACGCAGTGGTTTGCGACGGTCGGCATCCGGCTGCAGACACCGGAATTCCTGCGCTGATCCGCGATTCCAGGATTCCGGCGGGATCGCGCTTGCTGCTCGCATTGCGAGTCCGCGGGTGCTGCGTTGCAGCAAGCAGCGAACCCGTGGGGGTCGGCTTCAAAGACGATCGCTCGTCGTATATGCTTCGACGAGCCATCCTTGGAGGATCACTGCATGAGCACCGTCCTCGCTACGCTGGTCGTCGTCGCAACGCTCGCCACGGTTGCCGCATTGGCGCTCGGAATCATGTCGATGGTCTACAACGGCGAGGCAAGCCCGTTCGACGACGAGCACTGGATGGCGTACCGCGTGGTTCTGCAAGGCGTCGCGCTCGCCGCGCTGGTCGCGACCTTCTTCGTCGGAACCTGAAGGGCATAACCGCTTCGCTCGAGTCGCCCGTCCTCGGACCGCCGTGCGCAGGGTTCGGATCGCGGTTGCCGGCGCAGGAATGATCGGCGTCCGCCACGCCGAGGAGGTCCGGGAGTGTCGGTCGACCGAGCTCTCGGCGATCGTCGATCCGGGCCCCAAAGCGCCCGAGATCGCCGCGAAGGAGAAGGTTCCGCTCTGCCGCTCGCTCGCCGAGCTGATCGCGAAGGACAAGCCCGACGGCATCGTTCTCGCCACGCCCAATCACCTGCACGTCGAGCAGGGGCTCGAGTGCATCGCGGCGGGCGTTCCCTGCCTCGTCGAGAAGCCGGTGGGCCACACGCTCGAGGCCGGGCTGCGCCTCGTCGAAGCGGCCGAGAAGGCGAAGCACAAGCTGCTGGTCGGGCACCATCGCCGGCACAGCCCGATCCTGCACAAGGCGGTCGAGGTCGTGGAGTCCGGCGTGCTCGGCCGCGTCGTCGGCGTCATCGGCAGCGCAGTGTTCTACAAGCCCGACAAGGGCTATTTCGATCCGCCGAACGAGTGGCGCCGGCAGAAGGGCGGGGGACCGATCCTGCTCAACATGACGCACGAGATCGGCAACCTCCGCGCGATGGTCGGGGAGATCGTCGCCGTGCAGGCGTTCGCGTCGAACGCGACGCGCGGCTTCGAGGTCGAGGACACGGTCGCGATCAACCTGCGCTTCGAGAACGGCGCGCTCGGCACGTTTCTCCTCTCGGACACGGCGGCGTCCCCGAAGAGCTGGGAGCAGACGTCGCAGGAAAACAAGGCCTACACGAGCTACCCGGACGAGGACTGCTACACGATCATCGGCACGGACGGGTCGCTCGGCGTGCCGACGATGCGGCTCAAGTACTACAAGGCGAAGGACGGGCGGTCGTGGTGGAAGCCTTTCGAGGAGCAGACCATCGCGCTCGAGCGTGCCGACCCGCTCGCCAACCAGATCGCGCACTTCGCCGCCGTGATCCGCGGGGAAGCCAAGCCGCTCGTCAGCGGGCGCGACGGGCTGCAGAACCTGCGCGTCACCGATGCGATCGTCGAAGCGGCGAAGAGCGGCAAGGTCGTGAACGTTCCGCTGTGAGCTGGTCGCCGATGTGCGTCGGTACCGTCGGCCACGCGCTCCTGCGGCGCCACCGGGCTTACTGGATCACGTCGTCTGCCCGCACGAGCAGCGACTGCGACACCGCGATGCCGAGCGCAGCGAGCTTTTCGTGCTGCCCGAGGAACATCGGATCGCTCGCAACGAGCACTGCGCCGGCGCGTTTCCGGACGATCGTCTCGAACGCCGCATCGATATCGCCGAGGGCCTTCGCATGGGCGAGAAAGGTCTGCCGTCCCAGCGTGCGTGCGGTGCGCTACGCAGCCTCGACGGCGACGCGGTAGTTGAGGTTGTCGGGGTTCATGAGCATCGCGATCAACTGCGCGTCCGGAGCGACATCGCGCAGAAACTCGAGACGCTTCGCCATCAGCGTGCTCGAGAACAGCGTTACGCCCGTCGCGTTGCCGGTGGGGCGGGAGAGGCTCGTGACGAGGCCGAACGCGACCGGGTCGGCACCCACGGTGAAGACGATCGGAATCGAGGTCGTCGCCCATTGCGCCGCGCGTGCGGATGCGATGTCGCCGGTGGCGGCGATCACCGCCGCCCGGCGTCGGACGAGATCGGCCGCGAGCGCCGGCAGGCGGCTGTAATCGTTGTCCGCCCAGCGCTATTCGACGACGACGTTCTGCCCCTCGACGAACCCCGCTTCGCGCAGCCCTTCCAGGAAAGCGTTCGCGTTGAAAGCGTAGGTGGTCGAAGACGCGCTGTTCAGGAATCCGAGGACCGGCAGCGATTGCGCGCGAGCGCGCACCGCGTACGCAGCGACGAAAGGCGAGCCCGCGATCGCGGCCAGCAGGCGGCGTCGCCTCATCGAGATCCCGCGACCCATGGTTCGAGAACGAACACGACGGCGAGTGACGGCACCGGAGAGCTGCGGATGTTCGGAATTCTACAGGCAACACCCCCTTTGGCGCGCGCTGCAGAAATGCCATTACAATGGGCCGGCACGTCGACGCCGGAAGTCACCCGATCGCGGCGACACGTCGAATCCAACGTCGAGGAGAGGGTGCCATGCCAGGCGAAGACCTGAGTCGCTACGTTTCGACCGTCGAGTTGCGCGTCGACAGTCATTACACCGACCGCGTCGTGTCGCTCGGCACGATCGTCGAGATGTTCGGCATCGCCGGCACGAAGCTCGCGTACATGATCGACGGCGACGGCGGACTGATGCGCGCGTTCGAGAACGTCGAGTTCCTCGCCCCGGTCTACCATGGCGACTACGTGCGCTGCACGGCGCGGCTCCTCGCCGTCGGACGGACGTCGCGGAAGCGGAGCTACGAGCTGTACGTCACCGCGCGCACGCACGGCATCGGTCCGCTGCCGACGTCGGGCGAGGTCCTCGATCCGCCGATCCTCGCCGCTCGCGCGGTCGGGATCACCGTGACGCAGCTCGATCGGCAGCGCCTGACGCCGCCTGAGCTGAAGCGCGCCTCCTGAAGGCGCGCGAGCTCCCTCACGGACGCCCGCGTGACCGGACGATCGAACGCTGGCCCGAGCGTCCCGCCGTACGCCGAACGGCGCCGGCAGATCGAGAGCGAACCGCTGCCTCGCAACATCGGGGCGCTCGTCGACGATGCCGCGTCCGCCGCCCCCGACCGGCTCGCGTGGGACTTCTTCGAGTCGAACGAGCGCATCACCTATTCGGCGCTGAAGGAGCGCGTCGATCGGCTCGCCGCCGGCCTCGCGCAGGCCGGCGTGGGGAAGGGCAGCCATGTCGGCGTGATGCTGCCCAACGTCGCAGCGTTTCCGCTGACGTGGCTCGCGCTGGCGCGCCTCGGCGCGGTGATGATCCCGCTCAACGTCGGCTACACGCCGCGCGAGATGAGCTATGTCGTCTGCGACGCCGAGGCGGAGTTTCTCGTGATCGACGAGGGGCGTCTCGGCACGCTTGCCGCGCTGCCGGAGCGTCCGTGCGCGCTGAGCGACGATCGCGTTTTCGTCGTCGGCTCGCCCGGTGCGGGACAGCGCCGCTGGGACGCGCTGTTCGAAGGCGAGGACTCGCTGCCGCGGCACGAGGACGTCGGCCACGACGACCTGCTGAACATCCAGTACACGTCGGGGACGACGGGATTTCCCAAAGGCTGCATGCTGACCCAGCGCTACTGGCTGACGATCGGCAAGGTCAACGCGCGGCGCGATGGTGTCGTCTATGAGCGGATCCTCGCCTCGACGCCGTTCTTCTACATGGATCCGCAATGGCTGCTGATGATGAGCTTCTATCAGCGCGCAACGCTCTACGTCGCAATGCGCCAGAGCGCGAGCCGGTTCATGGACTGGGTGCGCGCGCATCGCATCCAGTTCGCGCTCTTTCCCGAGGTCGTCTACAAGCAGCCGCCGTCGCCCCGGGATCGCGACAACGAGGTGATCCGCGTGAACGTCTACGGATTGAACAGGACGATTCACGCGGCGCTCGAGGAACGCTTCGGCTTCGTCGTGCGCGAGGCGTTCGGGATGACGGAGGTCGGCTCCGGGCTCTTCATGCCGATCGAGGCGGCCGACATGGTGGGATCGGGCTCGTGCGGAGTGCCCTCTCCGTTCCGCGAGGCGCGCATCGCCGATTCCGACGGAACACCGGTCGCGACTGGCGCGATCGGCGAGCTGCTGCTGCGCGGGCCGGGGATGCTGCGCGGCTACTACAGAAAGCCCGACGCGACGGCAGCGGCGTTCCACGGCGAATGGTTTCGCACGGGGGACCTCTTCCGCCGCGACGGGCGCGGCTACTACTACATCGTCGGCCGGGTAAAGGAGATGATCCGCCGCGCCGGCGAGAACATTTCCGCGCGCGAAGTCGAAGCGGTGCTGCGGGAAATGCCCGAGATCGTCGAGGCGGCTGCCGTGCCCGTTCCCGATGCGACGCGCGGCGAGGAGGTGAAGGTCTTCGTCGTCCTGCGAACGGGCCTCGGCCGCGACGACGTGCCGCCGCCCCGAATCGTCGCGCACTGCGAAGCGAGCCTCGCGCGGTTCAAGGTGCCGCGCTACGTCGCGTACATCGACCGGCTTCCCAAGACGCCGTCGGAGAAGATCGCGAAGCATCTGCTCGTCGGCCCGCCGCACGCTTCGCTCCCGACCTTTGATCGCGTCGAATCGCGCTGGCTCTCGTGAGCGGAGTACACTTTTGCGCTTGGGAAGTTCAAACGAGGAGGAGGATTCAGCGATGACCAGATTCCAACGGACGCGGCGGTCGCTGCTCGCACTTGGCGGGGCGGCGGCGGTGTTCCCGCGGCTCGCCTGGGGGCAGGCCGAGCCGGCGAAGCCCGTGCAGATCGTCGTCAACGATTCGGGCGGCGACATGCAGAACGCGATGCGCGCGGCGTTCTACAGCGAGTACGAAAAGCGCTACGGCATCAAGGTCGTCAGCACGAGCCCGGTCGACCTCGGCAAGCTGCGGGCGATGGTCCAGAGCGGCAACGTCGAGTGGCAGGTCACCGAGATCGACGGCGAGAGCGCGATGCTCGCCGAGAAATCGGGGTTGCTCGAGCCGCTCGACCTGAAGATCGTCGATCTCTCGCAGTTCCCGAAGCATCTCCAGAACCGCAAGTACGTGTTCCCGAAGGGCGTCTACTCGACGGTGATGGGGTACCGTACCGACGTGTTTCCCGAAGGCAAGCGGCCGCAGAGCTGGGCCGATTTCTGGGATGTGCAGAAGTTCCCGGGGCCGCGCTCGATGCGCAACGACCCGGCCGACAACCTCGAGTTCGCGCTGCTCGCCGACGGCGTGCCGCTCGACAAGATCTATCCGATCGACGTCGACCGCGCGTTCAGGAAAATGGACCAGATCAAGAAGTACGTGGCGGTCTGGTGGACGACGGGCGCACAGTCGGCGCAGGTGCTGGTCGACAAGGAAGCCGTGCTCGGCACCGCATGGAACGGCCGCTACTACTCGGCGATCAAGCAGGGCGCGCCGATCGCGATCGAATGGAACCAGGGCGCGATCAAGGAGTCGTGCTTCGCGATCCCGAAGGGTGCGAAGGACGTCTATTGGGCGCAGAAGATGCTCGCGCTCATCGCGGAGCCAAAGCCCCAGGGCGTCTACGCGAACATCATCGGCTACCCCGGTCTCAATCTCGAGGCGATCAACTACACCGATCCGAAGCTGCAGCCGTACCTGCCGACCAATCCCGCGTATCTGCAGAAGCAGTTTTGGACGAACGTCGAGTGGGTGTCGGAAAACGCGCCCAAGGTGAAGGAGCGCTGGGCGAAGTGGATGCTCGGCTGACCGCGCGCGGCCGCGCGCTCGCGTGCTGACGAACTCGCCGCAGGCGAGTGCGGCCGTGCGAGAGGCCGATCTCGCGGTCAGCGGGATCGTCCGCCGGTTCGGCAACGTCGCGGCGCTCGGCGGGATCGACCTCGCCGTGGCGCGCGGCGAGCTCGTCACGATCCTCGGTCCGAGCGGATCGGGCAAGACTACGCTGCTCAAGATCATCGCCGGGTTCGAGCTCCCCGACGAAGGTATCGTTCGCCTCAAGGGCGAGGACATCACGTTCGCCGCGCCCGCGAAGCGCGGGATCGGCATGGTGTTCCAGAATTACGCGCTGTTCCCCCACTTGAGCGTCGAGCGCAACGTCGCATTCCCGCTCGAGATGCGCGGCGTGCGGCGTGCCGAGATCCGCGAGCGCGTCGCGGCGGTCCTGCGGCTCGTCGACCTCGCCGACCTTTCGGCGCGCCTTCCGCGCGAGCTCTCTGGCGGACAGCAGCAGCGCGTCGCGCTCGCGCGCTCGGTCGTGTTCGATCCGGGCCTCTTGCTGCTCGACGAGCCGTTCGGCGCGCTCGACCGCAAGCTGCGCGAGCAGATGCAGCTCGAAGTGAAGCGGCTGCAGCGGCGCCTCGGACTGACGACGCTATTCGTCACGCACGATCAGGAGGAAGCGCTAGTCCTTTCGGATCGGATCGCGGTGATGAGCGAGGGACGCATCGAGCAGGTCGGCACGCCCGAAGAAATCTACGCGCATCCGGTCAACTGGTTCGTCGCCGACTTCGTCGGCGAGTCGAATCTCTTCCGCGGGCATCTCGGCGCCGACGAGGCCGGGCGGCCCGTCGCGGTGACCGAGAGCGGTACGCGCATCAGAGTGCCGCAGCCGTCGTTCCCGGTGGGAAGCGAAGTCGGCGTGCTCGTGCGGCCGGAGCGGCCGCGTCTCATGGGCGATGGCCAGCAGGCGGACAACGTCCTGCGCGGGCGCGTCGTCGAGGTGATCTATGTCGGCGAATCGGTCAAGTACCGGCTGCGGATCGATGCTCGCCACGATCTTCTCGTGCGCTGGCCGTTTCGCGAGCGCGCGGGCACGCTCGCCGCCGGCGACGATGTGACCGTCGGCTGGAACGTGACCGACATGCATCTCGTGGCGGTGTCAGGGCAGGCGTGATGGCGAGCGCGCGGATTGCCGCGCCGCGTCGGCGCCGCCGGCGCAGCGAGCACGCCGGTCCGCTCGCGTTCGCGTCGCTGCCGCTTGCTTTCCTGTTCCTGCTGTTCCTCGTTCCCGTGGCGCGGCTGATGCTGCTTTCGGTCGAGGGCGGGACGTTCGCGAACTACGAACGCGCGCTCACCGACGGTCTCTACGTGCGCGTGCTCCTCGGGACGCTCCAGATCGGGCTGTACGTGAGCGTGATCTGTCTCGTTCTCGGCTATCCGGTCGCGCACTTCCTCGCCAGCGCGAGCAGGCGCTGGGCGACGATCGGCTTCGTCTTCCTGCTGCTGCCCTTCTGGACGAGCCTGCTCGTACGGACCTACGCGTGGATGGTGCTCCTCGGCCGGAACGGCGTGGTCAATCGCTTCCTGCTCGAAAGCGGCGCGATCCGCGAGCCGCTTCCTCTCCTGTACAACATGACGGGCGTGCTGATTGGCATGGTGCACGTGCTGCTGCCGTTCATGGTGTTCCCGATCTACAGCATCATGCGTCGCGTCGACCGCGGACTGCTGCTCGCCGCCGAAGGGCTCGGTGCGACCCCCTGGAAGATCTTCGCGAGGATCTACGTGCCGCTCACGCTTCCCGGCGTGCTCGCCGGCATGACGCTCGTGTTCATACTGTCGATCGGCTTCTACATCACCCCGGCGCTCCTCGGTGGCGGCCGCGTGCTGATGATCGCCGTGCTGATCGAGAAGCAGGTGCGCGAATTCCTCGACTGGGGCTTTGCTTCTGCGCTATCGATGGTGCTGCTCGGCGCGGCGCTCCTCGTCTACGCTGCGTTTCGCCGGCTGCTGCGGAGCGATCTCCAATGGAGCTGAGTCGCACCGTGAGGCCCCGGCCTGGCCGCTCGCGCGCGCGGGTCGCGCTCAACATATACGTCGGCGCCGTGTTCGTGTTCTTGATGCTGCCGCTCTTCATCGTCTTCCCCATATCGTTCAGCTCGGCCTCGTACCTGCAGTTTCCGCCGCCGGGGCTTTCGTTGCGCTGGTACGAAGCGTACGTCAACGATCCGGTGTGGCTGGCCGCGACGGGGAGAAGCCTGAAGATCGCCGTGTGCACGACGGTGGTCGCGACGATCCTCGGCACGCTGCTCGCGTTCAGCCTCGTTCGCGGCCGCTATCCGGGGCGCGAATGGGTCAACCAGATCGGGGCGATGCCGCTCATCGTGCCGACGATCATCTATTCCGTCGCCGTCTACGGCCTCTTCGCGCAGCTCAAGCTGATCGGCGACTGGCGCGGGATCGTGCTCGGCCACACGGTCCACGCGATTCCCTACGTCGTCGTCGTCATGACCGCGGCGCTGCGCACGTTCGACATCGCGCTCGAGAACGCGGCGATGGGGCTCGGTGCGAGCCGGCTGCGCGCGATCTGGTGCGTCACGCTCCCGCAGCTGCGGCCGGCGCTAGTCTCGGCGATCTTCCTCGCGTTCATCTCGTCGTTCGACGAGCTCGTGATCGCGATGTTCCTGGGCGGCGCCAACATGACGCTGCCGAAGAAGATGTTCGACAATATCCTGAACGCGATCGACCCGACGATCGCTGCGGTGTCGGTGCTGCAGATCCTGATCGTCTCGATCGCGCTGCTCGCGTCCGCGCGGTTCGGGGCGGGCGCACGGCCGGCGATGTAGGTGGCGCAGCGGGGATTGTCAACAAGGTTTACAATTGCGCCGGAGGCTCGACGGGCGGCGAAAGGGAGCGGAAATGATGAACCTGGGCTACAACATCTGGGGCGTGTTGATCCTCGCCGGTGACATCTGGGCGATCATCAACATCTTCCAGAGCTCGGTCTCGAACGAGAAGAAGCTGCTCTGGACGCTTGTCGTCGTGCTGCTGCCCCTGCTAGGGCTGATCCTGTGGTTCTTCCTCGGCCCGAGGGATCGCAAGGCATAGAACCCTGGCGCGATCAGCGCAGACGCGAACAACTCCCGGCCGGCCCCGCCATCAGCGCGGCCAGGCGGGCGCGGTCGGGCAGGCCCAGCCAAGTATCAAGG
>DATKMY010000087.1:0-42042 GCA_035541655.1 Casimicrobiaceae bacterium | reverse complement strand
GACGCTATCCCGGGGGACTCGTCGACCCGTGCCCGCACGGCAGCTCGAAGCGCACTGACTGCCCCCTCGGGGTGCAGCGAACGGAGTGAGCGTGGCGGCTCTTCATTCTTCATCTCATTCGAACTGCCGCAGGAACCGCAGGTCGTTTAGGTAGAACTCGCGGATGTCGGTGATGCCGTAACGCAGCATCGCGAGGCGGTCGGGGCCCATCCCGAACGCGAAGCCCTGGTAGCGCTCCGGGTCGATGTTGACGGCTCGAAGCACGTTCGGATGCACCTGCCCCGAGCCGGCGATTTCGAGCCAGCCGGCGCCGAAGCTCATGTCGATCTCGGCCGAGGGCTCGGTGAAGGGGAAGAACGACGGCCGGAAGCGGACCTTCAGATCGTCGCGCTCGAAGAAGTTGCGCAGGAACTCCGTGAAGACGCCCTTCAAATCCGCGAACGAGACGTCGTCGGCGATCCACAGTCCCTCGACCTGATGAAACATCGGCGAATGCGTCGCGTCGCTGTCGACGCGATAGACGCGCCCCGGCGCGATGATCTTTATCGGCGGCGCGTGCTTTTCCATGTAGCGGACCTGGATCGGCGAGGTGTGCGTGCGCAGCACGTGCCCGCCTTCGACGTAGAACGTGTCGTGCATCGATCGCGCCGGGTGATCCTCGGGCGTGTTGAGGGCGGTGAAGTTGTGGAAGTCGTCCTCGATCTCGGGACCGTCGGCGACCGAGAAGCCGATCGAGCGGAACAGCGCCTCGATGCGCTCCAGCGTGCGCGTGATCGGATGCAGGCCGCCGGCGCCGAGCCCGCGGCCGGGAAGCGAAACATCGAGCGCATCCTTTGCAAGCTGCGCCTTCTCGCGCGCTCGGGCGAGCGCGTCGCGCCGCGCGGCGAGCGCGGCTTCGAGCTTCGCCTTCGCTTCGTTGATTCGTGCCCCCGCGCCTGGCCGCTCGGCGGCGGGGAGCTTGCCCAGCGCCTTGAGCAAATCGGTGAGCGCGCCGGCCTTGCCGAGATAGCGGGCTTTGCTGTTCTCGAGCGCGGCGGCGTCGCTACAGGCCGCGAATTCGGCCAGCGCCCGGTCGAGGAGGCGATCGAGGTCGTTCATCGGGTTCGAGGGTGCGGGGCTTTAATTTGGCATTTTCGGCGGGCGCTACAAAAAAAAGGGAGGCGGAACGCGCCTCCCTCTTTGGCTCGCGGATCGATCAGGCCAGAGAGGCTTTGGCCTGCTCCGCGATCTTCGTAAACGCTGCTTTGTCGTGCACGGCGAGATCGGCGAGGACTTTCCGGTCGATGTCGATCGACGCCTTCTTGAGCCCGTTCATGAACACGCTGTAGCTCATCCCGAGCTCGCGGACTGCGGCGTTGATCCGCGCGATCCACAGCGCGCGGAATTCGCGCTTCTTCGCGCGCCGGTCGCGGTAGGCGTACTGGCCGGCCTTCATCACCGCCTCCTTGGCGATGCGATAGACGGCGTTGCGGCGTCCGCGGTAACCCTTCGCCTGCGTCAGGACCTTCTTGTGCCGCGCCTTCGCGGTCACCCCACGCTTGACTCTTGGCATGGCCGGGCTCCCCTACGCGTACGGCAGCATGGCCTTGACCGAATCCGCGTTCGTGCTGTGGATGCCGGTCGTGCCGCGCAGTTGCCGCTTGTTCTTGGTCGTCCTCTTGGTGAGGATGTGGCGCTTGAACGCCATCGCGCGCTTTACGCTGCCGCTGCCGCGGACGCGGAAGCGCTTCTTCGCGCTGCTCTTCGTCTTCATCTTGGGCATGACTTCGTCCCTTATTTGCCGCCCACCGCGGTGCTCTCCGGTGGAGAGACTTTCTTACCGGGGTCGGGCTTGGTCGATGGTGCCTGTACCTTCGCTGGCGCCTTCGGTGCCACTTTCTTCGGAGCGAGCAGCATCACCATCTGCCGTCCCTCGAGCCTCGGCCACGACTCGACCACGCTGTGCGGCTCGAGATCGTTGCGGATCCGCTCCAGCAGGCGGATGCCAAATTCCTGGTGCGCCATCTCGCGGCCACGAAAGCGAAGCGTGATCTTCGCCTTGTCACCTTCACCCAGGAAGCGGATCAGATTCCTGAGCTTGATCTGGTAATCGCCTTCGTCGGTTCCAGGCCGGAACTTGACTTCCTTGACCTGGATCTGCTTCAGCTTGAGCCTCGCCTCGTGCTGCTTCTTCGCCTCGCGGTACTTGAACTTGCCGAAATCCATGATCCGGCAAACCGGGGGCTTGGCCGTGGGCGCAATCTCGACGAGATCGAGTTCCGCGGCCTCGGCTTTCGCCAATGCTTCCGCGATCGGCACGATGCCGAGTTGCTCACCTTCTTCACCTACCAAGCGGATTTCGGGAGCGGTGATTTCGCCGTTTATCCGCTGTGCTCTGTCCTGGGCGATGCGAACCTCCACGGTTAACAAAAGAGAGACCGTGCTTCCCGCGCCACGCTAGTGACGCGCCGCAACCTCCTCTCGGAGGCGCACAGCCAAGGCATCGAGGGACGTCGCCCCAAGATCCTCGCCGCCGCGGGTACGCACGGCCACCTGTCCGGCCTGCATCTCCTTGTCGCCGACGATCAGCTGATAGGGGAGCTTCTGCAGGCTATGTTCCCGAATCTTATAGGTTATTTTCTCGTTGCGCAAATCGGCGATCACCCGCAGCCCGGATGCCCGGAGGCGCGCCTCGACCTCCCGGGCATAAGCTGCCTGGCGGTCGGTGATCGTCAGCACGACCGCCTGAATCGGCGCGAGCCACAGCGGCATCGCCCCGGCGTGGTTTTCGATCAGGATCCCGATGAATCGCTCGAGCGAGCCGACGATCGCCCGATGCAGCATGACGGGGATCTTGCGAGTGTCGTCCTGGTCGACGTACTCGGCGCCTAGACGCCCCGGCATCTGGAAGTCGGTCTGCATCGTTCCACACTGCCACGAGCGGCCGATCGAGTCCTTCAAGTGATATTCGACCTTCGGGCCGTAGAACGCGCCCTCGCCGGGAAGTTCCTGCCAGTCGGCGTTGCAGGCGCGCAACGCTTCTCGCAGCGCGTTCTCGGCGCGATCCCATGTCTCGTCGGAGCCGAGACGTTTGTCCGGGCGTAGCGCGATCTTGATCGCGACGTCGGTGAAGCCGAAGTCCTTGTAGACGGCGAGCGCCTGCCGATTGAACGCGGTTACCTCGGACTGGATATGGTCCTCGGAGCAGAAGATGTGGCCGTCGTCCTGCGTGAAGCCGCGCACGCGCATGATTCCGTGCAGGGCGCCCGAAGGCTCGTTGCGGTGACACGCGCCGAACTCGCCGTAGCGCAGCGGCAGCTCGCGGTAGCTCCTGAGCGCCGAGTTGAAGATCTGCACGTGACCGGGGCAGTTCATCGGCTTGATCGCGAAGTCGCGCTTCTCCGACTCCGTGGTGAACATGTTCTCCTTGAAGTTCTGCCAGTGACCCGATTTCTCCCAGAGCGAGCGGTCGAGGATCTGCGGACACTTCACCTCCTGATATCCGCAGTCCTGGTAGACGCGCCGCATGTACTGTTCGACCTGCTGCCAGATCGTCCAGCCCTTCGGGTGCCAGAACACCATCCCAGGCGCCTCGTCCTGCAGGTGGAAGAGGTCGAGCTGCTTGCCGAGTCGCCGGTGGTCGCGCTTCTCCGCCTCCTCGATCCGGTGGAGATACGCAGCGAGGTCCTCCTTGCTCGCCCACGCGGTGCCGTAGATCCGCTGCAGCATCTCGTTGTGCGAGTCGCCGCGCCAGTACGCGCCGGCGACTTTCATCAGCTTGAACACCTTGAGCTTGCCGGTCGACGGCACATGGGGCCCGCGGCAGAGATCGGTGAAGCGGCCTTCGGTGTAGAGCGAGATCTCCTCGTTCGCAGGAATCGACGCGATGATCTCGGCTTTGTAGTGCTCGCCGAGCGATTTGAAATAGGCGACCGCGGCGTCGCGCGCCATCAACCTGCGCGTCACCGGCTCGTCCTTCTTCGCGAGCTCGGCCATCTTCTTCTCGATCGCTTCGAGATCCTCGGGCGTGAACGGGCGCTTATACGAGAAGTCGTAGTAGAAGCCGTCCTCGATTACCGGTCCGATCGTCACCTGTGCATCGGGGAAGAGCTCCTTCACCGCGTAGGCGAGGAGGTGCGCCGTCGAGTGGCGCAGCACTTCGATTCCGTCGGGATCCTTGTCGGTGAGGATCGCGACCGCGGCATCGCGGTCGATGCGATACGAGATGTCGACGACTTTGCCGTCGACCTTGCCGGCAAGCGCGGCTTTGGCGAGTCCGGGGCCAATCGCGGCGGCGACCTCGGCGACGGATACCGGCGCGTCGAATTTCTTGACGGCGCCGTCGGGTAGTCTGATGTTGGGCATGCGATTCCTTCGAAGGTCGGATGCGAATTCCCTGGGGGGCGGGCCAGCGCGTCGTTCGCGGAGGAGACTCGTCTCCGATCCGGAAAAAAAAAGTGCGGACAAGCCGCACTTTTCCGTACGCAGATTACGTGCGAGCTCGCGTTCTCTAAGAGGGCTCCCTACGCGTTCGCGGTGTCATAACCATGCCTCTCGCCGATGCGATCCAATTGCGTCCAGCACTCAACACCCGGAGGCGATCGAGATCGAGCCTCCCAAACGTTGCCATTATCCCTCAGAAGCTTGTGCGTCGCTAGGGCGGTGCCCCGCGAATCTCTTCGCCTTGGTGCTGGCACGCTCGAACGAAGCCCCGGGCGCTCGTGCTTCGATCTGCTTCCGCCAGGCGCTCGCCTCGCGAGGCGAGGCTCTTGAATCTCCCCCGAACGGGTAGGTTGCGACGCCTCGCGTTGAGCGTACAACGTGCTCCGAATGCGCTCGAGAAATCGAGACTGGCGTCAGATCAGGAGACCATCGATGGCGAGGGCGAAAAAGCGGATCGCAAAGCGCTCGAAGGGCGAAACGGCGTCGAACAAGGTGTCGGCATGGCAGGACGATCCGATGTCGAAGCTGCCCACCCTCTCGCGCCCCGTGCCCAAGCTGTCGAGGCCACCGCTCAAGTACAGCTTCAAAGGGCCGTCAGTCGCGCCCGCGGTCTATCCCGTCGGGACGGTCCAGTTCCGCTATTGGACGGCAGCGGAGGCGCTGCGGCGCGGGGGCGACTTCTGGGCGTCGCTCGGTCTCAAGGCATGGCAGCTTGGCGCGACGTTGCCGGTGAGCCTCGACAAGGGCGTGGATCTCAACGCCTACTACGATCGTTCGGAGCTCGCATTCTTCCACGACAGCGTCTCCGGAAAGGTCGTCTACTCGGGAGAAAGCCCCGACGTCGTCTGTCACGAGATGGGCCACGCGTGCCTCGATGCGCATCGCCCCGAGCTCTGGGATGCGCCGTTCGTCGAGGTCGGCGCTTTCCACGAATCCTGGGGCGATATGAGTGCGATCCTCTCCGCGCTGCAGCTGCCGACCGTGCGCAACGCGGCGCTCGCCGGGCTCAAGCAGTACCAGTCGTCTCCGCTGTCGCGCTGCGCGGAGCAGCTCGGCTGGGCGATCCGCCAGTCCAGCCCTTCCTCGGTCGATTCTGACAGCTTGCGGGACGCGTACAACTCGTTCAGTTATGTCGATCCGAACACGTTGCCCGACGACGCCTCCGCAAAGAAGCTGTCTGCCGAGGTTCATTCGTTCTCGCGGGTCTTCACCGGTGCTTTCTACGAGATCCTTTGCAAGATGCTGAAAATCCGCTCGGGCAATCCCTCCGATGCGGACGTGAGCGCGGCGGCGCTCGACCTCGCCCAACTCCTGCTCGATGCCACGACGGGGGCGCCGGTCCAGCCCGACTACTATGCGCAGGTCGCCTCGCACATGATCGATGCCGATACGGCGCGGTTCGCCGGCAAGTATCGATCGGCGCTGACGTCGGTGTTCGTCGCGCGAAGGATCGTCCCGAGGTCGGCGGTGGCGCCCATTCTGGCGGCGGGCCGCACGCCGATCGCCGTCGGCGCGCGCCGTGCCGCCGCCCCGTTCGCCCGCCCGCCTGCGCCGACGATCCACAAGGTCGCGCTTCGGGCCGAAGAGTTCGGGCTACCCGCTCAGAAGCTGATCGTTCCGACGCCGATCGAGCAAAGGCCGTTCCTGAGCGTCGCGGCGAGCATCGCACGCCGACATATCGGGCCGAGCGCCGCCGAATCGGCGGCGCACCGATTCGTCAAGATGCTGTTCGCGCACGAGCGCGTCGACGTGTCCTCCGGCAAGCACCGGATGCTGGCGACCAAGCGGACACCGCGCGCCGATCTGCGCAAGACCCATTCGCTCGTGAAGACCGCCGAGGGCCTCAAGCTGAGACGCCGTCTGTTTCACTGCGGGTGCGGGAGGCTGCGCGCGCTGTGATCGTTCGCGAGCGCGACCGCTATAATCCTTCGCACAGACGCTCCGAGTGCAACATGGGTGCAGCCGCGGCATTGAAGAGGCGCAAGGTCGCGAAGCAGGGCGCGCGGAAGCGCGTTCGATCGCAGGGGAGCGTTGCGCCGACGAAGGTCGCCGGCGCGCAGTCGTCTGTCGCCTCGCGGCTGGCGCCGATGACGCCGGCGCGCGTGCGCGCGGCGAAGCTGAAATTCGAGCAGGGTGTCATTGCGAGGGGCGAGGCGTCGCCGCCGGGCGCGCCCCTCGAGCCGGGAGTCACGCACGAGATCGTCGGACGCGGATCCGACGCGAAGCCCATCCTGAAGAGGCGGCGCTTCTCCGTCGCTTGAGCGCCCCCGGGGGTTCGAGCGCCCCGCGGCGGACCGTCAACTTCGTTGGAATTCCCCGGGCGGCGCTCCGAGAGCCGATGCCCTCGGACGCTCGTCTCTGACTCCGGCAAATAAAAAGTGCGGACGCGCCGCACTTTTTTCCTGCACTGTCAGAGTCAACTGGTAGGCGCGATTGGACTCGAACCAACGACCCCCACCATGTCAAGGTGGTGCTCTAACCAGCTGAGCTACGCGCCTGCTAATGTATTGATTCTAGCCGAACATTCGCAGGGCGACAACTCGATCCGCATCCTGTGCTAGCGTCCGCCGCGGAGCGCGACCCAGAGAACGCCGAGCATTATCGGCTGGTGGACCATGTAGACCGCGAGACTGTGCCGGCCAAGCCAGCGGAGAAGGGCAGGCATCCTGGCGAGCGGCGTGACGATCCGGAACGATTGACGCGCCAGCATTTGGCCCAGCCCGATGCCGATGAAAACGACCCCTGTCCAGGGCGCAAGCGGCACGTAATCCTCGGTGTAGGGTTTGCGCGTTACGAAGCCCACTGTAGAGAGCACCTGGGTGTCGAACGCGGGGTGGGACAGCGTGAGGCCGGCGAGGACGATCGTGCAGCCGACCGTGAATGCGATCGCCGGCAGCCGCACGAGCGGCCATCCGAGCACCGAGGCGACGGCGATGCAGTGGAGGATCCCAAAGTAGATGAACGAGCGCGGGAACGCGATCCAGCTTCCCCCGCTCACTGCGAGTGCGCATGCGGCGATGATCGCCACGCGCCGCCAGAAATGCGCCGTCGACGCGCCCGCGCGATCCGCGAGCACGAGGCTCACGCCGACGAGGCCCATGAAGAGCGAGACGATCACGGCCCGGAAGCCGAGCCAGAACGGATCGTGCTCGAAGTCGGATACGGTAACGCCGTAGAAGCGCAGGTCGAATGCGAAGTGGTAGACGATCATCAGGCATAGCGCGAAGCCGCGCAGCGCATCGATGCCGTCGACTCTCGCCGCCGTCGGCTGCACCGGCGGCGAAGCAGCAGCCGACACCGGTGATGCCGGGCACGGAGCCGCGTCGCGCGTCGCGCGCGCCTTGCGCGACCGTCGGCTCATCGGCGCGGAAGCCGCCATTCGACGCGAAAGCCGCCGCCTTCCGGTACGCCGATCAGCGAGAGCGCCTGCGCGAGCTTGCGGTCATCGGCACGGCGCGGCGTCAGCACGAGCGAAATCTGGGGGCCGCTTTCCGCGCCGAGCGTCACGGTTCCCTGAAGCACGAGATCGCCACCGGCGTTCGAGATCGGCCCTGCAAGCCGATCGCCGCTCGCGCTCAGCGCGGCCGTGATATCGCCGAGCGCAGTCGGATCGGTGCTGCCGGGCGCGGTGACCCACGCGCCCAGCCACCGGATGCGAGCGTCGCCGCGGCTTGCCGGCGGCGCCCATTCGATCGACGCGCTGCTGAACGAGACGTCGCCTCCTGCGAGCGCGGAGTTCGCGCCCGCGATGGCGGCGACGAACGCCGCCGGAACCGTCGCATCGACTTCGCGCAGCTCCACCGAATCGCGCCTGAACGCGATGTCTCCCTTCGGCGTGGCAGAGGAGGTCCCGTCAGCGCGCTCGAGGTGCAGACGCAGCTCGCCGCGAAGAAGGGACCATGGGTCGATCCGCCACGCGATCGGAATTCGCGTTGCGCCGGCCGCGAGGACCGCGCGGGCGTTCCACAGCGTTCCCTCGGCGTCGATCAAGCGCACGGCGCCTTTGGTCGCGGCCGCGACGCGGGCGTCGGCCAGGGTCGCGGGAGCAAGCTGCACCGCGAACAGCGCGGCCGCTGCGGCAAGCGCGCCGACGATCGGGAGCGAGCGGCGCACGTTGCGAGAGCGCGCGCCTTCAGCGCGCGAGCGCAAGCTCGGCGCGAACCATACCGGGCTCGACCCGTGCGGTCAGGGTCGCGTCGACCGCGCGCAGATGACCTTCGCGCTGCAGCGCTTCGAGGAGAGCGACCAGCGCGTCGTAAGGTATGGCGGCGAACACGAGCCGCGCGCGGCCTTCCTGCCATTCGAGCTGGGTCACTGCACCGCGAAGGCCCTGCTGCGCGAGGACGCGCTCGAGCACGGCGTGCGCGTCGGCGGGCATCGAAGGCGGCGGCGTCGCGCGCGCCAGACCGGCCGCCTCCTCGGTCATCTTGCGCGCGGCGCCGAGCGCCGCCGCATCGACTTCGCGCGCGGCGCGCATTGCGTCGGCATCGCGGCGCATGGGTTGCCACACGGCGAGCCACAAAACCGTGACACCGACGGCTGCAGCGATCAAGGCGACGATCCGGCGCTCGGTGCGCGACTTGCCGGCGAGCCATCGCGCGACGGGAGCCGGAGTGCGCAGCGCGGCGGGAAGCGTCGCCATCAGAGACCGCCGATGCGCAGGCGTGCGCCGCTTGCCGACGTGGCGACCAGCATCGGAACGCGCGCCGCTCGCATTCGCGCGTCGAGGTCGCGAATCGCCGCCGGATCCGCGCGCGCAAGCTCGAGCGTCCAGTGGCTGTCCGCATACACGGCGCTCTTGACGATTCCCGGAGGAAGCCCGGCGAGCGCGGGCGCGGCGCTTGCGAGCAGCGGCAGCGCGTCGTCGGGCGCGGCCTGCCCTTGCGCGTGGCGCAGCTCCGCGTAGCGCTTGGCGAGGGCAGCGCGCGCAGCCTGCGGCGTCGACGCCGCATCCGCCGCGACGCCCGCCGCGACCGCAAGCTCCGTCCATTCGCGCGCTGCACGCCAGGCGTCGAATCGTAGCGTCGCCCACTCCCCGACACCGGCGACGACATGAATCGCGAGCGCGGCGCCGCCGAGGATCAGCGCGGCGGCGAAGGCGCGTCCGAGGCGTCGTTTCGGATGAGCGGAGGCCGACGCGGGTACGCTCGGCCGAAGGTCGAGTGCCGCTCCGAAGAGCGATGCCGAGGCGGCTTCCCAACGCCACGGACTCCCGCGAACGAGTCCGACATCGGCGTCGCGCTGCAGCCGGGCGAGCGCAGCATCGCTGATCGTCGCGTCGACGTGCAACTGCGCCGGCGCGACACCGCTTTCGCGCGCGCGGGCGAGCGCCAGGGCGATCTCCGCCGGCAATTCGCCATTCTCGTGGGGTGCCTCGACCGCGAATGCGCTCCCGTCGCCGCAACGGATGAACGCCGCGCCATCGGCGCCCGCGCACCAGCGCCATGCTGCTGGGAGAGGCTGAGCCAGCTCGGGCTCGGCGACGATCCGCGTGATGCGGGGTTCGGACGCAGCGATAGCCGCGACGAGCGAGCGTGCGACGATGACCACGCACACGCGCCCGTCCGGCGCCTGCGCCGATACGCTGATATGCTGGTCGGCCGTCGCGCCGGCGAGCTGGTCCTCGACAGCGAAACCCGCGGCGCCTGCGACACGCGCGGCCGGCATCGGGGGCAGCTTGACGGATGCGATGCGCACCTGCGGCGCGGCGATTATCGCCTCGATCCGGTCCGCGTCGGGCCATCGATCGGGACGGTCCCTGCCGCTGCGCGAGCAGACGCCCGCAGAATCGAAGAGACCCCACGCGTCGGCGCGCTCCGGCGAAGGGGGCGCGGCGAGACGCACGCGCAGCGTAGTCATCCGCGAGGCGTGGACGGCATCATGGCGCCGTAGTTTACTCGACGACCTGCCACGCGATCGCCGTCGGCGCGCCGGAGCTTCGGCGCAGCAGCGCCCGTGCGCGTGCGATCGTCTCGCCCTGTCTCGCCTCCACGGTCACGTAAAAATAGCCGCTCTTCACCGAAACGGTGGAATCGCTCGCGAGCGACGCGCCCTTCGGCAGGCGGGCACGGAAGTCCGAGATCGACGTGAACGGCTTCGCGGCGCGATCGGCGACGAGCGCGGCGAGCCGATCGCCGTCGAGACCGTCGACGATCGTCGCCAGAACCTCGGGCGGCGCGGTGTTGACGTTGACGGGAGTGTCTGCCGGCAGCGCGGAGAGGAACGGCGCGACGGCATCGAGCGACTGTGCGGTGACACCTTTGACCGAGACGAGCTCGGCGACGCGCACGACAGGGGCGTCGGGGGGAAGTCCGGGCACCGGCAGTCCCGCGTAGTACGCGTCCTCGGCGCCCGTGTCGCGAACGCTCGTGTCGGCGTCGATCCAGTCGGCAATCGCGTCGAGTGCTGCGGTCGGACCGCCGCGCTGCGCGAAAAGCGCCGCGATTCGCCGCCGTTCGAGGTCGGCAGTCGTGCCATTGCCACCGAGCGCATTGATGTTGAGCCGTCCCTGCGCGTCGACGATCGCGCCCCGGATTTCGCCGTTGTCGAGCGGTATGGGCGGCAGCGGTATGGCCCACGCCTCGCGCAGGTGATCGATGTCGGAATGGCGCGCGTCGTCGTCGAGAACCTGTCGCGCCCACTGCACGCCTGCCATCACGAGCGCCTGCGCCTGGACCTGGTCACGCCGATGCTCGACCGTGCGGCTCCAGCGCTGCTGCTCGGCGAAGACCGTCGCGGCCACGGCCGCGGCGAGCGCCGCGATCAGCATCGCGAGGATGATCGCCGCGCCGCGGGCGCGACTCAGCGCAGCACGAGCCATCGCTCGATCTGCTCCCCGCCGGCGAGCGTGATGCCGACCCTTACGGCGCGAGGTACTGCGGATTCGCCGAGCGACGGCCAGCGCTCGCGCCATCCGCCGATCGAATCGAGGTAGTCGACGCGGAATGCGGCGATCCCGCCGGCGAGCGCATAGGGCTGCGGTGTGACCGTCGCCGGCTGATCGAGCCGCGGCCAGTACAGCACCTCGATCGCGGCGTTGCGCAGCCGGTACCCGATCCGCTGCCCGGCCCTGCCCGGCTCGGCCGAGAACTCCGGACCGGCGCGCGAGAAGCGCAGCACGGCATTGCCCGCCGCATCGACGTCTCCGAGCCAGGCGGGCTCCGTGCCGGCGCCGGTGCGAACGTCCCGCGGCAGCGCTTCCCGCATGTCGGCTTCGAGCCGGGCGAACAGCCCATCGAGCTCCTTCCAGCGCTGTGCCTCCGCGGACAGCTGCGCTTCGCTGTCGGTCAGCGACGCGAGCGCTCGATAGCTGAACACCGCAACGAGCCCCAGGATCGCGAGCGCGATCATCAACTCGATCAGAGTGAAGCCCGATCGTCTCGGCTTCATGGCGCAGTCGTCTGCCCGAGATAACCGGAAAGCTGCGCGAGCGCGTAGTCGGGCTGCGCCGCGTCCGCCACGATGATGTCGATCTTCCGAAACGCCGGGTTCGGCGTGCCGGAGATGTTCTCGCGCCAGACGAAGCTCACGCCGGCCTGCACGTCGTCGCCGTTGCGCGAACCCAGCCCGGGCCACGGCGTCTCGAGTTGCGCGGCGGCGAGGCGGTTCTGGGCGACCCAGAGCGCAAGCGTGCGATGCTTTAGCAGCGTCGCGCCGTCGGCGGACTGCGCGACCGCCCGCATCCCCGCGGACAGCGCCACGGCGAGGATCGCTAGCGCGACCAGGATCTCGACTAGCGTGAAGCCGTCGGAGCCGCGACCTGCACGCGGTTCAACGGATCGCCGGCGACTACGAATGTCCATGCGGGAGAGGAAAGCGCGAGCACGTAGGGCTCGTTGCGCCCGCTCGGGCGGAAGGGAACGATCACGTTGCCGGCAACAGGCGCGCCCGAGTACGAGATCGACGACACCGACCACTGCGCCGGCAGCGTGCGCGCAGCGAGAACCTCCTCGTCGCGCACCGCGGTCCAGCGATTGTCGGCTCCGCGGCGCCAGAAGCGGTAACCCGGGCCGTCGGCGGAGAATCCGAGCGTTTCGCTGCGCCACTGGGCCAGAGCGGCGGCATGCTCGAGCGCACCGGCGAGGCGCGACGCTTCGCGCTCGACGCCCTTGCGGTCGTCGCCCTCGAGGTTGACGGCGACCAGTCCCGAAGCGATAGCAATCACCGCGATGACCGCCAGCACTTCGATCAGCGTGTAGCCCGCGCGCGATCGCGCGGGCATCAGAGGTCCCACGATCCGACGTCGGCGTCGATCCCCGTGCCCCCCGGCTGGCCGTCGGCGCCGAAGCTGAAGACGTCGATCTCGCCGTGCAGCCCCGGGTTCAGGTATTGGTAAGGTTGGCCCCACGGATCCTTCGGCAACCGTTCGAGATATCCGTTCGGCTTCCAGTTCGGCGGGATGGGCGCCACCGTCGGCTTCTGCACGAGCGCCGCGAGGCCCTGCTCGGTCGTCGGATAGCGCTGGTTGTCGAGGCGGTAGAGCTTGAGCGCTGCGACGATCGCCGCGATGTCGCTCCTCGCGGCGACGACGCGCGCCTCGTCGGGACGCTCGAGAACGCGCGGAACGACAAGCGCGGCGAGGATGCCGAGGATCACGATGACGACGAGCACCTCGATCAGCGTGAACCCGCCGCGCGCTGCGAGGCAATTCCGGGTGGAGCTCATGCGCCGAATTATAATCCGCCGTCTGCCCGCATCCGGCCGCCGCCGCGCGTGCGGCGTGACATCGCGTCGCACGTGTCCCGATCCCTTCGCACCTTCGCTCGCCTCGCTGCGATCCTGATCCTGATTGCGGCGACGGCTGTCGCGGGCGGCGCCTGGTGGATCGCGCGGCCGCTCCGTCTTCCGGTATCTCCCTACGCGTTCGACGTGAAGCCGGGAGCGACGCTCAAGTCGGTCGCGCGCGAGCTCGAGCGCGCGAACGTGCTGCCCAACGGATACGCACTCGTGGCGCTCGCGCGGCTCGAGCGGGTAGATCGGACGATGAAGGCGGGCAACTACGAGCTGAGCGAGGGCGTCTCGCTCGCCCGCCTCCTCGACAAGCTCACCCAAGGCGATGTGACGCAGACGGGGATGACAGTCGCCGAGGGCTCGACCTACGCCGATCTCGTCGCAGCGCTCAAGGCGAATCCCGAGATCGCGAAGTCGGTCGTCGATTTGCCCGCGAGCGAAATGGCGGCGCGCATCGGCGCGCCGAGCGCGAATCCCGAGGGCTGGTTCTTTCCCGATACCTACTTCTTCGCGAAAGGCTCCAAGGACGCCCGGCTGCTTGCGCGAGGGCTCAGGCTGATGCGCTCGCGGCTCGACGACGCCTGGGCGCGACGCTCGGCGGACCTGCCGCTCAAGGACCCGTACGAGGCGCTCATTCTCGCCTCGATCGTCGAGAAGGAGACCGGAAACGCCACCGACCGGCCGCTCGTCGCATCGGTGTTCGTCAATCGGCTGCGGCTCGGGATGCGGCTGCAATCGGACCCAACGGTGATCTATGGGCTCGGCGTCCGCTTCGACGGCAACTTGCGCAAGCGCGATCTCGAAACCGACTCGCCGTACAACACGTACACGCGCGATGGGCTGCCGCCCACGCCGATCGCGCTCCCCGGGCAGGCGTCGCTCGATGCGGTGACGCGGCCGCCGAAGACCGCATATCTCTACTTCGTCTCGCGTGGAGACGGGACGAGCGAATTCACCGCGAACCTCGCCGACCACAATCGCGCCGTGGCAAAATTTCAACTCGGGCAGCGTGCTTTGCGATGAGCGCGTGCGCGGTCCGCCTTCACTCGCAACCGGGACCCGCTCACGAGCCCTAATCGATGACTGCAGCCCGCGGACGCTTCATCACTCTCGAAGGCATCGACGGTGCCGGCAAGAGCACGCACCATGCGTGGCTCGCGGAGCGCATTGCTGCGCGCGGTCACGAGGTGGTCGCGACTCGCGAGCCGGGCGGCACCCCGATCGGCGAGAAGCTCCGCGCGCTGCTCCTGCGCGAGGCGATGACTCGCGACAGCGAAGCGCTCCTGATGTTCGCCTCGCGCCGCGAGCACCTCGAGGCGGTGATCCGGCCTGCGCTCGCGCGCGGCGACTGGGTGCTTTGCGACCGCTACACCGACGCGACCTATGCCTACCAGGGGGGCGGGCACGGCGTGCAGCTCGCGCGCATCCGCGAGCTCGAGCAATGGATCGACGGCGAGACGCGGCCCGATCGGACGTTCCTGTTCGACGTCGCGCCTCGAGTCTCCCGCGACCGGCTCGATCGCGCGCGCGGTGCCGGCCGCGATCTCGATCGCTTCGAGCTCGAAGCGGAAGGGTTCTTCGTTCGCGTCCGGGCGGCGTACCTCGAGCGCGCCGCCGCCGATCCCGGCCGTTTCCGCGTGATCGACAGCTCGCAGCCGCTGGACGCGGTTCGCGCGGTGCTCGCGGCCGAGCTCGAAGTGCTGGAAGCGATGTGATGGCCGACGAGCGCGACGAGGCTCCGGCGACACTGCCCTGGCGGCCGCTGCTTCCTTGGCAGCTCGCGGCGGCAGGTGCGGCGCTCGCGCAGCGTTCGACGTGGCCGCACGCGCTCCTCGTCCATGGTCCGGACGGCATCGGCAAGCACGCGCTCGGGCTGGGCTTCGCGCTGGCGCTGCTGTGCGAAACGCCGTGTCCCGACGGCCTTGCCTGCGGGCACTGCCCAAGCTGCCGTTACGCGGCTGCGGGACAGCATCCGGATCTGATGCGCGTCGAACTCCTTGCGCCCGATGGCGAGGGTGCGCTCGCCGAGGTCGACACGATCACGATCGACCGGATCCGCGCGCTCACCGAATTCGTGCAGCTTAGCAGTCATCGGCAGCGTGCGAAGGTCGCGGTGATCGCGCCCGCCGACCGGATGAACGTCGCCGCGGCCAACGCGTTGCTGAAAACGCTCGAAGAGCCGCCGCCCGGGACCTATCTCGTGCTCGTGACCGAGCGGCTCGGGCGCTTGCCGCCGACGATCGCCTCGCGCTGCCGCAAGTTCGCGGCGCCGATTCCGTCGGCGGACGACGCGCGCGCCTGGCTCGCGGAGCGGGGCGTGGCATCGCCTAAGCTCGTCCTCGCGCAGGTGGGCGGTGCGCCGCTCGCAGCGCTCGCGTGCGCGGATCCGGCGGTACAGAGCGAGCGCAGCGCGTGGCTCGCCGCGCTCGGCCGCCCCCGCGAGGTGTCGGTCGCGGGGCTCGCCGCACGAATCGAAGCTGGCGGACGGGACGAGCGCAGGGCGCGGCTCGCGCGCGCTGTCGATTGGCTGATCGCGTGGTCGTCGGATCTCGCCCGCGTGCGCGCCGGCGATGCCGCGCGCCAGAATCCCGATGCCGCCGAGGCGCTCGCGCGGCTCGCGTCGCAGGTGGCGCCGATCGCGCTGTTTCGCTATCATCGCAAGCTGCTCGGCAGCCGGGCTTTGCTCGTGCATCCGCTGCAGCCTCGACTGGTCGCCGAGGCATTGTTGATCGACTACAAGGCATTGTTCTAGAGGATGGCCGAAAACAAGCCGATCGGTCCCGCAGCCACGCCGGCGATGGCCGCGGGCGGCGCGCGGCCGGGCGTGCTGTCGCTCAACATCCGCGAACGCGCCGCGCTGTACGCCGCGTATATGCCGTTCCTCAAGGGCGGCGGCATATTCATTCCGACGTCCCGTCAGTATCAGCTCGGCGAGGAAGTGTTCATGCTCCTCTCGCTGATGGACGATCCGAACCGCATCGCCGTTCAGGGCAAGGTCGTCTGGATCACGCCCGAAGGCGTTCAGGGAAACCGCACGCAGGGGATTGGCGTGCAGTTCACGCAGGACGACACCGGCGCCACCGCGCGCGCCACCATCGAGCAGATCCTCGGCGAAACGCTCGCGTCGACGCGTCCCACGCATACGATGTAGCGGCCGCTCGGCTCGCCGCGGCGCCGCCACGCGTAGGTCGCCCGGCGAGGCGCGCGGGCGGGTCGCGGTTGCCCCGTCGGCCAGACCCCACGCCCGATGTTCGTCGATTCGCACTGTCATCTGGATTTTCCCGAGCTTGCCGCGGAGATCGCGGCGCTGCTCTCCGCAATGGCGGCTGCGCGCGTCACGCACGCCCTCTGCATCTCGGTGAACCTTCCCGACTGGCCTGCGGTCCACTCGCTTGCGCTCGCGCACCCGAACCTCTACGCGACGGTCGGAGTACATCCCGACTATCCCGACACGCCGGAGCCGTCGATCGAAGATCTCGCCGAGAGGGCCGCCCGGCCGAAGGTCGTCGCTATCGGCGAGACGGGTCTCGACTACTACCGAGCGACCGGCGACCTCGAGTGGCAGCGCGAGCGGTTTCGCACGCATGTCCGCGCGGCGCGCGACGTAGGGAAGCCGCTCATCATCCACACGCGCGCTTCGGCGGACGACACGCTCGCGATCATGCGCGACGAAGGCGCCCGCGACGCGGGAGGCGTCATGCACTGCTTCACCGAGACGTGGGAGGTCGCGTGCGCGGCTCTGGATCTCGGATTCCACATCTCGATGTCGGGCATCGTGACGTTCAAGAACGCGCGAGAGCTGAAAGACGTGGCGCGGCGCGTTCCGCTCGATCGGCTCCTGATCGAGACCGATTCGCCGTACCTCGCGCCGGTGCCGTTTCGCGGGAAGCGCAACCAGCCGGCCTACGTCGCACACGTCGCCGCGGAGATCGCGCGGCTGCGGGGAGTTTCGGTCGAGGCGATCGGGGCGGCGACCAGCGCGAATTTCTTCAGGCTCTTCGGAGTCGAAACCGGAAAGGGATAGCGATGCGCAACGACCTGCTTGATGGGCCGGCCCGCCCAAGTCACCCCGCGCGAGCGATGCGGCCGCGGCTAGGCCGCGTATTTGTCAACATTGTTGACAAATACGCCGGCGCGCTCGCCGCGGCGATCCTGTGCGCAATCGCCGCCCTGGCGTTTGCGGAGCCGGCGCCCGACGATTTCTTCATCTATGTTGCGAACGACCGCGTTGCCGAAGTGAAGGCGATGCTCGCGAGGGGCGTCGATCCCGACAGCGTCGACAAGAACGGCGATCCGGCGATCGTCATTGCCGCGCGCGGCGGCAACGCCGGCACGCTCGACCTGCTTCTCGCAACCAAGGTCGACGTCAACGCCCGGAGTCGCGTCGGGGACAGCGCGCTCATGGCCGCTGCGATCGCCGGCCGGCTCGACCTCGTCAAGAAGTTGCGGGCGCGCGGTGCGGAGGTCAACCAGAAGGGCTGGACCGCGCTGATCTACGCGGCGACCGGAGGCCACGACGCGATCGTTACGTACCTGCTCGGCGAAGGCGCCGACATCAATGCGAGGTCGCCGAATGGAACCACGGCGCTGATGATGGCGGTGCGGCAGGGCAAGCCCTCCACGGTCGACCTGCTGATCGCGCGCGGCGCGGACGTCAACGTGCGCAACGACGCCGGCGCGAGCGCGCTCGACTGGGCGAAGCGGGGGAGCGAAAAGGCGACGATCGAGCACCTGCGCAAGGCCGGTGCGAAAGACTAGCGTCTCGGGCGCTCCCGCGCGCGTGGCCGGCGAGGTCGGCCGCCGGACCTCGGCGCCGCTTCGCGCGCTAAGGGTGCGCGTCGTCGGGGTGCGACTCCTCGGCGCGGGCCGAGGGTGACGATACTGAGGTCGCGACCGGTTCCGTTGCCACACCGGGCGACCGCAACAACGCGGGCGACGGCAACACCGTGCCGGTCACGTGGGTCTCGGGCACGAGCGGCGCAGCAAGCGCTTCGCCGACGATCTGCGGCATCAGATCGGGGAGCACGCCGACGATCCGCCGTGCGCCGTTGAATCGCTTCTGCCAGAACGACGAGTCGAGCGTGGCAACCTCGACCTCGCGGCCGCGGCGCGGCGCATGGACGAAGCGATTGTCGCCGAGATAGATCCCGACGTGCGAGAACGCGAAGCGGCGCGTGTCGAAGAACACGAGGTCGCCGGGTTGGAGGTCGGGCACGGCGACCGTTTCACCGAGGCGGCTCATGTCCTTCGCCGTACGCGGCAACGTGACGCCGGTCACCTTCTGGAACACGTAGCGGACGAGGCCGCTGCAATCGAGCCCCGTGGCGGGGGTGTTGCCGCCCCATCTGTAGCGGATACCGATCAGCTCGAGCGCGAAGCTCGAAAGCTCCTGCGCGGTGCTCAGCGCCTGGGTGGTTGCATCCTTGACGGTCGCCGCCGCAACCGCAAGTGCGCCGTCTTCGCGGCTCTGCGCGAGGCCAGCGGCGGGAAAGCCGACGACGCCCGCCGCAACGAGCGCGACGAGAAGGCGACGAGCGGACGGCGAGACGGGCAGGCGAGTGGGACGCACGGGCGGCATTGTCGGCGATTCGGCGGCCGACGGCAATCGTCACTTCGGCCGATGCTTGGCGCGGTGCAAAGGCTTGGGGAGCGGCCCGGTGCGGGCGCGCGCGATCCGCGCGGCCTTCGGGTCGACTGCGAGCGGGCGCGTGAGTTCGATCCGGTCGCCTTCGGCGAGCGCCGCGTCGCGTGCAGTGCGACGGCCGAACACGGCGATCCCGAGCCGCGCGGGATCGAGCCCGTGCTGGCGGACGAGCCCCGAGCGGTCGACCGCCTGGCCGACGCTCGACCCCGACGGAAGCTCGACGTCGACGAGGTCCTGAACCGAAGCGGTCGCCCAGACGACGGTGACCTTCATCGCTGCACGTAGACCGCTTCGGCGCGATGGACGAACGCGTCGATCAGCGTGTTCGCGATATGGCTGAAGACCGGCCCGACGGCCTTTTCGAGGACGTGCGTCGCGAACTCGTAGGCGATCTCGAACTCGACCTTGCAAGCATCGGCGGCAAGCGCCCGGAACCGCCACTCGCCGTGCAGATGCCGGAACGGTCCGTCCTTCAGCGTGACGACGATCGATTCGCCGCGGCGAATGCGATTGTCGGTCGTGAAGTGCGCGCGCACGCCGTGGAAGTCGATGTCGATGCGCGCGATCCTTCCGTCGTCGCGCGTCTCCAGCGTGCGCGCGGCGTCGCACCACGGCAGGAACTGCGGATACAGCTCGACGCGATCGACGAGCTCGAACATCGCGTCTGTAGAGAACGGCACGAGCACCGACTTCTTCACGCTGCGCATGACGGCGTTGCTAGAATGGGCAACGGCCGGCGGCGGGACGGGCGCGTGGCGTACGGAATCATGAGCATAGTCGACAACAAAAAAGCCTATCACGACTACTTCATCGAGGAGAAATTCGAAGCCGGCGTCGCGCTGCTCGGCTGGGAGGTGAAGGCCGTGCGCGCCGGGCGCGCGCAGATCAAGGAGGCGTACGTCGTCGTGAAGGACGGCGAGATCGTGCTGATCGGATCGCACGTGACGCCGCTGATCTCGACGTCGACGCACGTCGCCACCGATGCGACGCGCACCCGCAAGCTCCTTCTGCACCGCAAGGAGATCAATCGGCTCGTCGGCCTGGTCGAGCGCGCGGGCTACACGCTTGTTCCGCTGAACCTCCACTACAACAAGGGACGGATCAAGCTCGACATCGGGCTCGCGAAGGGCAAGAAGCAATACGACAAGCGCGCGGCGATCAAGGAGCGCGAGTGGAATCGCGAGCAGCAGCGCCTCTTGCGCAACCGCACGGGCAGCGCCCGCGCGCGGCGCGGACGCTGAAAGCGTCAGCGCAATCCGGTTCCGCGGTCGGCGAGGAGCGCGCGCGCGGCCGCGATTCCGCTGCGCACCGCGGCTTCGAGCGTGGCCGGATACTCGGCGTCGGTGTAATCGCCGGCGAGGTAGACGCCGGCCGCGACGCGCCCGTGGCTCGGCCGCGCCAGCGCGGGCGTGCACGCATAGGTCGCGCGCTTTTCGGCGACGACGCGCGACCAGGCGGCGGGCCCGAGGCCGGGTGCGAGTCGCCGCAGCTGCGTCTCGGCGTCGCGCGCGAGCGTCGGATGATCGAGTGCGTCGTGCGGTCCGCCGGCGCTGATGACGACGGCGAGCAGGCTCGCCGCGCCGGAAGCCCGGTTGCCGGCGAGCGCGACGCTGCGATCGAACACCCATTGGCCGGGGCCGCCGGCAAGCCGCAGCAGCGGCGCATCGAGCGGCACCCGCCCCGGGAACGCGACGTAGATCGTCGTGATCGACTCGTAGGCGAGCCCGCGCACCTGGGCGAGCGCCGCGCGCCATGCCGAGTCGCGGGCCGCTTCCTCGCCGAGCGTTGTCGCGAGCTGATGCGGGCCCACGGCGACGATCGCGGCGGAGAACGTCTCCTCGCCCGTCGCCAGCTCGAGGGCGACCGCGCCCTCGCCGGCGGTCACGCTGCGCACGGTCGCTCCCGTGCGCACCACCCCGCCGCGCTCCTCGACGAATCGCGACGCGGGCTCGGGGAAGCACGCCGAGAGGTCGATGGCAGGAATGATGATATCGCTCGCTAGCGCCGAGCCAGCGAGCGCGGCCCGCAACACGTTCGCGAAGACTTGTGCGGATGCCGTAGCGGGCGCCGTGTTGAGGGCGGCGAGGCACAGCGGTGCCCAGAGCGCGTCGAACGCGCGGCGCGGCGTGCGTGCGAAGCAGTCGGCAACCGTTTGCCGCTCGGGGCAGCGGAATCCGGCGCGCGCGAGCCGGCGAAAGTCGGCGATCAGTGCGCGACGATCCGCCCAATCGAGGCCGCGGGCGCTCAGGATAGCGCCGAGCAGATGGAAGGGCGCCGGCACGCGCCACGCGGTGAGCGCGACTTCGTCGGAGGTGCCGGACCCGAAAGGCCGCAGTGTCAGCGGCAATCGCGTGAAGAGCGCGCGCGTGCGATCGGCACCGTGGACGAGGCCCACGAGCTCGAGCGTCCGTTCGTAGGCACCAATGAGCAGGTGCTGTCCGTTGTCGAGCGCGCACCCGTCGAACGCGACGCGCCGCGCGCGGCCGCCGAGCGTCCTCGCCTGCTCGAACAGCGTTACGGAGGCTCCCGCAGCGGCCAGCGTGACGGCCGCCGCGCATCCGGACCAGCCTCCGCCGACAACCGCTACGCGCGGCTCGTTCCCGCGGGCGCGTGCCGCTTCAGCCACGGCGTGCGGTGTTCCATGCGATCCAGAGCTTGCGCAACGGCGTCAGCGCGACCCGGCGATCGAGTACGCGATAGCCGTCGCGCTCGATCTCGTCGAGGAGCGTCCGATAGATCGACGCCATGATGATCCCGGGACGCTGCGCGGCGCGATCCTCGGAGGGCAGCGCGTCGAACGCCTGCGCGTACCAGCGGCGCGCGCGCGCCACCTGGTCCTTCATCAAGCTGACGAGCGCGCCGCTCGCTTCCCCTTTGAGTATCGCGGCGGCGGTGACGCCGTGCGCGGCGAGTTCGTTCTGCGGCAGGTAGATGCGGCCGCGGCGCGCGTCTTCCCCGACGTCGCGAATGATGTTCGTCAACTGGAACGCGATGCCGAGGTCGCGCGCGTAGCGGCGTGTCGCAAGGTTCGTGTAGCCGAAGATCTCGGCCGACATCAGGCCGACGACGCCGGCCACGCAGTGGCAATAGCGCTCGAGCTCGGCGAAATCGAGATAGCGGTTGCGCTCGAGGTCCATCGCCATCCCGTCGATCACCGTCTGGAAATGCTCCTCGGGCAGCCGGAATTGCGCGACGACCGGCTTGAGCGCCAGTGCAACGGGGTGTTGCGGTGCTCCGGTGAACGCGGCGCTGACTTCCGTGCGCCACCACGCCAGCTTCGTGCGCGCGAGCGTCGCGTCCGTCGCTTCGTCGACGACGTCGTCGACCTCGCGACAGAACGCGTAGAGCGCGGTGATCGCGCGCCGCCGTTCGGGCGGCAGGAACAGGAAGCTGTAGTAGAAGCTCGAGCCGCTTTTCGCGGTCTTCTGCTGGCAGTACTCGTCGGGCGTCATCCGGGCCGGCCGGCTGTCACGCCGCGCGATGGCGTCGCGGCGGAAAGATCGCGCTGTACGCGACCCCCGCCCAGTCGCCGCGCGAGAGCCTGGGGCGCCGCCGAAAGACGTCGCCCCCTGCCGCGTCGATGCCGTCGAGGATGCGGTGCCCGCCGGCGAGCACCCCCGAGATCTCGAGGCGCAGCCGCCACGGGAGCGCTCGAGCGAGCGGGCGCCCCGATTCGAGAAGTGAGCGCGTGCGCGCCGACTCGAACGCCATCAGCGCGCGCCAGGCTTCGTCGCAGCGCGCCTCGGCGATATGCGCTTCGCCGACGCCGAAATGCTCTAGATGCTCGATCGGAAGGTAGACCCGCCCCTTCGCCCAGTCGACGGCGACGTCCTGCCAGAAGTTGATGAGCTGCAGCGCGGTGCAGATCGCGTCGCTCGCGGCAAGATTCGCCGGCGCATCGGCGTCGAAGATGCGCAGCATCAGCCGTCCGATCGGATTTGCGGAGCGGCGGCAGTAATCGAAGAGGAGGGCCTCGGTCGCGTAGCGCGTCGTCATCACGTCCTGCCGGAACGCCGAAAGCAGATCGCGGAACGGCCGGAGCGACATCCGGTGCCGCGCGACCGCCGCAGCGACCTCGGGAAAGGGCGCGACAGCGGGAACGGTGCCCGTGGCGATCGCGTCGAGCGCCGCCTCGAAGCCGTCGAGCGCGCCGATCCGCTCCGCCGGCGCGGCGTCTCCCTCGTCGGCGAAGTCGTCGGCCAGTCGCGCGAAGCGGTAGACGGCGAGGATCGCCGGACGCAACGCCTGCGGCACGAGGAGCGATGCGACAGGAAAGTTCTCGTAATGACCTGCAGACACGAAAAACCCCGCGCAATGCGCCTAAACCTCTGAATTCCTCCGGGGAACCCTACGGCCTGCCGGTGCTCTTCCGATGGTGAGCTAGCCCCGGTTCGGCTATACTGCTCCGTTTGGCGAAAGGGGCTGCGAAAGTGGCGGAATTGGTAGACGCACTGGATTTAGGATCCAGCGGGGAAGCCCATGGGGGTTCGAGTCCCCCCTTTCGCACCATCGATCCACATTAGCAAGGATTCGACGCGTATGCAAACCAGTCTCGAAACGCTCGGTCAGCTCGAGCGCAGGCTCACGATGTCCTTGCCGGTCGCGACGATCGAGTCCGAGATCAACCAGCGGCTCGCCCGGCTCGCGAAGGACGCGAAGGTGCCTGGATTCCGTCCGGGCAAAGTGCCGCTGCGGATGATCGCGCAACAGTACGGGCCGAAAGTGCGCTCGGACGTCATCTCCGACGCCGTGCAGGCGAAGCTCGCCGACGCGCTGCGCGAGCAGAATCTGCGTGTCGCGGGGTTTCCGCGCATCGAGCCGAAGACCGACGCGACGGCTTCCGACGAACTACAGTTCTCGGCGATATTCGAGGTTTATCCCGAAGTTCGCATCGGCGATATCGCCGACGCCGCGATCGAGCGCCCCGTCGCAGAAGTCGGCGACGAGGACATCTCCAGCACAGTCGAGATGCTGCGGCGCCAGCGCACCCACTACCACCACGTCGAGCGCGCCGCGGCGAGCGGCGATCGCGTAGTCGTCGACTTCACGGGCCGCATCGACGGCGTCGAATTCCCGGGCGGCCAGGCGGCCAATTTCGGGATTGTCATCGGCGAAGGCCGAATGTTGCCCGAGTTTGAGGCCGCGGTCTCGGGGATGAGCGCCGGAGAGACGAAGACTTTTTCGCTGACGTTTCCCCCCGACTATCACGGCAAGGAAGTCGCGGGCAAGCAGGCGGAGTTCGCGCTGACGGTGAAGGGCGTCGAGGCTCCGCACGTGCCTCCGGTCGACGCGGAGTTCGCGAAAACGTTCGGCATCGCAAGCGGCGCCGTCGACGACCTCCGCTCGGAGATCGCGGCGAACCTCAGGCTCGAGCTCAAGCGCAAGATCGACGCCAAGGTGAAGGAGCAGGTCTTCGCGACGCTGCGCGAGCGGGCGGATTTCGCGCTGCCGAAGTCGCTCGTCGACGCCGAGACCGAAGGCGCGATGCAGCGGATGGCGAACGAGCTGCGCGAGCGCGGCATGAAGTCCGAGGACATTCAGCTCAAGCCGGAGATGTTCCGGCCGGCGGCCGAAGCCCGCGTCAAGCTCGGCCTCGTGATCGCCGAACTCGTGCGCACGCAGGGCCTGCACGCGAAGCCCGAGCAGGTAAAGGCGCTGGTGCAGGAGGCTGCGCAGACCTACGAGCAGCCCGACGCGGTGGTCCGTTGGCATTACGAAAAGCCGGAGCGCCTCGGTGATTTCGAGGCGCTCGCCGTGGAGGCGAACGTCGTCCAGTGGGCGCTCGCCCGGGCGAAAGTCGTCGACAAGGTGACGCCGTTCGCGGAGCTGATGGGCACGACGCCCGTCCAGCCCGCGGCTTCGTAACGACCTCCGTGCCACGGCGTCGCGGCCTCAGGCCGCCCGCGGTAGCGAACAGACGGTAGCCGACACTGGCGCCGTCGCCGCGGCCGCTGCGCGGTGTCGCTCTTGGCCGACACGCGCCGCCGGTCGCCGACATGCGTTCGGCGCGCGAAAATCCCACTACAATGGCTACCATGGCCGCAAACGGCGAGGCAGACATGGACGATCCAAGAGGCTTGGGACTGATTCCGATGGTGATCGAGCAGAGCGGACGCGGCGAGCGCGCGTACGACATCTACTCGCGCCTGCTGAAGGAGCGGATCGTGTTCCTCGTCGGTCCGGTCACGGAGGCGACGGCGAATCTCGTGGTTGCGCAGATGCTGTTCCTCGAGTCGGAGAACCCGGACAAGGACATCAACTTCTACATCAACT
Organism: Casimicrobiaceae bacterium; assembly: GCA_035541655.1. Classification (GTDB taxonomy): domain Bacteria; phylum Pseudomonadota; class Gammaproteobacteria; order Burkholderiales; family Casimicrobiaceae; genus CAIWHR01. The sequence goes on along the minus strand of DATKMY010000087.1, from coordinate 16,973 downwards.
CGCCCGGCGGTTCGATCGCCGCGGGGATGGCGATCTACGACACGATGCAGTTCGTCAAGCCCGACATCTCCACGCTGTGCGTCGGGATGGCCGCGTCGATGGGCGCGTTCCTGCTCGCTGCCGGCGCGAAGGGAAAGCGCGCCGCGCTGCCCAATTCCACGGTGATGATTCACCAGCCGCTCGGGGGCTTCCAGGGTCAGGCGTCCGACATCGAGATCCACGCGCGGTACATCTTGGAGCTGCGCGAGCGCTTGAACCGCCTGATGGCCAAGCACACCGGCAAGCCGGTCGAGGAGGTCGCGCGAGAGACCGATCGTGACAATTTCCTCACAGCCGAGGAGGCGCTTGCCTTCGGAATGATCGACCAGATCTTGCACAAACGGGCGCTGAGCGCGTAAAGTAGTTCCGTCGGACTTTGTCCCAGATCATTGAATCGATGTCGATTTGGCTGACTGATGGCTGAGAAGACCACCGGCGACAAGCTGCTCTATTGCTCGTTCTGCGGCAAGAGCCAGCACGAGGTACGCAAGCTGATTGCCGGTCCGTCGGTGTTCATCTGCGACGAATGCATCGAGCTTTGCAACGACATTATCCGCGAGGAAGGCACCACCGGCGAGGCGGCCCGCACCGACAAGAACAAGCTGCCGACGCCCCACGAGATCCGCCACATCCTCGATCAGTACGTGATCGGCCAGGACCTCGCGAAGAAGATCCTCTCGGTTGCCGTCTATAACCACTACAAGCGCCTCGAGACCGGGGGCAAGGAAGACGAGGTCGAGCTCGCGAAGAGCAACATCCTGCTGATCGGCCCGACGGGATCGGGAAAGACGCTGCTCGCGCAGACGCTCGCACGGCTCCTCGACGTGCCCTTCGTGATCGCCGACGCGACCACGTTGACCGAAGCCGGTTACGTTGGCGAAGACGTCGAGAACATCATCCAGAAGCTCCTGCAGAAGTGCGACTACGACATCGACAAGGCGCAGCGCGGCATTGTCTACATCGACGAGATCGACAAGATCTCGCGCAAGAGCGACAACCCGTCGATCACGCGCGACGTTTCCGGCGAAGGTGTCCAGCAGGCCCTCCTCAAGCTGATCGAGGGCACGGTCGCTTCGGTTCCACCGCAGGGCGGGCGCAAGCATCCGAACCAGGAGTTTGTCCAGGTCGACACCACCAACATCCTGTTCGTCTGCGGCGGCGCGTTCGACGGGCTCGAGAAGATCATCCGTCAGCGCACCGCGAAGACCGGCATCGGCTTCGGTGCCGAAGTCGCGAGCCCCGACGACCGCAAGAACATCAGCGTGCTGCTGCGCGGCGTCGAGCCGGAGGATCTGATCAAGTTCGGCCTGATTCCCGAGTTCGTCGGCCGTCTGCCGGTCGTCGCGACGCTCGAGGAGCTCGACGAGGTGGCGCTGATCCAGATCCTCGTCGAGCCGAAGAACGCGCTCACGAAGCAGTATCAAAAGATGTTCCGGATGGAAGGCGTCGAGCTCGAGGTACGCGACGGTGCGCTCAAGGCGATCGCGCGCAAGGCGCTCGCGCGGAAGACCGGCGCCCGCGGCCTGCGCTCGATCCTCGAGCAGGTTCTGCTGGACGTCATGTACGACCTGCCTTCGCACAGCAACCTCGCGCGCGTCGTGGTCGACGAGGGCACGATCAACAACGACGGTAAGCCGCTGCTGGTGTTCGCCGATACGCCGAAGGTCGCGTCGGCGCACAATTGAGCGACGGGGCGGTCGGACGTCGCGGGATCTGTCAGGCCGCCACGGGGGGTGGCGCGAGCTCCAGTCGCCAAGCCCCCGAAGCCGCGCGCTTTTTGGTGCCGCGCCAAGCTGCCTTGAGAGCATCGACCGCCGCCCCCACCTTTCGACGCGTATCTCCCACTCCGAGGCCCGCATGGCAACCGATCTCACCCGCTCCGACACGATGTCGCTCCCGCTGCTGCCGCTGCGCGACGTTGTCGTATTCCCCCACATGGTCATCCCGCTGTTCGTCGGGCGCCCGAAGTCGATCAAGGCGCTCGACGTCGCGATGGACTCGGGCAAGCATATTCTGCTCGTCGCGCAGAAGTCCGCGGCGAAGGACGATCCGAGCGCCGAGGATCTCTACGCGATCGGCAGCGTCGCGACGGTGCTGCAGATGCTGAAGCTCCCCGACGGCACCGTCAAAGTGCTCGTCGAGGGCGCGCACCGCGCGCGCGTGGTCCGGGTCGCCGACGAAGGCGAATACCTGTCGGCGCAAACGGCCAGCCTTGCCGCCGAGGCGGGAGAGGCGCACGAGGTCGAGGCGATGCGCCGGGCGCTGCTGGCGCAGTTCGACCAGTACGTGAAGCTCAACAAAAAGATCCCGCCCGAGATCCTCACCTCGATGGCGGGGATCGACGACGGCGGGCGCCTCGCCGACGCGATCGCCGCGCACCTGCCGCTCAAGCTCGAGCAGAAACAGGAGATCCTCGAAATGGGCGCCGTCGCCAAGCGCCTCGAGCACCTCCTCGGGCTGCTCGAAGGCGAAGTCGACATCCTGCAGGTGGAGAAGCGCATCCGCGGCCGCGTGAAGCGGCAAATGGAGAAGAGCCAGCGCGAGTATTACCTCAACGAGCAGGTGAAGGCGATCCAGAAGGAGCTCGGCGAGGGCGACGAGAACGCCGATCTCGACGAGATGGAAAAGCGGATCAAGGGCGCCAGGATGTCGAAGGAGGCCGAGGCCAAGGCGCTCGCCGAGTTCAAGAAGCTCAAGATGATGTCGCCGATGTCGGCCGAAGCGACCGTCGTCCGCAACTACATCGACACGCTGCTCGCGCTGCCGTGGAGGAAGAAGAGCAAGATCAGCAAGGATCTCGCTGCGGCGGTCAAGACGCTCGACGCAGACCACTACGGCCTCGAGAAGGTGAAGGAGCGCATCGTCGAGTATCTCGCCGTCCAGCAGCGCGTCGACCGGCTCAAGGGGCCGATCCTTTGTCTCGTGGGGCCCCCCGGCGTCGGCAAGACGTCGCTCGGGCAATCGGTGGCGCGAGCGACCGGGCGCAAGTTCGTCCGGATGAGCCTCGGGGGCGTTCGCGACGAAGCCGAGATCCGCGGCCATCGCCGCACGTACATCGGCTCGATGCCGGGCAAGATCCTGCAGAACATGTCGAAGGTCAGCGTGCGCAATCCGCTGTTCCTGCTCGACGAGGTCGACAAGATGGGAATGGACTTCCGGGGCGACCCCTCGTCCGCGCTGCTCGAAGTCCTCGACCCGGAGCAGAACAGCACGTTCACCGACCACTACGTCGAGGTCGAATACGATTTGTCCGACGTGATGTTCGTCGCCACGGCGAACACGATGAACATCCCGGCGCCGCTGCTCGACCGGATGGAAGTGATCCGGCTCTCCGGCTACACCGAGGACGAGAAGATCGCGATCGCCAAGCAGTACCTGCTGCCCAAGCAGACAAAGCTGAACGGGCTGAAGCCCGAGGAGCTCCACGTCGCCGAGAGCGCGCTGCGCGACATCGTTCGCTACTACACGCGCGAGGCGGGCGTGCGCAACCTCGAGCGCGATATCAGCAAGATCTGCCGCAAGGTCGTCAAGGGGCTGCTGCTGCGCGAAAGCGAAGGCAAGGCGCGCAAGGGCAAGAACCCCGTCGAGGTGACGGCCAAGAACCTCGACAAGTATCTCGGCGTGCGCCGCTTTACGTACGGCATCGCGGAGAAGAAGAACCAGGTTGGCCAGGTGACCGGGCTCGCGTGGACGGAGGTCGGCGGCGATCTGCTGACGATCGAAGCGGTCGCGCTGCCGGGCAAGGGCAAGACGACGACGACCGGCAAGCTGGGCGACGTGATGAACGAGTCGATCGCCGCTGCGCTGTCGGTCGTGCGGCACCGCTCGAAGGCGCTCGGCATCCAGCCGGACTTCTATCAGAAGACGGACCTGCACATCCACCTGCCCGAAGGCGCGACGCCGAAGGACGGGCCGTCGGCCGGCGGGGCGATCGTCACGGCGATCGTGTCGATCCTCAGCGGAATTCCGGTGCGTGCGGATGTTGCGATGACCGGCGAGATCACGCTGCGCGGCGAAGTGCTTCCGATCGGCGGACTCAAGGAGAAGCTGCTCGCAGCCGGGCGCGGCGGAATCAAGACGGTGCTGATCCCCGAGGAGAACGTCAAGGACCTGACCGAGATCCCTGACGAGATCAAGAATCGTCTCGACATCCGCCCCGTGCGCTGGATCGAGCAGGTGCTGGAAGCGGCGCTCGAGCGCCAGCCGGTGCCGCTCGCCGACGCACCGGCCGAGGCCGCCGTTCCGCCGGCGCCCCCGACCGATGAGAAGCCGGCGGTCATCAAGCATTGATTTCCGTTCGCGCGTGCATGTTTCGTGCAAGCGCGCGGAAATCGCCCTAGCATGGAGGGCGCGTGCCGCGATGCGTCGGAGCGGTTCCGCGCGCAGCGCGGGCTGTTCCGATCTCGCTTGACACGCCCCTGCGGCGACTCTATAAAGTTCATCCCGCGAGCGATCGCGGTCCGCCCACCCGCGTACACCGGAAAAGGAGGACTGCCGTGAACAAGTCCGACTTGATCGACGCGATCGCCCGACATGCCGACATCTCGAAGGCCGCCGCCGAGCGCGCGCTCGACGCGACGCTCAACACGGTAAAGGGTGCGCTCAAGAAAGGCGAGATCGTCACGCTCGTCGGCTTCGGCTCGTTCTTCGTCGGGCGCCGTACTGCACGCCAGGGGCGCAACCCGCGCACGGGAGCCACGATCAAGATCCGCGCTGCGAAGGTGCCCAAGTTTCGCCCTGGAAAAGCGCTGAAGGATGCTGTAAACTAATCTGCTTGTTTTCGGTGCGCGTGGGTCAGGTGCGTTCGCAATCCCGGCGCCGGCGAGTTCGAGGGTGCTTAGCTCAGCCGGTAGAGCGTCGCCCTTACAAGGCGAATGTCGGCGGTTCGATCCCGTCAGCACCCACCAATAACGCGGGCGCGCCGGTAGACGAAGGAGTGGTAGTTCAGTTGGTTAGAATACCGGCCTGTCACGCCGGGGGTCGCGGGTTCGAGTCCCGTCCACTCCGCCAACTCGAAGGGCGAACGCGAGTTCGCCCTTTTCGCATCCGGTGATTGTCCATTGATCGTTCGCTGATGTACGACCTCGTATACAAACACAAACGCATCGCGCAGTTCATTCTGGCGCTGATCATGGTGCCGTTCGCGTTCTTCGGGGTCGATTACTACTTTCGGCGGTCCGAAGGCGAGGGCGACGTCGCGAAATTCGACGGCGGTCAGATCACGCAGGCCGATCTCGACCGGGCGATCCGCGATCAGCAGGAGTCTATGCGGCGCAGCGGTCAGAACGTCGATCCGGCGCTGTTCGACAATCCGGAGGTCCGCTACAACCTGCTGCAGCAGGTGCTGCGCGAGCGGCTGGTGGAGCGGAAGGGTGCCGATCTGCATTTCAGGATCACCAACGAGCAGCTCTTCGATCGCATCGCCGCCGACCCGCGATTTCGCCAGGGCGACCGCTTCTCGCTCGACGTCTACAAGTCGTTGCTCGACCAGAATGGCGTCCCCGAAGCCGCGTTCGAGGACAGCATGCGCAGGCAGCTGCTTGCCGAGAAGATCGTCGATCCCATCGCGCGCGGCGGCCTCGTTGCGAAGGCTTCCGCCGTCGCGTTCGTCAACCTCGTCGAGCAGCAGCGGGAAGTCCAGGTCGCGACGATCGACGCGGATTCCTTCGTGAAGGACGTGAAGATCGACGACGCGCAGGTGAAGGATTTCTACGACAAGAACGCCGCCTCGTTCAAGACGCCCGAAGAAGCCAAATTCGAGTACGTGATCCTCACGCAGGACGCGCTGCTGGCGCAGGTGAGCGTCACGCCCGAGGAGGTCAAGCAGCAATACGCGAGTGCCCAGAAGGCCTACACGCAGGAGGAGCAGCGGCAGGCCGCCCACATTCTGATCGCCGTGAAGCCCGACGCGCCTGAGGCCGAGCGCGCAGCGGCCAAGAAGAAGGCCGAGGATATCGCGGCGCAGGCGAAGGCCAATCCCGCTAAATTCGCGGACCTCGCGAAGCAGTACTCGCAGGATCCCGGCTCCGCGGCGCAGGGCGGCGATCTCGGCAACAACCCGCGCGGCACGATGGTCAAGGCGTTCGACGATGCGGTGTTCGCGATGAAGCCCGGCGAGATCGTCGGGCCCGTGCAGAGCGATTTCGGGTATCACGTGATCAAGCTGGTCGGCGTCACCCCGGCGCAGGTGCGGCCTTTCGACGACGTCAAGGCGCAGATCGAGACCGATCTCAAGCGGCAGAAGACGGCGCAGAAATTCGCCGCGGCCGCCGATCAGTTCCAGAACCTGGTCTACGAGCAGGCGGAGTCGCTTGCGCCGGTGGCGAAGGCGCTCGGTCTCAAGGTGGAAACCTCACCGCTCGTCACCCGGGCCCAGGCGCAGCAGATTGCGATGGGCAACGCCAAGCTCGTCCAGGCTCTGCTCTCGCCGGAATCGATCGCGGCGAAGCGAAACACCGACGCGATCGAAATCGGCCCGAATGCACTGATGGCCGCGCGGCTGCTCGAATACAAGCCGTCGGCGCCGCGGCCCTTCGACGAGGTGAAAGAGGAGATCCGCAAGCAGCTCGTCCGCCAGGAGGCCGGCGAGCTCGCGCAGAAGGCCGGGCGCGAAAAGCTCGCGCTGCTCGAGCAGGGCAGGAGCGAGCGCGACGCGGGGCTGGCGTTCGCGAAAGCGGTGACAGTCGCTCGCAATCGAGCGCAGCCGGGCTTTTCGCCGGAAGCGATCACGAGGATATTCCAGGCCGATCCCGCGAAGCTGCCGAGCTACGTTGGGGCGGCGAGCGCCGGCGGGTTCTCGATCTACAAGGTCGATGGCGTGATCAATCCGCCGGAGCCGGAGCCCGCTCGCCTCGCGAGCGCGCGCAAGGCGATCAGCGACGCGCGGAGCCGCGAGATCTTCGAAGCCTACATCGCCGACCTGAAGGGCAAGGCGAAGGTCGAGATCAACCAGGCCAATCTCGACAAGAAGTAGCGCGGGCGATTCAGCTCGAGCAGTTTTCGCGCAGCCAGCCCTCGAGCTGGTCGCGCTCCTTGCGCCGCCCGGCGTCGTCCATGTAGACGGGCTCGCCCTTCTCGTTGGTGCGGAAGATCAGAACCTGCTGATTTTGGTCGGGCGCCAGCGCCGCGAGCTGCCCTTGCACCTTCGCGCATTGCTCGCGCTTCTTGTCGGCTTCGGCCTTTGCCTTGGCGGCCTTCGCATCCTCGTCGGCGCGCAGAATCTTCTGCTGCTTGAGCTCGGCTTCCTTGTTCGCGAGCTCCTTCACGGCGTTCGGATTGGAGGGTGGCGGCGGGCCGTCGATCGTTTCGACCTTGAAATTGCCGCTGGGAGGCTGATCGGAATAGATGACGCGACCGTTCGCGTCGGTCCATTTGTAAAGAGCGGCCGCGGCGCGAGGCGAGCCGAGAACGAGTGCGGCCGCCGCGGCGAGCGCCAGCGCTGCCACCAGCGCGCTCGGACGGTGGAACTCCGCGGATTGTGCCCTGCTGTGCGCCATCGATCGACCTCGCCATCTCTTATGACATTGGCAAGGTAATCCAAACGCCGCCGGGGCGTCAAACCAGAGGGGTGGTCGAAGGTCCGGCAGCGCAGCGCTGTTGCCGATTCGGCACACCCATGGTCGTGGACTACATCTCTCCGGCCGAGCCGACGCGGGTATAATCCGTTTTTGCGCATTGGAGAATCCGCATGCGTGTCGTTCGGAAGGCGCTGACGTTCGATGACGTCCTGCTCGTTCCCGCGCATTCCCTCGTCGTTCCCAGCGAAGTCAGCCTAAAAACGCTCCTGACCGGCTCCATCGGGCTCAATCTGCCGGTGCTTTCCGCGGCGATGGACACCGTGACCGAGGCGCGGCTCGCGATCGCCATCGCCCAGGAGGGTGGCCTCGGTGTAGTGCACAAGAACATGACGCCGGCCAAGCAGGCGGCGGAGGTCGCCAAGGTCAAGCGCTTCGAAAGCGGCGTCGTCAAGGATCCGATCACGATCCCGCCGTCGATGAGCGTGCGCGAAGTACTCGCGTTGACGCGAGCGCACCGGATCTCGGGGCTACCCGTCGTCGAAGGGAAGCGCGTCGTGGGGATCATCACTAATCGCGACCTGCGCTTCGAGACCAATCTCGACCAGCCGGCCGCGAACATCATGACGAAGGGCGACAAGCTCGTCACCGTTCCGGAAGGCGTGGACCTCGAGCACGCGAAAGCGCTGATGCATCAGCATCGCCTCGAGCGCGTGCTCGTCGTCAACGACAGGATGGAGCTTCGCGGTCTCATCACCGTCAAGGACATCCTGAAGTCGACCGAGCACCCGCGTGCGTCGAAGGACGAGCTCGGACGCCTCCGCGTCGGCGCAGCGGTGGGCACGTCGGGCGACACCGACGAGCGCGTGGAGGCGCTCGTCGCCGCCAGCGTCGACGTACTCGTCGTCGATACGTCGCACGGACATTCGCAGGGCGTGCTCGATCGCGTGCGCCGGATCAAGAAGCTGCACCCGAGCGTGCAGGTGATCGGCGGCAACATCGCGACCGCGGACGGCGCGAAGGCGCTCGCCGATCACGGTGCCGACGCAGTCAAGGTCGGCGTCGGGCCCGGCTCGATCTGCACCACGCGCATCGTCGCCGGCGTCGGTGTCCCCCAGATCTCGGCGATACAGAACGCGCTCGACGGTGTCGCTCGCGCAGGAGTCCCGGTGATCGCCGACGGCGGCATCCGCTACTCGGGCGACATCGCCAAGGCTCTCGCTGCAGGGGCGTCGTCGGTGATGCTGGGGAGCCTCTTCGCCGGAACCGAAGAGGCGCCCGGAGAAACGGAGCTCTTCCAGGGAAGGTCGTACAAGAGCTATCGCGGGATGGGCTCGCTCGGCGCGATGCAGCAAGGCAGCGCCGATCGCTATTTCCAGGATTCCGAAGGCGAAGGCGCGGCCGAACGCCTCGTTCCGCAGGGCATCGAGGGACGCGTTCCGTACAAGGGGGCGCTCGCCGAGCTGATCCACCAGCTGATGGGCGGCTTGCGCGCGGCGATGGGCTACTGCGGTGCCAAGACGATCGACGAGCTGCGTACCCGCGCCGAGTTCGTCGAAATCACGTCGGCCGGGATGCGGGAGTCGCACGTCCACGACGTGCAGATCGTGAAGGAGGCGCCGAATTACCGCGTCGAGTGACTTCGCCGACGCAAAGCTGCTGCGCGGCCCGTCTTCTTTGTTGCTCGACTGCTCGACGCTCGCCGTACGTCTCGGTACTGTCTCGCGCCTCGCGTCCCCGCGCCTCGAATACGGGCCTGCTCCCGACGCTCTTCGTCCGGCGAAGGTTTAGATGGCCGCCGCTTCGCACTCGCGGATCCTGATCCTCGATTTCGGCGCGCAGTACACGCAGCTGATCGCGCGCCGCCTGCGCGAGACGCACGTCTACTGCGAGATTCACCCGTTCGACGTCGACGACGCGTTCGTGCGCGCGTTCGCGCCGAAGGGGGTCATCCTGTCGGGCGGCCCGAACAGCGTGACCGAAGGCGATACGCCACGGGCGCCCGGGGCCGTGTGGACGCTCGGCGTTCCGGTTCTCGGCATCTGCTATGGAATGCAGACGATGGCGGCGCAGCTCGGCGGGAGCGTCGAGCAGGGCACAGTCCGCGAGTTCGGCTACGCGGAAGTGCGCGCGCGTGGGCACTCGCGACTCTTCGAGGGAATCCAGGACCGCACGAACGCCGAAGGGCACGGGCTGCTCGACGTTTGGATGAGTCACGGGGACAAGGTCACCGCAGTCCCTCCCGGGTTCACGCTGATAGGCAGCAGCAATGCGTGCGCGATCGCCGCCATGGCGGACCCGGCGCGGGGCTTCTACGCCGTCCAGTTCCACCCCGAGGTCACGCATACGAAGCAGGGCGCGGCGGTCCTGTCGCGCTTCGTCCACGACATCTGTGGCTGCGGCGAAGACTGGAACATGCGCGACTACGCCGGAGAAGCGGTCCCGGCGATCCGCGCGCAGGTCGGAGACGACCGCGTTCTTCTGGGCCTCTCCGGCGGCGTCGACTCGGCGGTTGCCGCGGCGCTGATCCACAAGGCGATCGGCGATCGACTCGTCTGCGTGTTCGTCGACCACGGGCTGCTGCGCCTCAACGAGGCCGAGGAGGTGATGGACACGTTCGAGCGCAACCGCGGCGCCCGCGTCCTCCATGTCAATTGCGCCGACGAGATGTTCGCGGCGCTCGCCGGCGTCGACGATCCGGAGGCGAAGCGCCGCATCATCGGCCGCCTGTTCGTCGACGTCTTCCAGCGCGAGGCGGAGCGGCTGCGCGGGCACGGCGCCGCACCGAAATGGCTCGCCCAGGGAACGATCTATCCGGACGTCATCGAGTCGGCGGGAGCGAAGACGAAGAAGGCGCACACTATCAAGTCGCACCACAACGTCGGTGGATTGCCCGAGACGCTGCATCTGAGGCTCCTCGAGCCGTTGCGCGAGCTGTTCAAGGACGAAGTCCGCGAGCTCGGTCTCGCGCTGGGCCTGCCGCGCGAGATGGTCTACCGCCACCCGTTTCCAGGTCCAGGCCTCGGAGTGCGCATCCTCGGCGCGGTCACCCGGGAGCACGCCGATATGCTGCGGCGTGCCGATGCGATATTCGTCGACGAGCTCAGGCTCGCGCGCGACGGAGACGGCAGGAGCTGGTACGACCGCATTGCGCAGGCGTTCGCCGTGTTCCTGCCCGTCCGCTCGGTCGGCGTGATGGGTGACGGCCGCACGTACGAGCACGCGGTCGCGCTGCGCGCTGTGCAGACGACGGATTTCATGACCGCGCATTGGGCGCACCTGCCGTTCGAGCTGCTCGCGCACGTGTCGAGCCGGATCACCAACGAAGTCCGCGGGGTGAATCGCGTCGTCTACGACATCTCCGGTAAGCCGCCGGCGACGATCGAGTGGGAGTAAGCATGACGGTAAGACTCAGGTGTCACGAGGCGAGCATCAAGTCAAAGAACGACTTACCGAAGCCGTTGATGATCGAGTGCGAATAGGCGGTCGCGTCCAATCGCCGCCAGCGCGCACGCAGGCTCCGGCCGCCTGCTGCCTGTAGTCGGCCTCCGCGCGCTCCAATCACTGCGTTGGAGCATATCCTCGTTCGCTCAGCGAATGATAGTGAACGCCTATCCAAAGGATATGAACAATCAATTGGAGCATTGCGAGGCTGAAGGGATAGACTTTGCCTCGACTCCACGAAGGTCGCGTTGCGCGAGAAGCAACCGGCCGCGGCGCCGATTTGCAAACGAACTGTCGAGTGGAAACGGAAACGAGGAGAACGCGTAATGGCAGCCGAAGCGAAATGCCCTTTCAATCACAGCGCCGGTACCACGAACCGCGACTGGTGGCCGAACCAGCTCGACTTGAGCATCCTCCACCAGCATTCGTCGAAATCCGATCCGATGGGCGGGGATTTCGACTACGCGAAGGAGTTCCTGAGTCTCGACTTCGCGGCGCTCAAGAAGGATCTGCGCGACCTGATGACCCGCTCGCAGGACTGGTGGCCGGCGGACTTCGGCCACTATGGAGGCTTGTTCATCCGCATGGCATGGCATAGCGCAGGCACGTACCGCGTCGCCGATGGAAGGGGCGGGGCGGGCAACGGCAATCAGCGCTTCGCACCGCTCAACAGCTGGCCCGACAACGTCAATCTCGACAAGGCCCGCAGACTGCTTTGGCCGATCAAGCAGAAGTATGGCCGCAAGATCTCCTGGGCCGATCTGATGGTCCTCGCCGGCAACGTCGCTCTGGAATCGATGGGGTTCGAGACGTTCGGATTCGGCGGCGGGCGCGAGGACATCTGGGAACCCGAAGCGGACGTCTACTGGGGCGCCGAGAGGAAGTGGCTCGACGACAAGCGCTACTCGGGCGACCGCGATCTCGAAGCGCCGCTCGCCGCGGTGCAGATGGGCCTGATCTACGTCAATCCCGAAGGCCCGAACGGTCACCCGGATCCATTGGCCGCGGCACGCGATATCCGCGAGACTTTCGCCCGGATGGCGATGGACGACGAGGAAACCGTCGCGCTGATCGCCGGCGGCCACAGCTTCGGCAAGACGCACGGCGCCGGTCCCGCGTCGAACGTGGGTGCCGAGCCCGAGGCTGCGGGACTCGAAGAGCAGGGCCTCGGCTGGAAGAGCAGCTTCGGCACCGGCAAAGGCGGCGATGCGATCACGAGCGGGCTGGAAGTCACCTGGTCGAGCACGCCGACGAAGTGGAGCAACGATTTCCTGCACAATCTCTTCGGCTACGAATGGGAGCTCACGAAGAGCCCCGCGGGCGCGCAGCAGTGGAAGCCGAAGGGCGGCGCGGGCGCCGGGACCGTGCCGCACGCGTACGACAAGTCGAAGCGCATCGCGCCATCGATGCTGACCACGGACCTCTCTCTGCGCTTCGATCCCGCTTACGAGAAGATCTCGCGGCGCTTCATGGAGAATCCGGGCGAGCTCGCGGAGGCGTTCGCGCGCGCGTGGTTCAAGCTGACGCACCGCGACATGGGTCCCCGCGCGCGCTATCTCGGTCCGGAGGTTCCGAAGGAGGAGCTTCTGTGGCAGGACCCCGTTCCCCCGGTCGATCACAAGCTTATCGACGCGCAGGACGTCGCGTCGCTCAAGGCGGAGATCCTCGGCTCCGGCCTTTCGGTCTCGCAGCTCGTCACGACGGCGTGGGCCTCGGCGTCGACGTTCCGCGGTTCGGACAAGCGCGGCGGGGCGAACGGCGCGCGCATTCGCCTCGCTCCGCAGAAGGAATGGGAAGTCAACCAGCCCGCGCAGCTCGGGAAGGTGCTCGAGGCGCTGCAGGGAATCCAGCGCGCGTTCAACGCCGCGCAGACGGGCGGCAAGAAGGTCTCGCTCGCGGATCTGATCGTGCTCGCCGGTTGCGCGGGCGTCGAGCAGGCGGCGACGAATGCCGGCCACAGCGTGACCGTTCCCTTCGCGCCAGGACGGACGGACGCCTCGCAGGAGCAAACCGATGCAGCGTCGTTCGCCGTGCTCGAACCGGTGGCCGACGGCTTTCGCAACTACCTCAAGACGAAGTACTCGATGTCGGCCGAGGAGCTGCTAGTCGATCGCGCGCAATTGCTCACGCTGACGGCGCCCGAGATGACGGTCCTCGTCGGCGGCCTGCGCGTCCTCGGCACCAACGTCGGCCAGACCCGGCACGGCGCGTTCACCGGCCGCGTCGGCGCGCTGACCAATGATTTCTTCGTGAACCTGCTCGACATGGGCACGGAATGGAAGCCGGTGGCCAACGAGGCCGACGTGTTCGAAGGCCGCGACCGTGCGACGGGCAAGGTCAAATGGACTGCGACACGCGTCGATCTGGTCCTCGGCTCGAACGCCCAGCTCCGTGCGCTTGCCGAAGTCTACGGCTCGGCCGACGGGCAGGAGAAGTTCGTTCGCGACTTCGTGGCTGCATGGAACAAGGTCATGAACCTCGATCGCTTCGACGTCGCGCGCTCCCGCTGAAGTCCGACCCCGACCGCCGCGCCTGACGCTGGTCGCGACAGGCGCGGCGTCGTTCCGACGTAGAATGCCGGAGCGCATGCGGCGCTTCGGAACGAGTTGGTCGAGCCGTCGTCGGCGCCGCGAGTACGCGGTCGAGGACGGGAACGGCCCGGAGGAAACGCCCATGGCAATGCTCGACGATCGGCAACGCTCGATCGCCCTGTGGCGGCGGCTCGCGCTCGCGCCGGGCCGCACGCTCGGCACGCTGCAGCGGGGAAGGCGCGACGATTACATCGTCGTAACGGCAGCGGCGGCTCTCGCGTTCGCCTGCGGGCGGGCGTACGCGGAATCCGACGTCAACCTTGCGCTCGAGCGCTGGCTCGCCGGTCCCGGCGCGATTGTCGCGACCGACCGCGTTCAACTGCGGCGTGCGCTGGTCGACTGTCGGCTCCTCGAACGCGATGCCTACGGCAGAAGCTACCGCCGCGTGGCGGATGCTCCCCCGGCCTGGCGCACGGCGCTCGCTGCGCTCGACGGCGTCGATCTCGCCGCGCAAGCGCAGGACGCGCGCGCCGCCGACGCGCGGCTGCGCGCCGAGCGCAAGGCGCGGTGGATGCAGGCGGCCGCCGGATGACGGACGCGGGTGACGAGCGCTTCATGGGAGAGGCCCTGACGCTTGCGCGCGCGGCCGCGGCGCGCGGCGAAGTCCCAGTCGGTGCGGTGATCGTCAGGGATGGCGAGATCGTAGGACGCGGCGGCAACGCGCCGATCGCGGCCTGCGATCCCACTGCGCACGCGGAGATCGCCGCGCTGCGCGACGCCGGGGGCAGGCTCGGCAACTATCGGCTTCCCGGCTGTCATCTGTACGTGACGATCGAGCCGTGCGCGATGTGTGCCGGCGCGATCCTGCACGCACGAATCGCGCGCGTGGTGTTCGGTGCGCGGGACGCGAAGACCGGCGCGTGTGGCTCCGTGGTCGATCTCTTCGCGGAGCCGCGCCTCAACCACCATGCGACCGTCACCGGCGGCGTGCTCGCAGCGGAGTCCGGCGCGCTGCTGTCGGCGTTCTTCGGCGCGCGGCGCCAAGCCTCGACCTCGTGACGCGGCGACGATTTGGCGTCGGGTTCTACGCGCCAGCGGGCTTCGTCACCGATCCGGCGGCGATCGACCGCGCCGTGCATCGACTCACGGAGCTCGGTCATCGCGTCGTCGTCGATCCGACGTGCGCGACGCGATGGCAGCGCTTTGCGGCAACCGACGACGAGCGGCTCGCCGCGATCGAGCGGATGGCCGCGGACCCTCGCGTCGAGCTCGCCATCGCTGCGCGCGGCGGCTACGGATGGTCGAGGCTTCTCGAGCGGATCGATTTCGCGGCCCTCGCGGGCGCCGGAAAACGCTGGATGGGCTACAGCGACTTCACCGCGTTCCAGCTCGCGGCGCTCGCGAACGCGGGGATGACGACGTTCGCAGGCCCGACGGCCGCATACGACTTCGGCGCGCCGATTCCGTCGGCATTCACGCTCGACCACTGCTGGGGGCTTCTGGGAGCGACCCGCTACGAAATCGCGTGCGCGCTCGACGGTCCCGATTTCTCCGGCGACGGGACGCTCTGGGGCGGCAATCTTGCGATGGTCGCGCACCTCGTCGGCTCGCAGTATCTGCCGCGCATCGACGGCGGCATCCTGTTTCTCGAGGACATCGGAGAGCATCCGTACCGGATCGAGCGGATGCTCTACCAGCTGCACAATGCGGGCGTGCTCCTGCGCCAGAGCGCAATCCTGCTCGGCGACTTCAGCGGCTACGAGCTGGGGCCGAACGACAATGGCTACGATGCCGCGGCGATGGTCGCGCACATCCGCGCGCGGCTTGGCGTTCCTCTCTACACCGGGCTCCCGTTCGGCCACGGTCCCGAAAAGCTGACGCTGCCGGTAGGCGGCCGCTGCGCGCTGACAGTGCGCGGCGGCCGGGCGGAGATGGTGCTCAGCGACTACGGGATTCGTCCATGACGCAGCCGTTTCGCCGGGAAACGTGCCCGCGAAGGCTTCGCGCACCCGCGAGCTAGGCGACGGTGAATCGATACTCGACGTCGCCCGCCGGAGCGCCTGCCGAATCGAAGCTGCGCTCGACGAAGCGCACCGCTCCGTCGCGGTCGACCGTCAGCACCGTCGAGCACCGGGTCCCGTATGCAGGGCTCACGATGAACGGCGCCGAGAGCAGCCGCTCGCGCTCGAGCGTGACTCCGGTCGACGGCAACTCGGCGTCGGAGGCCACGCGGCGGTCGGCGAGCATCGCGAAGAGCGGCGCGATATCGGTCTCGGCGGCGGCGCACCACGCGGCGACGAGGGCCTTCGTCCGTGTCACCTTGGGCCACGGCGTATCGAGCGCCGCATTCGACACCCCGTGGATGCCCGGCGGGAGGGCCTGCGCTGCGACCGCACGGTTCGAGGCCCAGGCTGCCTGCGCGCCGAGGCCGGCGACCAGATTGAATCCGTTTTGCGCGACCGCGCCGGCGACGATGCGCTCGAGGCTCTTCGTCGGTGGCTCCGCGTGCGCAAGCACGGTGGGCACCAGCGAGCCGCGCGACGGCGCGCCGGGGTCGTGGCGGGAGGGCTCGCGCACGTTGGTGACGAATGCCCAGCGTGCGGTCCGCGCTACGCCGAACCACGTCCCGCCCGCCTTGAGGTCGCGGCCGGCGAGCCATCCGTCGTCCCACCAGGCCGCGCGCGCAGCCGGTCGCGCGTGGTATTCATCGCGATTGGCGGCGACGACGAGCGCGTAGCGCGGGTGTGCGGCGAGCGCGAAGAGCGCCAGGCACATTCGAGCGAAGCGCTTATGCCTGGCGCCCGCGCGGCGCCGAGGGCGCCGGAATCGCATAAGGCAGCGGCAGTGGCGTGAGCGCCGGACCGTCGAGGGCGCGCACGTGCGGATCTCCGCGCTCGGCCGCAGCGGTCTGCAGCACCGCGATCAGATCGCAGCCGCTCTCGGGTGCAGCCGCAGCGTCGACGACGGTGCCGCAAGGCTGATCACCGAACGCCTCGCTGTAGAGGCGCTCGCCGGGGCGGACGCCGTCGATCGCCGCGTGGAACACGAACGCGCGTTCCTTGAGGCGCCCCAGGTACTGCGTGCGCGCGATGATCTCCTGGCCGGTGTAGCACCCCTTCTGGAAGTCGATTCCGTGCAGGATGTCCCAGTTCGCGGTCTGCGCGACGAACATATCCTGCGTCGCGCCGGTGATCACCGCCACCCCGGCGCGGATCGTCAGCCAGCGCCAGACGCCGAACGGTGCGGCGTTGGCATGGCGAAGGAGCTTGCCGCGAATCGCCTCCGCTTCGGCGGCCGGTGCGACGGCGACGAAGCGCGGTCCGGGAAGCGCGAGCAGCGTGCAGGCGCCGAAGGTGCGCAGCTCGAACGGGGCCGGGTGGGCGCCCCACAGCGCGTCCGCGACGCGAGTCGCGTCGGGACCGCCGATGCCGACGCGAGCGATCTC
>DATKMY010000086.1:0-92981 GCA_035541655.1 Casimicrobiaceae bacterium | reverse complement strand
CTTCGAGATCGTCTGCCCCTGACCGATCGGCAGGCTGGTGTCCTCGTAGGCCTGAGGCGCGAGCGCGGTGTCGACGAACTCGTGCCGCGGCACCCGCGCCATCGCGTCGAGCACCGGCTGGCAGCGCAGGCCGTCGGCGCGCAGCCGCTCGACCATGCGGGCGCGCGTGCGCGTCGAGGTCATCCCGATCCCCGACAGCCGCTCCTCGCGCGTCACCATGGGACTCTCACCCCGCCGCCATCCACTCTCCCACCGCGGGCAGCTCGTCCCGGTTGGTGAGATCGATCTGCAACGGCGTCACCGACGCATAGCCATTCTCGACCGCGTGGAAATCGGTGCCGTCGCCGGCGTCGGCGGCGGCGCCGGCGGCGCCGACCCAGTAGACGGTCTCGCCGCGCGGATTCTTGCTGACCACGACATTCTCGGCCTTGTGCCGGCGCCCGAGGCGGGTGATCCGATAGCCCCTGAGGGCTTCGCGCGGGACGTCGGGAACGTTGACGTTGAGCAGGCGCGGGCCGAGCGGGAAATGCTGATGCCGATCGAGGAGCTCGAGCGCGACGGCGGCAGCGGTCTCGAAGTGCTTGGCGGTCTTCGACGCGAGCGAGATCGCGATAGACGGGATGCCGAGCAGGTACCCCTCGGTCGCTGCCGCGACGGTCCCCGAGTAGATCGTGTCGTCGCCCATGTTGGCACCCAGATTGATTCCCGAGACCACGAGATCGGGGAGCCAGTCGAGCAGACCGGTGACCGCAAGATGCACGCAGTCGGTCGGCGTGCCGTTGACGAACAGGAAGCCGTTCGGCGCGCGGCGCACGGTGAGCGGACGATCGAGCGTCAGCGAGTTCGACGCGCCGCTCAAGTCGGCCTGCGGCGCGACGACGGTGACATCGGCGCGCGGCGAGAGCGCCGCGGCGAGGCGCTCAAGGCCCGGAGCGAAGTATCCGTCGTCGTTGGAGAGCAGGATGCGCATCGAACTCGGGCGATTATAACTGTCGCACCGGCGCGGTATGCATTGCGGGCGCGATCGACTATGCTGCGGTGAAATCGCATAGATCGCCGGGCCCTCTCCGCGACGTGCGCTGCCCCGACGACCATGATGCCTGCCCCTGCCGCCGCAGACCTCGCCGCTCACTGCCGCGCGCTCACGCGTCGCACGCTCGCCGAACTCTTCGCCCTCGATCCCGAGCGCTACGCGCGGCTCTCCTTCGCGTGGGACGATTGGCTGGTCGATCTATCGAAGGAGCGCCTCGGCACCGACACGTTGCCGCTGCTCGCCGCGCACGCCGCCGCGACGGGATTGCCGGGCTGGATCGCCGCGCTCTTCGCCGGCGAGAAGGTCAACCAATCCGAGCGCCGCGCTGCGCTGCACACCGCGCTGCGGCAGCCGGGCGACACGCCGCTCGTCGTCGACGGGCACGACGTCATCCCCGACATCCGCGCCGCGCAGGCGCAAATGAGGATGTTCGTCGTGCAAGTCCGCGGGGGGCGGCGCGTCGGCGCAAGCGGGCGTACCATCCGCGCGGTCGTCAACCTCGGGATCGGCGGATCCGACCTCGGCCCGCTCCTCGTCTGCTCGGCCCTCGCGCCGCCGTCGGATGCACACCGCCGCTTCGGGCCGCATACGTCGGGCGTCGACGTTGCGTTCGTCGCCAACGTCGATCCCGAGCATCTGACGCGCGCCCTCGAACCGCTCGAGCCGGCCACCACGCTGTTCATCGTCACGTCGAAATCGTTCACGACGCAGGAGACGCTCGCGAATGCGACAAGCGCGAAGGCCTGGCTCGCTGCATCGCTCGGCCGCGGTGCGGGTATCAATGCTCACTTCCTTGCCGTCACCGGGAACAGCGCCGCGGCGCAGGCGTTCGGCGTCGCGACACCCGACATCTTCCCGCTCTGGGACTGGGTCGGCGGCCGCTATTCCTTGTGGTCGCCGGCGGGGTTGCCGATTGCGCTCAAGCTCGGGTGGGATCGCTTCGCCGATCTGCTCGCCGGCGCGGCGAGCGTCGACGTGCACTTCCGCACGACGCCGCTCGAGCGGAACCTTCCGGTGCTGCTCGGGCTCACCGGATGGTGGAACACCGTGCATCTCCGCCACCCCGAGCGTGTCGTGATTCCCTACTCGCAGTCGCTCTTCCGCCTGCCCGCGTACCTCCAGCAGCTCGTGCTCGAGAGCAACGGCAAGCACGTCGCACGGGACGGAGCCGAGCTCCAGGGGCCGACGACGCCGTCGCTCTGGGGCGAATGCGGAACGAACTCGCAGCACGCGTTCTTCCAGTGGCTGCACCAGGGGACGCGCGAAGCGCCGGTCGAGTTCATCGTTCCGGTGCGTGCTACGCACCCGCTCGCGAACCAGCAGACGCTGCTCGTCGCGAACGCACTCGCGCAGGCGCAGGCGCTCCTCGTCGGGCGCAGCGCCGACACCGTCCGCGCGGAGCTCGCCGCGAAGGGACTGGGTCCGGCCGCGCTCGAAGCCGCGGTTGCCGCGCGCGTGTGTCCGGGCAACCGCGCGTCGACGACGATCATGATGCCCGAGGTGAGCGCCTATCGCCTCGGCCAGCTGATCGCGCTCTACGAGCACCGGACGTTCGTCGAAGCCGTGCTCTACGGCATCAACCCGTTCGACCAGTTCGGCGTCGAGCTCGGCAAGACCCTCGCCGGCCCGATCGTCGCCGCGCTCGAGGGCGGTGCGCCGCTCGCCGACGATGCCGACGCCTCCACGCGCGGGCTCGTTGCGCATGCGCGGGCGCTCGCGGCAAGCGGCAAGCGGTAGCGCGAGCCGCGGCGCTTCGATCGCCGCGGGGATCGCGCACCGCGAGTTCGCTCAGTCCCGCGCGGTCGCGGCGCGCGCTTCCTTGATCGCTTTCGCGAGCTCCCAAACGGCGGTCGCGTAGAGACGGCTGCGGTTGTAGCGCGTGAGCACGTAGAAATTGTTGCACGCGATCCAATAGCTGTCGGCATCGGCGCCGTCGGGCTTCTCCTCGAGCACCAGAACGCCGACGGGATCCTGCGCGAGATCTTCGGGCGCCGCAACGGGCGCGACGCCGTCGGCGGACCATGCAGCGAGCGCGCGGCGCTCCGAGAGCCCGCCGTCGAGCTTGCGCAGCACCGATTCGCGCGCAGTCTCGTCGATCGCCGCCGCGAGAAGCACCGGCTGGCCCCGCTGCCAATCGTGGCGCGCGAGGTAATTGGCGACGCTCCCGACGACGTCGGCGGCGCTGTTCCACAGATCCGCTCTGCCGCTGTCGTCGAAGTCGATTGCGAAGCTCCGGTAGCTTCCCGGCATGAACTGGGGGACGCCGAGCGCGCCGGCGAACGAGCCCTTCGCTGTGAGCGCCGGCATCTTGAGCTCGCGCGCGAGCAGCAGGAACTGCTTCAGCTCGCCGCGGAAGAATGCCGCGCGTCGCGGGTAGTCGAACGCGAGCGTCGCGAGCACGTCCACCGTGCGATAGCGTCCCGTGTACTTGCCGTAGTAGGTCTCCACGCCGAGGATCGCGACGACGATCTCGGCGGGAACGCCGAAGCGCTCCTCCGCGCGCGCGAGGTCGGCGGCGTGAGCCGCCCAGTACGCGACCCCGGCGTCGACGCGCGGCGCAGCGAGAAACCGCGGCGCGTACTCGTACCACTTCGGGGGCTCGCGCAGCGGACGGTCCATCGCTGCGACGATCGCGCGCTGATAGTGCGCCTGGGCAAACACGCGGCGCAGCGCGACGCGGTCGAAGCCGTATTCGTCGGCCATCTCGCCGATGAACGCGCGCACGTCGGCACGCGCCGCGTAGTTCCCGACTGCGGGGTCGGGCGCCGCAGCCGCCGCCGGTGTCACCGCTGCGATCAGACAGACCGCGGCGGCGAGCAGCGCGGCGAGCGTGCGGGCCATGACTTCGAATGCGGGGAGGAAGGCACTCGAAATGGTATCATCGCGCTGCGTTTCATCGACGGCACGACGTTTCGCTGCCGCAAGACACGGCAGATGCGCGAGGCCGCCATCGTCCGAGGCGCGCGCGGAACGCGCCCGCGAGAATGATCTACCCGCTGCTTCGCCCCCTGCTGTTCGCGCTCGACCCCGAGACCGCGCACGAGCTCACGTTCGCAGGCCTCGACCTCGCGGTGAAGACCGGCGCGGCGCACGCTTTCACTCGCGTGATTCCCCCATCGAAAGTCACGGCGATGGGACTCGAGTTCCCGAATCGCGTCGGTGTCGCCGCCGGGCTCGACAAGAACGCCGCGCACATCGACGGCCTCGCCGCGCTCGGGTTCGGGTTCATCGAATGCGGAACGGTGACGCCACGCGCACAACCCGGCAATCCGAAGCCGCGCCTCTTCCGGATCCCGGAGTGCGAAGCGCTCGTCAACCGCCTCGGCTTCAACAACGACGGGGTCGCCCGCTTCCTCGCGAACACCGCGCGGGCCACCTGGCGCGGCATCCTCGGCGTCAACATCGGCAAGAACTTCGACACGTCGAACGCGCACGCCTCCGACGACTATCTCGCCTGCCTGCGCGCCGTCTACGTGCGCGCTTCGTACGTGACGGTCAACGTATCGTCGCCGAACACGAAGGGTTTGCGCGACCTCCAGGCGGAAGACACGCTCGCCGGTCTCGTCGCGGCGCTGAAATCCGAGCAGAAGCGCCTCGCCGACAAGCACGCGAAGTACACGCCGATCGCCGTGAAGATCGCACCCGATCTCGGGCCGGCGGCGATCGACGGCATCGCGCGCGTGCTCGCCCGGCGCAAGATCGACGCGGTCATCGCGACGAACACGACGATTGCGCGCGGCGCCGTCAAAGGCCGGACGCACGCCGAGGAGGCCGGCGGGCTGTCGGGCCGTCCGCTGCGCGAACAGTCCACCGCGGTCGTCGCGCGCCTCGCCAAGGCGCTCGACGGCGCGCTCCCCATCATCGGCGTCGGCGGCATCCTGAGCGGCGCCGACGCGAAGGAGAAGATCGACGCCGGAGCGACGCTGGTGCAGCTCTACACGGGGCTCGTCTATCGCGGGCCTGAGCTCGTCGTCGAGTGCGCGGAGGCGCTCGCCGACCGCTAGCGGCGACTCGCGGCGCGCTTTCGGCTACGCGCGCTCGGCTTCGGGATCGTTCTCCAGGCCTCGCGCGTCTGCGGGCTCCCAGCGGAATCCGGCCGCCTCGATCCCCGCAACGAGATCGGCGAGCGCCGCGTCCGCCGCCGCGATTTCGCCGCGGACGCCGAGCTCCAGGCGCCGCTTCCCCTCGGGGAGCATCGTCGGTAGGCTGAAGAGCTTCAACTGAGGGTAGCGCGCGACGCAATCGTGCATCAGCGATATCAGCTGACCTTCGCCGGCGCCGAAGACGACGATCGAGCGTTCGCCGGTACCCGACACGGCAAGCGCCGGATACCGAGTCGCGAGCACCCATTCGAGCATCGGCCACGCCATCTGCGGGAATCCGGGAAAGAAGTGGTGATCGCGCACCGAGAACGACGCGACGCGATTGACCGGATTCGGGATGATCGTCGCGCCCTGCGGAAATTCGGCCATCATCACGCGGTTCGGGTAGGCCGCGTCTCCGAACTGCGCGACGAGCTCCGCGAGCGCTTCGGGGTGGCGGACGAGCGGCGAGCCGAGCGCGGCGGCTGCGGCCTGCCGCGTGTGATCGTCGGGAGTGGCGCCGACGCCGCCGAAGCTGAACACGATGTCCCCGGACGCGAAAGTGTCGCGCAGCGTGCGCGTTAGCGCCGCGCGATCGTCGCCTTCGTAGCGTGCCCACGCGGGCGCGAGGCCGCGCTTGGCGAGCGTCGCGACGACGTGCGCGAAGTGCCGGTCCTGCCGCTTTCCCGAGAGGATCTCGTCGCCGATGACGAGCACGCCGATGCGCGCAGCAGCGGGGTCAACCATGTTGTGGCGGCCGGGAGGCGCGCGCCGCGAGGTGGCGCGGGACGCTCAAGTCGCAACGGGCTCGGGCATCTTCTCGGTGAACGACGCGAT
Organism: Casimicrobiaceae bacterium; assembly: GCA_035541655.1. Classification (GTDB taxonomy): domain Bacteria; phylum Pseudomonadota; class Gammaproteobacteria; order Burkholderiales; family Casimicrobiaceae; genus CAIWHR01. The sequence goes on along the minus strand of DATKMY010000086.1, from coordinate 87,029 downwards.
CACGCTCCCGAGCGCGCGATCGATCAGCGGCTCGGCCTCGACGAGACGCGCGCGATCTTCGCGGAAGCGTGCCGCAAGCTCCTCGGCGTTCATCGACAGCGCCTTCAACCCCTGGCGGTTCGTGAAGAGGTACGTGCCGCGCAACGGGCTGATCCACGCGAGCTTCGCGAAGGCGAGCTGCCCGTCGTCCGCCTCGAATTCGATCCACGCGCCGCGTTCGAGGCTCTGCGCGATCTCGAGGTACTGGTCGTCGATGACCTCCTCTTCTTCTACGGGCGCGGGCTCGGCCTGCGTCATCGCCGCGGCGAGCTCTTCGGCCTTCGCCGCCCTCTCCTCGTCGCCGGCCGCATGCGCTTGCTCGGCGGCCGCCTTCGCCTGCTCGACGACCGATGCGGTGCCGAGCCCGGCGGTAGCGGCGGCGGGCTTTACCGAGGCAGCGTGAGCTTCGACGAGGTTCGCCATGAATCGATCGCGTTCCTCGGCGGCCGCAGCAATGTCGAGGAGCGCTGCGGACAGCCTCTTGAGCAGCGACGGTAGCAGCGCTACCAGGTGCTTTCGGTCGTCCTTCGTCCGCTTTGGCTGCACGCTCCACACCAGGTCCTCGAGCATCGCAACGCTCTGTTCCCAGGTGTCGCTCTCCTCGCCGTGCTTCATATAGACGTTCTCGAGCGTGGGCGCCCATTGCTGCCGAAGGAACGTGGCGAGGAAGTTGGGAACCGGGTACATCTGAATCCGCCGCTCGACCTCGGCCCGCGCCACCGCAACCGCCATCTCCCGGCGGTCGGTCTGATCGATTTCTTCGGCCGTCGACTGGATGTTCGCTTCGGCGACCTTTTCCTCGTCGGCGAGAAACTTCTCGAGCTTTTCGCGCGCCTCGTCGAAGATCGCCAGATTGTCGGTGAACCCGTCGAGGATCCGGTGAACGATCGCGTCGATATGCTGATAGAGGGGATCGTCGGTCCCCATCGCCGGGGACCAGCCCCGTCCCGCCTCGGCGAGCGCGTTGACGAGCAGACGCGACGGATGGCTCTTCTTCGCGAAGAACGCGCCGTCGAGCATCGCCGCCTTGAGCACGGGAATCTGCAGCCGCGCGAGCAGTGCCTTGATGCCGTCGGGCAGGTCCTTTGTCTCGAAGATGAAGTCGAACAGCATCGCGACCAGCTCGATCGTCATCAACTCGAGCTGATTCGCCTTCTTGCCTAGAGGGGACTCCTGGAGGTCGCGCAGTACGTTGTGCCGGCCTTCCGGGATGCCGGAGAACTGGACGTACGTGCCGGCGCCGAGATCGAAGTCGCTCTCCCCCGCCTGCAGCCGCGCGAGGCCCTCGCCCAGCATCGGCGTCGCGATGATCGGAAGGCCTGGGACGTATCCGGACGGCGTGGGCGCGAGCGGGCCCCGCGGGATATACCGCGCACCGGCTTCAAGCGAAATCGCCGGAAACTCCTGGCTGCCGTCGGCCATGATGCGTGTCGCCTCAATTCCCGGGGCGACTGCTGGCCCGCCAGGCGGCGCCATCCCGCCGCCTGCCGCCGCAAACAGCGAAGGGGGAAGCTGCGGCGGAAGGGGCGCGCCGCGGAAGCGCTTCTGGAATAGCGCCATCACGTCGATCTCGGACGGCGCCGGCTCCGCACTCTCGGGTCGACCCGGCGGCGCGTGCTCGCGGGCGGGTTCAGCTTCGCGCCGCAGCTGCGCAACCCTGCGTGTCCCCTTCGGCATGACATGAAGGTTCTGCAGGTGTTTATTGAGGTCGGCGTAAATGCTGTTGACTTCGGCGAGCGAAGCCTGGTTGATCTCCTTCAGGATCGTGTGCTTGACCCGATGGTCCGCCTTGAGAGTTTCCAGCGCATCGGCGAACGTCGAAACGATCGCCGCCGGGGCGAACGGGTTGGCCCCCGTTTCCAGCGCGGGATCGCCGAGCAGATGTCCGACGCCACGGTTGAGCAGCTGCAGCTCGTCGTGGGACAGGTTCTCGACGACCCGCGTGATGTTGCTGATCAAGACGGACTCATCCATCGCATGAGTATCGATCAGCGACAGCTTCTCGGCGTCGACCTTCGAGAAATCAGTCTTGGTAGCCACTTTGCCGGCGATGCAATCATCGATCTGCTTTCGCAGGCGCCGCTCGAATTCAGCCATCAAGCCGGCGCTCGCGGTCCGCAGCACATCGCGCGCGTCGAGGCTCGCGACCTGATCCTCGCGCACATCGGTGCGGCTTGCCCGATCCATCAGCATCTCGCCGACCCGTCCGAGCATGGTGTTGAACATCAGCAGCAGACGATGGATCGCGATATCTCGGCAGTCGCCGAGTATCTTCGACATGTCGCGCGGGATGTGCCGGCGGGTCGTCGGGGCGTTCAACGCGTCTGGCGCAGCTATGGACTCATCGGTCGGGCGCGGGCCCGTGCCCCGCCGGCGTGGCCGGAATGCCTCCTGGGCAACATTCTCCACCGTCCTCCAGCGAGGGCGAGCGACCTACTGTAACACGGTGGCAATCGGCGCCACAACGCGCCCCGCGCGACCGATCATCCGCGGTTGAGCTCCGTCCACGCCTTCTCGAGGCGTCGATACGACACGGGGAACGGTGTCTTGAGCTCCTGCGCGAAAAGCGACACCTGCAGCTCTTCGAGCAGCCAGCGGAACTCCTCCAGGCCCGGCTCGACCCGTCCCGCCTTGCGGTTACGCTCGAGGCGCTCGCGGTAGCGCTCCCACCACGCGCTCACCGTGGCCGCGTGGCGCGCATCGCGCCCAGGATTCTCGGCGAATTTGACGAGGCGGCGGTCGAGCGCCGCGAGGTAGCGCGGGACTTCGGTGAGATGCGCCCAGGGTGTGGCGGCGAAGAAGCCGGGGTAGACGAGCGCGTCGCGGCGGCTTCGGATTTCGCCGGCAAGGCGTGCGGCCGACGACGGCAGCGAGGCGATGCGTTGCGTCAGCTGCTGGTGCCGCGTAGCGATCAGAGCGAGGAGGCGAAACGCGCCCTCCGCCACGGCGGGAAGCCGTGTTCTGGCGCGCTTCACCTGCTCCGCGAACGCTGTCTCGCTGCGCGGCAGCGGATCCTCGCCCACAAAAGCGCGATCGCAGGCTGCGTCAAGGACGTCGGCGAGAAGCTGCGCCGAGGGAACCGTGGTCTTCAGCTGCAGCGCAGCCTGCGCGAACCCCGCTCCGCCCTTCTCGTGGCGCGCAACGTGGTCCTTCAAGGCGATCCGTAGCAGCCGGACCACGCCCGCGCGCATCGCCGCGTCGGCGGCAAGGCGAGTGTCGAAGAGCACGATCGACACGCTATCGCCGTCGTCATGGAGCGCGGGATACCCGGTGACGTGCCGACCGTCCCTGGCGCTCGAAAGCGTGTCGGGCAGCTTGCCGAAGTCCCAACTCATGAGGCCGCGGCGCTCGAGCGCGGGCGTTGTGCCGGCGAACGTCAGCTGAGCCGCTGCGCCGAGCTCGGTGCGCAGGCGAGCGAGATCGCGCCCCGAGGCGAGCTCGCGACCCGATGCGTCGACCACGCGAATCGCGACTTCCAGATGGGGCGGGATCTCCGTGTCGTCCCAAACATCCGGGGGGAGCGTCTCGCCGAGGCGGGAGCGGAGCCAGCGCAACAGAGCATCGGCGAGCTCGCTTTCGCCATACCGCGCCGACTCGAGAAACGCGGTGACAGCCTCCGGCAGCGGGTGCAGCCGGTTGCGAAGCTGCTTCGGCAGCGCCTTGACGAGCAGCGTCACCTTCTCGCGGATCATGCCGGGAACGAGCCAGGACAGCCGTCCGGCATCGATCTGGTTCAGCAGCGCGAGCGGCACGGTCAGCGTAAGTCCGTCGTTCGGCTGACCCGGCGCGAACCGATAGCGCAGCGGCAGCTCGTTCCCGGCGAGTGCGAGCTTTTCAGGAAAGAGCGATTCGGTCACGTTGTGCGCGGCATGGCGCATCAGCGCCTCCCGCGTGAGATGCAGCACGCGCGGATCGCTGCGCTCGGCGCCTTCGCGCCAGCGCTCGAACGTGGCGAGCGAATGAACGTCCGCCGGGATCCGACCGTCGTAAAACGCCGCGATCGCCTCGTCGTCGACGAGCACGTCCTGGCGGCGCGCCTTGTGCTCGAGCTCGGCAACCTCGGCGACGAGCTTCCTGTTGTGCGCGAGAAACGATCCCTTCGTCGCGATCGTGCCGGGTACGAGCGCCTCGCGAATGAAAACCTCGCGCGCGAGCGCGGGGTCGATGCGGCCGAACGACACGCGGCGGCGTGCGACGAGCGTGATCCCGTAGAGCTGCACGCGTTCGGCTGCGACGATCTCGCCGCGATCGGCGTCCCAGTGCGGCTCGAAGTAGTCGCGCGTCACGCGAGTCCCCGCGACCCTCTCGATCCATTCGGGCTCGACGGCGCCGGCGCAGCGCGCGAAGAGCCGCGACGTCTCCACGAGCTCGGCGGCGAGCACCCATTTCGGCCGCTTCTTCGCAAGCCCTGACCCGGGATGCAGAAGGAAGCGGATGCCCCGCGCGCCCTGGTAGCCGTCCCCTTCGCTTTCCTTGGCGCCGAAGTTGCCGAGCAGGCCCGCGAGCAGCGCCTGATGGATCGCCTGATACTTGGACGCGTCGACGTGCGCAGCGCGTTCGCTCCGCCACTGCCAGCCCTGCTCGCTCAGCTCGGCTGCGAGCTGAGCGTGCACGTCGCGCCACTCGGTGAGCCGCAGATACGAGACGAACTGCGCGCGGCAGGCGTCCACCCGCTGGCGATGCGAGAGCTTCTCGGCGAGCTTGCCCTCGAAGAAGTCCCAAAGGGCGATGAGCGACAGGAAGTCCGATCGCTCGTCGCGAAAAGCTAGGTGCGCCTGATCGGCCGCCTGCTGCTTGGCGAGCGGCCGCTCGCGCGGATCGGGAACGGAGAGCGCGGCGGCGATGACGAGCACGTCGGGGACACAGCCTTGCTCACGCGCCGCCACGACCATTCTCGCGACGCGCGGATCGACGGGAATGCGTGCGAGCTCGGCGCCGAGCGGAGTCAATTGCCGCGCATCGTCGATGGCGCCGAGCTCCTGCAGCAGCTGGTAGCCGTCGGCGACCGCCCGCGCGGGCGGCGGTTCGACGAACGGAAACTCGGCGACATCGCCGAGCTTGAGTGCAGCCATCCGCAAAATGACGGCGGCGAGCGAGCTGCGCAGGATCTCCGGATCCGTGTAGCGCGGACGCGCGGCGTAGTCCTCTTCGCCGTAGAGGCGCACGCAGATCCCGTCGGCAACGCGGCCGCAGCGGCCCGCGCGCTGGTTGGCCGCGGCCTGCGAGACAGGCTCGATCTGCAGCAGCGTCGTTTTGTTGCGCAGCGAATAGCGCTTGATGCGCGCGAGCCCGCTGTCGATCACGTAGCGGATGCCCGGCACCGTGAGCGAAGTCTCGGCGACGTTCGTCGCGAGCACGATGCGCCGGCCGGACGACGGCGCGAACACGCGCTGCTGCTCGGGGACCGACAGCCGCGCGTAGAGCGGGAGGATCTCGACGCTGCCGGCATACGGACGGCGTGCGAGCCCTTTGCGGAGCAAGTCTGCGGTCTCGCGGATCTCCCGTTCCCCCGGCAAAAAGGCGAGGATGTCTCCCGGACCTTTGCGCCACAGCTCGTCGGCGGCGTCGACGATCGCGTCTTCGAGTTCCTCCTCGTCGTCGTCCTCGCCGTCGCCGGCGAGCGGGCGGTAGCGAATTTCGATCGGATACGTCCGGCCCGAGACTTCGAGCACCGGCGCGGGTCGATCACCGGAGCCGAAGTGACGGGCAAAGCGATCGGCGTCGAGCGTCGCGGAGGTGATAACGACCTTCAGGTCCGGGCGGCGGGCGAGGAGCTGTTTCAGATACCCGAGGAGGAAATCGATGTTGAGGCTGCGCTCGTGCGCCTCGTCGACGATCAGCGTGTCGTAGGCGCCGAGCAACGGATCGGCCTGAGTCTCCGCGAGCAGGATGCCGTCCGTCATCAGCTTGACGAATGCGTCGGGCCGCGTGCGGTCGGTGAAGCGCACCTTGTAGCCGACCAGAGCGCCCACCTCCGATCCGAGCTCCTGCGCGATGCGTGCCGCCACGCTGCGGGCTGCGATGCGTCGCGGCTGCGTGTGCCCGATCAGACCGCGTTCGCCGCGCCCTGCGGCGAGGCAGATCTTCGGCAGCTGCGTGGTCTTGCCGGAGCCCGTTTCGCCGCAAATGATGACGACCGGGTGTTCGGCGATCGCCCGGGCGATCTCGGCGGCGCGCTGCGCGACCGGGAGCTCCTGCGGATAAGTGATCGCCGGCCGGCGCGCGCTGCGTGCCCCGCGCTTCTCGATCGAGCGGGCGAGCGCCGCAGCGATCCTTTCCCATTCGGGTGCGGCGGCGTGTGTGCGGCGCGCACGCTCGATGCGATCGGCGAGCGCCATTGCATCGACCGCCATGGCGAGCGGCAGCTGGGCGGAGAGACGTGCAGCGGGCGACGGCGTGCTCATGCGGCGAAGACGATCAAGGCGGCGAAGCGCGACACGGGAAGCGAAGTGTGCGCCGGGCGGGCGCGGATTCTACCCTGCGCGGGCGCGCGGCGTTATCATCGCCGCGGCCGGCGGGGAGAGCCGGCGCGCGAGTCCACGCCAAGCCCGATTCGAGAGGAGGCCCCATGCACCGATCCGTCCGTGCCGCCCCGCTCATTGCTGCGCTCGCCGCTGCGCTCGCGCTTGCGAGCCCGGGTGCCGACGCCAAGACGCTGCGCTGGGCGGGTCGCGGCGACATGCAGACGACCGATCCGCATTCGCAGAACGAGAACCTCACCAACAACATCAACCAGCTCGTCTACGAATTCCTGATCGTCCGCGACAAGAAGCTCGGGCTGCAGCCGGCGCTCGCCGAATCGTGGACGAAGATGAACCCGACGACGTGGCGGTTCAACCTGCGGCGCGGCGTGAAATTCCACGACGGAACGCCGTTCACCGCCGACGACGTCGTGTTCAGCTTCGAGCGCGCGCGCAGCGACACCTCGCAACTGCGCGCGTACGCGAACGCCTCCGGAATTCCCAAGAAGATCGACGACTACACCGTCGAGTTCACGACGAACGGGCCGAACCCGATCGAGCTCGAGCATATCAACACGATCAACATCATGAGCAAGGCCTGGTGCGAGAAGAATCGCGCGACCAAGCCGCAGAACTACACGCAGAAGGAGGACATGATCACCGCGCACCAGGCAAACGGCACCGGTCCGTACATGCTGAAGGCGCGCGAGCCAGACGTGAAGACCGTGCTCGTGAAGAACCCGAACTGGTGGGGCATCAAGGCGGGACTCTTCGAAGGCAACGCCGATGAGGTGGTCTACACGCCGATCGTCTCCGACGCGACGCGCGTCGCCGCGCTCCTGTCGGGCGAGGTCGACCTCGTCAACGATCCGCCGCCGCAGGACGTGCCGCGCCTGGCGCAGACGCCCGGCATCCGGGTTCTCGAAGGCACCGAGAACCGGATCGTCTTCATCGGAATGGACCAGGCGCGCAACGAGCTCCTCTATTCGAACGTCAAGGGGAAGAATCCGTTCAAAGATCTCAGGGTGCGCCAGGCGCTCTACCATGCGATCGACATCGAGGCGATCAGGAAGACCACGATGCGCGGTCTCGCGCAGCCTTCCGGTGCGATGCTGCCGTCGCCGCTCACGACGACACCCGAGATCGAGAAGCGGCTGCCGTACGACAAGGAGCGCGCGAAGAAGCTCCTCTCCGACGCCGGCTACCCGAACGGCTTCGAAGTCACGCTCGATTGCCCGAACAATCGCTATGTCAACGACGAGAAGATCTGCCAGGCGCTCGCGGCGATGTGGGCGCAGATCGGCGTCAAGGTCAACGTGAACGCGATGCCGCGCGCGACCTATTTCCCGAAGCTCGAGAAGACCGACACGAGCATGTACATGCTAGGCTGGGGAGGCGCGACGACGGACGGCATCTTCATCCTGCAGCCGGTGCTCTCGACGTTCAACGGCAAAGGCGACGGCGACTACAACTACGGGCGCTACTCGAACGCGAAGCTCGACGGGCTCACCGCGAAGATCAAGATCAACATGCAGCCCGAGGAGCGGCTGGGCCAGATCCACGATGCGCTGCTCGCGCACAACGCTGAAGTCAACCACATACCGCTGCACCGGCAGGTGATCCCGTGGGCGGAGCGTGACAACGTCACCGCCGTCCACCGTGCCGACAACAACGTGATTCCGTACTGGGTGACGATCAAGTAGGCGGCGCGGCATCCCGCGACGTGCCGCTCCGCTCGATATAGCGCAACGCGGCCCAGCCGATCGCGACCGCGACGGCCGCGTAGACGGCGAACTCGGCCCAGCCGGCGGCGGTGCCGTCGAGCGCTGCGTCTTCGCCGGCGGAGACGATCGTCGCCGCGACGACGTACCCGGGGATCGTCCTCGCGTCGAAGCGCAGCACGGCGTAGACGATCGCGGCGGCGATCGCGCCAGCGACGAGACCGCCCGCGATGACGCTTTCGAGCTCGGTGCTGCCCCTGGCTGCGGCGATACCCGCGACGAGCGCAACAACCGCGACGACGGCAAGCCACGCGCGCCGCGTCCACGAGGCGGTCACGCGGTCGAGCAGATGCAGCACGAAAAGCCCGACGCCGATCGACGAGACGACGCCGACGCCGTGCAGCGCAGCGGCTGCCCACGGCCATCGCGCCGCCGCGAACGGCAACGACGGCCACAGTGGCGCCTCGGGTGGGACGAAACGCTCTGCAACCGCCGCGGCTCCGGCAACGGCGAGTGCCGCCGCCGAACCGCCGGCCCACGCCGGCAGGCGTCCCGCGAGCGCCGTCCGCGGGCGCGACTTCGCCGCCCACGTACCGACGCCCGTCGCAAGCGCGACGACGAGCGAGCCGAGCGCCGCAGCGAGCATCAGCCCCGCCACGAGAAGCAGCACCTGCGTCGCCACGGGCTCGGTCGTCTTCAGCTTGATTGCAAAGGTCGGCCACATGACTGCGATCCCAGCCGCAGCCGCGGCAAGCGTGATCGTCAGCGTTAGCGCGGCGGCGCGCGTGTCGCATTGCCGACGCATCCACGCCCGGACCGCAACGCCGAGGGCCGCGATTGCCGCAACCGCGAACGCCAGGGCCGCAGCGATTCGCGCGTTGCCGATGCGCCCCTCGCGCTCGCGCTCCTCGCGCGACCACGCCTCGGGCACATAGACATAGCGGCCGGTGGCCGCTATCTCGTCGCCGGCGATCGTCACGGCGAATCGCGCCTCGCCGTCCTTGCCGACGTCGATTCCCGGGTCGGCATACGTGAACGCCCAGTCGGTGCGCGCCGGCCGGTCCTTCTGCTCGGAGGAGACGAGCTTCATCTCCGCCGGATCGACGCCGAAACCGGATGCGATCGCCCGCTCCGCGATCGCGCGCGCCGCATCGCCTTCGAGCCGCGCGCCAGGACTCGCTTCGGGAAGCGCGTGCCGGACCTGCCGTGCGTTGCCGGCGGGGTCGACGGTGATCCGCCACTCTTCGGCGCGCGACGAGACGTCGCCCTCGAACATCGCGTAGCGGACGTCCCACAGCGGCGGCGCCAGCACGGATCCGACGAGCGCGCGATACCGCCCGGGCCCCGCCTCGCGCCACACGAACGCGTGCTGCGGCCATTGCGGCTCGTCGGTCGCGAGGCGCACGGTCGACATCCGTCGCCACTCGGCACCGAGCGCGACGCCGCGCGACGCGAGCGCGGCGTCCGCGGCGGACTCCGCCCGCTGCCGATCGATCGCGAGCGCGGGAACATCGCTCTTCATCGGCGTGAACGCGATCCACGCGCCGAGCCCGGCGAGCCCGATCGCCGGCAGCGCGCGTTGCAGCCAAGCGACTCCCCGGGACGCGACGACCCGGGGCAGCGGAGCGTCGCGGCGCACGGCGGGGGATGGCGCAACCCACGCGCCATTGCGCAGCGACGGCGGCAGCTCGCGCCAGGCGCCGGCGCGCGCCCGCCGCCACAGCACGATGCCGAGCGGCACGAGTGCCGCGACTATCACCGCGCCGCGCTGGACCCACGCGAGCGGCGCATCGACGAGATAGAGCGGGATCGAGAACAGCGTCAAATCGAACAGCGCGTGCAGCACGATCGTCGGCAGCAGGCCGAACCGCAGGAAGATCGCCGCCCAGATCATCGCCGGCACGACGAGCTCGACCAGTCGCGAATACGAAGGAAAGCCGGGGTAGTTCGCATGCGCCGCGCCGAAGACAACCGCCTGCAGCACGAACGCGACCGCGATGCCGGCTTTGCGCCGCCCGAACCGAGCGCCGATCAGCGCGCCCAGTGCAAGCGGGACGGCGCGGAACAGGCACTCCTCCATGAACCCGGCCTGCAGCGAAACGGCGACCGGCATCAGCGCCGGCAGCGCATTCGACAGGATATCCGGATCGGTCAGCACCTCGGAGGGCTGCCACCACCCGAGCCAGCGGTTCGTCGCGTAATAGAACGCCGCGACGAGGGCGAGCTCGACTGGCACGAACAGGTAACCGCCGAGCGTGCGCCCCAGGATCGCTGGCGTCGGCGCGGCGCCTCCCGCCCACACCCGCCAGAGTTGCGGATGCGCGGGGAACGCGCGGCGCGTCAGGCTCTCGGCAGTCATGAACACGAGCGCGTAGCCGAGCCCGCCGCCCAAGGCGACGGCAACCCCGGCGCCGATCTGCCGCAGCCAGAACGTCGTCGTCGACTGCGCGGTGTCGAAGCCGAACCAGGCGGCGGGCGCCGCCACGAGCATCGCCGCGGCGAGCAGCCCGCCGACGACGAAACCTGCGCCCAGCGCCGGTTTGACGACGAGCCAGTGCTTCCGTGCAAGCCAGAGCGCGCCGAGCACGCAGCCGCCCAATCCGTAAAGCAGGCCCGCGGTGACCGAGGCGAAGCCGGCGATCGCGTCGTTCGCGCTCCGCAGCTCGCGGAACCGGCGCTCGAAGGATTCGGGAATGTGGACATAAGGCGCGACTTCGGTGAGCTCGTCGCCCGTGACGCCGAGCCGCAGCCGGATTCGCGCCTCGCCGAGCTTCTCCGGACGCTCGTAGACGAACAAGTGATCGACGCGCCCGTTCGGGCGCGTCTGCTGCGACTGCTCGAGCAGCTTGTACGGCGCCAGGTCGAAGCCCCATTCGCCGCGCGCGCCCGCCTCGGCGAGCGAGCGCGCGGCGTCGGGAGCGAGGGCCTTCACCGCCTCGTCCCGCACGTACGTTTCCGGCACGCGGCGGCCGAACCCGTTCGACTTGCCGTCGGGCTTGAAGCGGACGACGACCTCGCTCACGTCCCCCGGCTTGAACACGCGCACGTCCCACCAGTACGGCGCGTAGAGATCGCCCTTCACGAGCTCGGCGAAGGCGGCCTTGCCGCCGCCTTCGAGCTCGATGTAGTTCTGCGCATCGCCATCGTGCGAGAACCGGACTGCGCTGCGCGCGCCGTCGGGCGCGAGCTTGCGCGCCTGCGCGAGCTCCTCCGCCCGCGCGAGCGCCTCGCGGCGCGACATCGTGACGTCGAGGTTGACGAGCGGAATCGCAAGCGGAAAGAGGTGCCAGGCGACCCCGAGCGCGAGCGCCGCGAGTGCCGCGTAGGCAATCCAGAACGCAGGGCGACGCGTCACCGCCGCAACCCGATGACGCCGCGCGCGGCGAGATCGGCAATCGCGTCGGGCGCAAGCGCGAGCCGATCACGCAGTACCTCGGCCGTATGCTCGCCGAGGAGCGGCGGCGGCCGTTGGTAGTCGAGCTTCGTCGCCGACAGCACGATCGGGGCGCGCACCTGCGGCACCGTTCCGGCAAGCGCGTGCGGAAGCTCAATCTGCAATCCGCGCGCGACCACCTGCGGATCGGCGAACACCTGATCGAGACGATTGATCGGACCGCAAGGAATCCCGAGCGGCTCCAGCGCGGCGAGCCACGCACGCTGGGTGCGCGTGGCCATCACCGCTGCTATCAGCGGCACCAGCTCGGCGCGATTGCGCACGCGATCGGCGTTCTTCGCATAACGAGTGTCGCTGGCCCACTCGGGCTTGCCGGCGGCCGTGCAGAACTTCGCGAATTGGCTGTCGTTGCCGACCGCGACGATCACGTGGCCGTCGGCGCACGCGAACACCTGGTAGGGAACGATGTTCTGGTGCGCGTTCCCCAGACGCGCCGGCGCCTCGCCCGTCGTCAGGTAGTTGTGCGACATCGTCGCCATCATGGCGACCGCGGAATCGAGAAGCGCGGCGTCGATCCACTGTCCGCGGCCGGTGCGGTCGCGGTGCGCGAGCGCCGCCTGGATCGCAACGGTCGCGTACATTCCGGTCATCAGATCGGTGATAGCCACGCCCGCCTTCTGCGGCCCGCCGCCGGGCAGATCGTCGCGCTCTCCGGTGACGCTCATGAATCCGGACATCCCCTGGATGATGAAATCGTAGCCGGCCCGGTCCGCATAGGGACCGTCCTGTCCGAATCCGGTGATCGACGCGTAGACGAGACGGGGGTTGACGGCCGCGACGCTCGCGTAGTCGAGCCCGTATTTGGCAAGCCCGCCGACCTTGAAGTTCTCGACGAGGACGTCGGCCTGCCGCGCGAGCCCGATCACGATCGCCCGCCCGTCCGGATGCGTGAAATCGACGGCGACGGAAAGCTTGCCGCGGTTGCAGCAGAGGTAGTAGGCGGCTTCGCTCGTCTCGCGCCCCGCGCCGTCCCTCAGGTACGGCGGCCCCCACGCGCGGGTGTCGTCGCCGCCGCCGGGCCGCTCGATCTTGATGACGGTCGCGCCGAGGTCGGCGAAGAGCTGCGTGCACCACGGCCCCGCGAGCACGCGGGAGAGATCGAGGATCGTCAGATGCGCAAGCGGCCCCGGCATCCGTTGCCCGGTGCTCAGGACTTCAGCGCCACCATGACTTCGTCGAGCATCTTCTTCGCATCGCCGAAGAGCATCCGGTTGTTGTCCTTGTAGAAGAGCGGATTGTCCACGCCGGCGTAGCCGGAAGCCATGCTCCGCTTCATCACGATCGAGTGCTTCGCCTTCCACACCTCGAGCACGGGCATGCCGGCGATCGGGCTCGTCGGATCCTCCTGCGCGGCCGGGTTCACGATGTCGTTGGCGCCGATCACCATCGCGACGTCGGTATCGGGGAAGTCGTCGTTCAGCTCGTCCATCTCGAACACGATGTCGTAGGGCACCTTCGCCTCGGCGAGCAGCACGTTCATGTGGCCGGGCATGCGGCCCGCAACCGGATGGATGCCGAAGCGCACGTTGACGCCCTTCTCGCGCAGCGCCTTCGTGATCTCCTGGACGGTGTGCTGCGCCTGCGCGACCGCCATCCCGTAGCCCGGAACGATGATCACGTTCTTCGCCTCCTTGAGCATCTCCGCGGTTTCGGACGCCTGGATCGGCTGAACCTCGCCGGCGGGTTGCACTTGCCCGCTGCCCTTCGCCGCCGGCGCGCCGCTGTCGGTGCCGAAGCCACCGGCGATCACGCTGATGAAGTTCCGGTTCATCGCGCGGCACATGATGTACGAGAGGATCGCGCCGCTCGATCCGACCAGCGCGCCGGTCACAATCAAGAGGTCGTTGGACAACATGAACCCGGTGGCCGCAGCGGCCCAGCCCGAATAGCTGTTGAGCATCGACACGACGACCGGCATGTCGGCCCCGCCGATCGCCATCACCATGTGCACGCCGAAGAGGAGCGCGATCACCGTCATCACGATCATCGGCGTCATCGCTTCGGCGACGCCGTGAGCGTTGACGAACGCGTAACCGTAGTACAGGACGACGACGAGGCCGGTCAGGTTGATCCAATGCCGTCCGGGGAGCAGCATCGGTTTTCCGCTGATCCTGGCGGAGAGCTTGCCGAACGCGATCACCGATCCCGAGAAGGTGACGGCGCCGATCAGCACGCCGAGGTACATCTCGATCTCGTGGATCGTGTTCTCCGCCGGCGTCATCGTCGCCGCCACCGCGGGGTCGATGAAGTTCGCGTAGCCGACGAGCATCGCCGCGAGACCGACGAGGCTGTGCATCAGCGCGACGAGCTCGGGCATCTGAGTCATCTTCACGATGCGCGCGGCGTAGAGGCCGATGCAGGCGCCGACCACCATCGCGCCGAGGATGTACGGATACCCGGTCGCGGTGACCTGCGTGCCGAGGACCGTCGCAAGCACGGCGATCGTCATGCCGACGATCCCGTACAGATTCCCGCGGCGCGAAGTCTCCTGATCGGAGAGCCCGCCCAGGCACAGGATGAAGAGGATGGTCGCGGCGAGATAGCAGACCGTCGAGAGGCTGGCAGTCATGGCGTCCCCTTCGTCACTTGCGGAACATCTCGAGCATGCGCCGCGTGACCGCGAAGCCGCCGAACATGTTGATCGTCGCGAGGCCGATCCCGCCGACGGCGAGCCAGCGTATCCACTCGTTCGGCCGCGCTAGATCGGCGGAGATCTTCGTCAGGTCCGGCGCGATCTGCACCAGCGCTCCGATCGCGATGATGGAGGAGACCGCGTTGGTCACGCTCATCAGCGGCGTATGCAGCGCGGGCTTCACGTTCCAGACCACCATGTAGCCGACGAAGCACGCGAGCACGAACACCGTGAAGTGGCGGAGGAAGCTGTCCGGCGCATAACGCCCCACGAGCAGGAACAGGAGCGCGCCGACGCCGAACAGCATTGCGGCCTTTGCGATCGGCATCGGCCCGCTCGGCTCGCCGTGGCCCTTCGCCTTCGGCTGCGGCGCAGTCGCCACCGCGGTCTTCGCTGCGGGTGCGGGAGGCGCTGGAGGCAGCTTTGGCGGCGGCGCGGGCCAGGTGATGGCGCCGTCCTTGATGACCGTCAAGCCGCGGATCGCATCGTCATCCATATTGACGACGACATTGCCGTCCTTGGACTTGCATAGCTCTTCGGTGAGACGCAGCAGATTGTTGGAGTAAAGCGTGGACGCCTGCGCCGCAAGACGGCTTGCGAGATCGGTGTAGCCGATGATGGTCACGCCGTGCTTGACCACCGCCTTGCCCGGCTCGGTCAGCTCGCAGTTGCCGCCCTGCTCGGCCGCCATATCGACGATGACGCTTCCGGGCTTCATCGTCTGCACCATCTCGGCAGTGATGAGCTTGGGCGCGGGCTTGCCCGGGATCAGCGCCGTGGTGATGATGATATCGACCTCGCGCGCCTGCTTCGCGTACATCTCGCGCTGCGCCTTCTGGAAGCCCTCGCTCATGACCTTGGCGTAGCCCCCACCGCCGGAGCCCTCTTCCTCGTAGTCGACCTTGACGAACTCGCCGCCGAGCGACACCACCTGGTCCGCGACCTCGGCTCGCGTGTCGTTCGCGCGCACGATCGCGCCCAGGTTGGCGGCTGTGCCGATCGCCGCGAGCCCGGCCACGCCCGCGCCAGCGACGAAGACCTTCGCCGGCGGGATCTTGCCGGCGGCGGTGATCTGCCCGTTGAAGAAGCGGCCGAACGCGTTGGCTGCCTCGACGACGGCGCGATACCCGCTGATGCCGGCCATCGACGTGAGCGCGTCCATCTTCTGGGCGCGCGACAGCTGGCGCGGTAGGCTGTCGATGGCGAGCACCGTTGCCTTCTTCGCCGCCAGTTGCTGCATGAGCTCGGGGTTCTGTGCCGGCCAGATGAAATCGACGAGCATGCCCCCCTCGCGCATCAGCCCGACTTCGGCGGGCGTCGGGGGGCGTACCTTGAAGACGATGTCCGACTTGGCCCACAGTTCGGCCGCCGTCGGCACAACTTCGGCGCCCGCGGCGCGGTAAGCGCCGTCGGCGAAGTTGGCGGCGTCGCCTGCGCCCGCCTCCACCGCGACACGGAAGCCCTGCTTGATCAGCTTCTCGACGACCTCGGGCACGGTTGCGACGCGCCTCTCGCCGGGGAAGACTTCGCGCGGAACGCCGATCAGCAGTGACATTGAATTCTCCCTCGCGACGGTATGTGAGGTGGATAACGTTGGGGCTGCCCGCGCGCGCCTCGCGCGTCGCGAACACGATGACGACCTCGGGCGATGCGGCGGGACGCATACCGGGGACGCCTGTCGCGTGGTGTGCCCATCACCGTCAAGGAATTCCCCAGGGATCGACGCCGTCGGGAGCGGCGTTCACGTCGCGCCGAATGTTCGAGCTTTGCGTAATGCTGCCACAAACCGCGCGTACAACGCGACACCGCCGGCGGCAGCCGGGCGACTATTATAGGCAGGCCGTGCGCCGCCGGTGGCATGCCGCGGCCCCGCCGACGACATGAGCCTCGCGCCAATCGATCCCCCTCCCGGCCACGAGCGCACGCCGACGATCGCCGCTGCGATCGCCGAGGCCGACGCGGCGTGGTCCGCCGGCGATCGGCCGCGCGCGATGTCGCTGCTGAGAGCGCTGGCCGAGCGCGCACCGACCTCTGCGGCAGTGTGGTCGCGCCTCGGCGCCTGCGCGCTCGAGGCGGGGCAAACGGATGCCGCCCACGCGTATCTGCGCAACGCGCTCGCCCAGGCGGGGGACGATTCGCTCGCGTGGACCAACCTCGGCACTGCGCTCACGCGCCTCGCCCGCGTCGACGAGGGCGTCGCGGCGTACCGCCGGGCGCTCGAGCTCGATCCCGCCGCGGTCGGGGCCCGGATCAATCTGGCCAACGCGCTCGGGCAGCGCGGCGACGTCGATGGCGCGGTCGCGGAGCTCGAGACGGCGCGGTCGATCGCGCCCGACGCCCACGAAATACTCAACAATCTCGGCAATCTCTACAAGGATCAGGGCCGTTTCGACGATGCGTTCGCAGCGTACGAAGCGGCGCGGCGCGCGTGGCCCGACTTCCGCGTCGCGTTCTCGAATCTTCTCGCGCTCACCAAGCTGTCGACGCGCCACGCGCCGGACGAGATCTTCGCGCTGCACCGGGCTTTCGCCGAGCGCTTCGAGCCGGAATGGGAGGCCGGTTACGTTCCGCCCGGCAACGTCGCCGACCCCGACCGCCGCCTGCGACTGTGCTACGTCTCGCCGGACTGCCACACCGCGCTGCCCTCGTTCGTCGAGCCCGTGCTTCGCCGCCACGACCGCACGCGCTTCGACGTGTTCGCGTACTTCAACAATCCGCAGCCGGCGGCGACCCTCGCTCGCATCGCGCCGATCACCTCGCGGATTATGCGGGGCGCAACCGACGAGGAGGTTGCGCAATGGGTCCGCGCCGACGGCATCGACATCCTGGTCGACATCGCCGGCCACACGGGCCACAACCGCCTCGGCGTCTTCGGGCGCAAGCCTGCGCCGGTGCAGATCACGTGGCTCGACTACCTGAACACGACCGGCCTTGCGGCGATCGACTGGCGGCTCACCGATGCGGTCGCCGACCCGCCGGGAGCAAGCGATGCGCTGCACAGCGAGAGTCTGCTGCGCGTCGCGCCGGCGCAATGGTGCTGGAATCCGCCGGGCGCGGCGCTGCCCTTGAGCGGGCTCCCTGCACTGCGTGCCGGCCATCTGACGCTCGGCTCGTTCAACGCGTGCTCGAAGCTCACCGACGCGACGCTCGCCCTGTGGCAACGCGTGCTCGCCGCCGTTCCGCAGTCGCGCCTCGTCGTCGTCGGCGTGCCGGCAGGCGCAGCCACGTCCAGGATCGAAGCGGCGTTGGGAGTGCGCGTGCGCGTGCTCTCACGGCTCGCTCCGGAAGCGTTCCGCGACGCCGTTGCGGGCACGGACATCGCGCTCGATCCGCTGCCCTTCTCTGGCGCGACGACCACGCTCGAGGCGCTGTGGCAGGGCGTGCCGGTCGTCACGCGGAGCGGCGCGACGTCGGCATCGCGCTCGTCCGCGAGCATCCTCTCCGCGCTGGGAATCGGCGAATGGATCGCGGAAGACGAGGACGGCTACATCGCCATCGTCGACCGCGCGGCGCGCTCGCTCGATGCGCTTGCGGCGCTCCGCTCGAGGCTTCCCTCGCTCGTGCAACGCAGCGCGCTCTGCGACGCCGCCCGCTTCACCGCCGCTCTCGAGCAGATGCTGCGCGACGCATGGAGAAGCTGGTGCGTTCGCAGTCGAGGCGTTTCCGCTCCGTCATCATCGACTGCGCCGGGAGTCGCGAAGTCGCTGGCGGATGCGCGCAGCGCGCGACGCTTCGCGGCCGACGCGCGGCTCGCTCTCCTCGACGCGGCGTTGCGCGAAGGCCGCGGCGCGGAGGTCGTCGCGGATGCGTGCGAGCTCGTCGACGACGAGCCGCACTGGAAAGCCGCGCATCGGGCGTACCTGCAGGCGCTGCTCGCGTGGACGCGGACCCAACCGCGCCTCGTCGAGCGGGTGTTCCCGTCGCCGCCTCCGTTCGCGCGGCGGCCGAAGGTGTCCGCGCTCGTGTGCTCGATCGATCGCGCGCGCTTCGACAGCGTGACCGCGAGCTACCGCGCGCGCTTCGCGGGCTTCGAGCTCGAGCTCGTCGGCGTACACGATGCGCGCTCGCTTGCCGAGGGCTACAACCGCGCGGCGGGGCGGGCGAGCGGCGACATCCTCGTGTTCTCCCACGACGATATCGAGCTCGTGACGTCCGACTTCGCCGCGCGGCTGATCGCGCATCTCGAACGCTACGACGGCGTGGGCGTGGCCGGCGCCTCGCGGGTGGCCGGACCGCGCTGGGGCGACGCCGGACCGCGCGCAATCCACGGCCACATCCTGCACGCCCCGCCTCGCGGGCAGCGGGGCGCGCTGCTGATGGCGGCCGGTTTCCAGCGTCCGGTCTGCGAGGACATCCGCCTGCTGGACGGCGTGTTCATCGCCGTGCGCCGGCACGTGTGGGAGTCGACCCGCTTCGATCCCGACCGCTACGACGGCTTTCATCTCTACGACCTCGATTTCACGTCGCGTGCGAGCGCCGCGGGCGCGCGCCTCGCGGTGCCGGCGGACCTCGTGGTGTTTCATGCGTCGCAAGGACGCTATGGCGAGGCATGGCGGCGCTACGCCCGTCGCTTCGCGGAGGCCGCGGGGCTCGACTGGATGGCTCCGGCACCCCTGGCGGGCTTGCAGGCCCGCGTCGAAACGCGCGATCAGGTCGACCGGCTGCGTGCCGCCATGGTCCACTTCCGCTACGGCGCGCCTGCGTCCGCGCGCGAAGGCGGCGCCGCGCCAGCGACGAACCCGCCGATTGCGCCCGAGGCGAGCTGACAGTCAGATCGCCGCAGCGATCGCCTTGCCGACGTCGACGGTCGATGCGTTGCCGCCGATGTCGCCGGTGCGCGGCGCCCTGGGGTCGCCCAATATCCGCTCGATCGCAGCGACGATGGCAGCGGCGGCCTCCGGGTGGCCGAGGTGTTCGAGCATCAGTGCGCCCGACCAGATCTGTCCGATCGGATTGGCAATCCCGTTGCCGACGATGTCCGGCGCCGAGCCGTGCACCGGCTCGAACAGCGACGGGTAGGTGCGCTCGGGGTTGATGTTGCCCGACGGCGCGATGCCGATCGTCCCGCAGACCGCGGGGCCGAGGTCCGAGAGAATATCGCCGAAGAGATTCGACGCAGCGACGACGTCGAAGTGCTCGGGCCTTCTCACGAAGTTCGCGCAGAGGATGTCGATGTGGAACTGATCGGTGCGAACGCCGGGGCGCCGCGCGGCCATTTCGCGAAACCGCTCGTCCCAGTAGGGCATCGTGATCGCGATCCCGTTCGATTTGGTCGCCGACGTCACGTGACGCGCGGCGCGTTTCTCCGCGACATCGAAGGCGAAACGCAGGATCCGGTCGACGCCCTTGCGCGAGAACACCGACTCCTGGAACACGATCTCGCGGTCGGTGCCCTCGAACATCCGGCCGCCGACCGACGAATACTCCCCCTCGGTGTTTTCGCGGACGACGACGAAGTCGATTTCGCCGGGCTCGCGGTTCGCGACCGGGCTCGGGACCCCGGCATCAGCCGGCAGGGACGCAGGTTCGCGTATTGGTCGAAGCGGCGGCGGAACTGGATCAGCGATCCCCACAGCGACACGTGATCGGGCACGAGCGCCGGCCACCCCACCGCGCCGTAGAAGATCGCGTCGAACTGACGCAGCGTCTCGAACCAGTCCTCGGGCATCATCCGCCCGTGCTTCGCGTAGTAGTCGCAGCTCCAGTCGAATTCGCGCCATTCGATCGGAATGGAGAACCTGCGCGCCACGGTTTCGAGGACGCGAACGCCCTCCGGGACCACTTCCTTGCCGATGCCGTCGCCCGGCATGGCGGCGATGCGATGCGCAGCCATTTTCCGAGCCTCCTCGCGGGCGCGTTCATTCTAGGCCAACGCGGAACGCGGAACAAAGCGCGCCGGCAACGCCGCGCAATCGCGCGAATCCGCCGCAAGCCGAATGGCGGCGTCGGAGCGGACGGCGCCCGAGATCGCGCGAATCGCCCACGCATCATCCATTCGCCGGATGGCGGCGTCCACGCGTGCTTCCTATAGTGCAGGCGTCCGCGCGACGACTCGCGCAAAGCACCAGGACCGCGTTCTCTGTCCGCTCACCGTCGGGAGGTCTCGCTTGATGCGCCGCACGCTCTACCTCGCCGCGCTCGCGCTGCTGCAGATCGCTCTGATCGGCTGCGTGGCGCCGCCCCTTGCGCAGCTCCTTCGATTCGAGATGTCGCCGGGACTCGCGCCGCCGGGGTGGCCCGTGACGCTCCAGCTCCTCGGCACGGCAGCAACGATCGCCGGAACGTCGGTTGCGCTGGCGTTTCCGGGGCTTGCGCTCACGCGGCATCGGCGAAGCGGCCCGCGGCGATTTCTCGGACTGCCTGCTCCGGCAACCGTGATCGCCTGTGGCGGCACCGCCGCCATGTGCGCCGCCTTGGCGGCGATCGCGCTCGCCCCGGCGCTTCCCAACGACGCGCAGATGACCGCCGTGCTGATCGCGCGACCGATCGCTGCCGGCGGCCTCGCGCTGGCTGCAGCAGCTGTCGTTTGTGCCGAGGTTCTGCGCCGCAGCGTCGCCGCTGCGCGCGATAGCAGGCGCAACCGAAGTTCGGGACGCATCGAAGTCACGCATCCGCCCGAGCTGCGCACGCGCGTCGCCTGAACTCGATCCCGTACTGCGAAACGCAGACTCATCGCCGCAGCGGCCAGAACGATGTCGTGTAGACTCCGCCTCACCTACGCGCTCGGGCGCCGGACGAGACAGACGCGTTGTCATCTCCCCATTCGCTGTTGGTCGGGTACGGCTGGTTCCTCGGGGTCGGCGCGGTGGCAGCGATCGTCCTCTGGCAGCTCGTTTGGGTGCGCGTCGGACGCGCGACGCGCGGGATTCCGACGCTGCAGCTCGGGCAAGCGCTCGCGGCGGCGCAGGCGCCAACGGGGCGCGTGTGCGTCGTCGTGCCGGCGCACAACGAAGCGCGCGTCATCGCCACTCTCGTCCGATCGCTGCGGGGCGAAACCTATCGCGATCTGCGCGTGGTGTTGGCGCTGGATCGCTGCACGGACGACACCGCGGAGCTCGCCCGCGCGGCGTTCGGTGACGACTGTCGCTTCGAAATCGTTGCCATCGACAGCTGCCCTTCCGATTGGGCAGGAAAGGTCCACGCGGTACACGTGGGCGTCACGCGTTCCCGTGGCGCGGCGGACGCGGAGTATCTTCTCTTCGCGGATGCCGACACCGTGTTCGCCCCGGGCTGCATCGCCGCCGCGCTCGCCCTCATGCGCGAGCGCAAGCTCGACTTCCTGAGCCTGCTGAGCACGCTCACGTACCGGACATGGTTCGAGCGCGTAGTTCAGCTTGCGGCCACGCTCGAGCTGATGCGGCAATATCCGCTGACGCTCGCCAACGCGGCGACGAGCCGGCGCCCCTTTGCCAACGGGCAGTTCATGCTGTTCAGCCGCGTCGCTTACGAGGACGTCGGCGGGCATGCAGCAGTGAAGTCCGCGCTGCTCGAGGACATCGCTCTCGCGCGGCGCATCGATGCCCGCAAGCGCGCCGCGGGACTCTTCCTCGCGGCCGGGCTGTTCCACTGCAGCATGTATGGCGACTGGCCGCAGTTCCGGCGCGGATGGAAACGCATCTACACCGAGGCTGCCGATCGCAACGCACGGCGCCTCGCGCACTCCGCGCTGCGCACGCGCTGGCTGGGCACGCTCGTTCCGTTGTGGATGCTCGCCGGCGGCCCTGTCGGCCTGCTGCTGGTCGCCGCCTCCCCGGCGATCGGATGGACGCTCGTCGCCCTCTGGTCGGCGGCAATGACGGTCTGGCTCGGCACGCTCGTGCGCATTGCCATCATTTCGCGAGCACCGGTGTGGATCGCGCCACTGCACATCGTCGGTGCATGGCTCGTCGCCGGCGTGCTCGACGAGGCCGCAACCGACATACGCTCGCGCACACCGACGCGCTGGGGCGGGCGCGAGTACGACCTCGGCGTCTAGGTTGACGCGGAGGTTCGATCCGGTCATGCATCCCGGCTCCGAGGATAGGAACGAGCGCGCCGAACGCCTTTCGCTCGTCGCTCTGCGCTGGCAGTGGTCGCGGATGCCGCGGCTGTCGCCCGCCGAGCTCTACGCGGCACTCGCAGCACGCCAGCAGGTCTTCGCCGTCGAGCAGCATTGCGCGTTCCTCGATGCCGACGGTCACGACGCACACGCGTGGCATCTTCTGGGGTGGGTCGGCGAACCCGGCATGCGGAGTCTCGTCGCTTACCTGCGGGTCCTCGACTCCGACCGCAAGTTCGCCGAGCCTTCGATCGGTCGGGTGCTCACGCTCGCGCCGTATCGCGGCGTCGGCCTGGGGCGCGTACTGATGGCGGAAGGCATCGCGCGGACCGCGCAAGCGTGGCCGGGACACGCGATCCGCATCGCCGCGCAGCAGCGCCTCGAGGCGTTCTACGCGAGCCTCGGGTTTCTCGTCGCGTCGCCACCTTACGATGAGGACGGCATCGCGCACGTCGACATGGTGCTCGGGGCGAACGGCGCGAAGAAGTGAAATGCGCAATCGATGGGCGCGCTGCCTGCGTCCGGCAGCGGCGATTGCGCTATGATTCGGCGCATCGATGTCCCCGCCCGGTGCGATGAAACAGACCTTTCTCGACTTCGAGCAGCCGATCGCCGAGCTCCAGGCCAAGATCGACGAGCTCCGTTACGTGCACGAGGACTCCGCGGTCGACATCTCGGACGAGATCAATCGGCTGCAACGGAAGAGCCACCAGCTCACCAAGGAAATCTACGGCAAGCTTTCTGCGTGGCAGATCGCGATGGTCGCGCGCCACCCGCAGCGGCCCTATACGCTCGACTACGTCAACGGGCTCTTCGGCGAGTTCCGCGAGCTGCACGGTGACCGCAGCTACGCCGACGACGCCGCGATCGTCGGCGGTCTCGCGCGCTTCAACGGCAAGCCGTGCATGGTGCTCGGCCACCAGAAGGGCCGTGACACCAAGGAGAAGATTCACCGCAATTTCGGCATGCCGCGCCCGGAGGGGTATCGCAAGGCGCTGCGGCTGATGAAGCTCGCAGAAAAGTTCGGGCTGCCGCTGTTCACGTTCGTCGACACGCCCGGCGCCTACCCGGGGATCGGCGCCGAGCAACGCGGCCAGTCGGAAGCGATCGGTCGCAGCCTGTACGAGATGGCCGGGCTGCGCATCCCGATCGTCGTCACCGTCATCGGCGAGGGCGGCTCCGGCGGAGCCCTTGCGATCGCGATCGGCGACGCGACGCTGATGCTTCAGTACGCGACGTACTCGGTCATCTCGCCAGAGGGCTGCGCGTCGATCCTGTGGAAGTCCGCGGAGCAGGCGCCCGAGGCCGCGGAAACGCTCGGCATCACCGCGCCGCGCCTCAAGCAGCTCGGTCTGATCGACAAGGTCGTCAACGAGCCCACCGGAGGTGCGCACCGCGACCCCGCGGCGATGATGGTCACGCTGAAGAAGGCGCTGACCGACGCGCTGCGCGCACTGCAGGAGCAGCCGCTCGAAGCGTTGCTCGAAGCGCGCGAGGACAAGATCCTCACGTATGGGAAATTCAAGGAGATCCCGGCAGGCTGATCCCGCGACGATGGCCACGGAGCGCTCTCGGCGCCCCACGACGAAATCCGCTCCCGCAACGCGCGAGAATCCGGTGCTCGCCGCCGTCCGCGATGCGTTGCGCGACGCCGTCGTGGAGTGCGAAGCAAAGGCCTCCGCCCGTCCCGAGGCAGCGCACAGCCGCGTCGTCGTCGCGCTTTCCGGCGGGCGCGATTCGATCGTGCTGCTCGACGCGCTCGCACAGGTCGCGCCCGACTATCGCGTGGCGCTGTCCGCGATGCACGTCAACCACGGAATTTCGGCGAACGCCGCGGCATGGGCGGCGTTCTGCGCGGCGGAATGTGCGAGGCGCAGCGTACCGCTCGTCGTGCACCACGTTCGCGTCGAGCGTCGCGGACGCATGGGCCTCGAAGCCGCAGCGCGCGCGGCGCGTTACGCCGCGCTCGCTACGGCGGAGGCCGACTTCATCGCGCTCGCGCATCAGGCGGACGACCAGGCGGAGACCTTGCTGCTGCAGCTGATGCGCGGCGCGGGACCGCACGGCCTGGCGGCAATGCCGTCGCGCAGCCTGGGCGGGTACGGCCCGATCCTCGTGCGGCCGTTTCTCCGGCTGCCGCGCTCCGCGATCGACGCTTACGCACGAGACCGCGGGCTCGCCTGGGTCGACGACGAATCGAACGCTGATACCGACGTCAAGCGCAATTTCATCCGCCACGAGATCGCGGGCAGGCTTGCCGCCGCGTTCCCGGGCTATCCGGCCACCCTCGCGCGGAGCGCAGCGCACCAGGCCGAAGCCGCGCGGCTCCTGGACGAGCTCGCCCAGCTGGACGCCGAAGGCGCGATCTGCGCCGACGCCGTCGCGGGCCCGGCGCTCGACCGGGCGGCTCTCGTCGCGCTCGACGCGCGCGCTCCGCACCGGGCGCGCAATCTGCTGCGCTGGTTCCTGCGCCGCCATGCGCGGCGACCGCCGTCGACCGCCCGCCTCGCCGCGATGCTCCAGCAGCTCGTGCACGCACGCCCCGACGCGCGAGTGCGCCTCGTCCATGGTGGGGCGGAAATCGGCATTCATCGCGGCCGGATCGTCGTCCATCCGCCGGCGATCGGGACGTTCGAAATCGCATGGAACGGCGAAACGCGCGTCGGGCTTCCGCACGGCACGCTCGAGTTCGCCGAGGCCGCCGCCGACGGCACGCACCGCGCGGCTCTTCCGGCGAAGGGCGTGACGATCCGCGGACGGATCGGCGGCGAGCGCATCCAACTCGGCACACACCGGCAGCCGCGCGCGCTCAAGCGCATTCTCCAGGAGACCGGGATGCCGTTCTGGCTGCGCGATTCGCTTCCGCTCGTCTTCTGCGGCGACGCGCTCGCAGTGGTTCCAGGAGTCGGTGTTGCAGCGGAGTTCCGTGCACCGCGCGGCACGGCCGGATACCGCGTGAATTGGCATCCCTTGCCCCCAGGAGATTGACCGGCATCAAAGGCCGCGGACTCGTTGCGGGTACGCTTGGCTGGTGCGTCCCCGCACCCTCCAGTCGCTCCCGCGCAGCGTGCGTTCGCGGATCGTTCGAGGAGCATGGTCGTTTCCGCGCCACGGTGCTCGGTTGACAGAGGGAATGGTTGCGGGCCTAATTTTGGCCGTCCACGAGGGCTGCGGTCGGGGGCTGCACCCCATGGGCGATCCGCTCGGGTCGCCTCAACTGTCAAGGAGGAGTTCATGAAGTTCGGTTTCGTGCTCGCCGCAACAGCTGCGGCGGCGCTGTCGTTCGCCGGCGCGGCGTTCGCACAGCAGCCCATCGTAATCAAGTTCAGCCACGTCGTTGCGGTCGACACGCCGAAGGGCAAGGGCGCCGAGTATTTCAAGAAGCTCGCCGAGGAGCGCACGAAGGGGCGCGTCAAGGTCGAGGTGTACCCGAACAGCACGCTGTTCAAGGACGGCGAGGAGATGGAGGCGCTGCAACTCGGCTCGGTGCAGATGCTCGCGCCGTCGCTCGCGAAGTTCGGTCCGCTCGGCGTGCGCGAATTCGAGGTCTTCGATCTCCCGTACATCTTCGACAACTACGACGAGCTGCACAAGGTCACGTCCGGACCCGTGGGACAAGCGCTGTTCAAGAAGCTCGAGAGCAAGGGAATCGTCGGGCTCGCCTACTGGGACAACGGGTTCAAGGACATGAGCGCGAACAAGCCGCTCAAGGCCCCCGCCGATTACAAGGGTCTCAAGATGCGGATCCAATCGTCGAAGGTGCTGGGCGACGAGATGAAGGCGCTGGGCGCGATCCCGCAGGTGATGGCGTTCTCCGAGGTCTACCAGGCGCTGCAGACCGGCGTGGTCGACGGCACCGAGAATCCGCCATCGAACTTCTACACGCAGAAAATGCACGAAGTGCAGAAATACCTCGCGCTGACCGAGCACGGCTACCTGGGCTACGCGGTGATCGTCAACAAGAAGTTCTGGGACGGATTGCCGCCGGACATCCGGACAACGCTCGAGGGCGCGATGAAGGACGCGACCAAGTACGCGAACGACATCGCGAAGAAGGAGAACGACGACGCTCTCGAAGCCGTGAAGAAGTCCGGCCGGACGCAGATCATCACGCTTACGCCCGAGGAGAAGGCCGCGATGAAGAAAGCCCTCGTATCGGTGCACAAGGAGAACGAGGCCCGCGTCGGCAAGGAAACGATCGCCGAGGTCTACAAGGAAACCGGGTTCAAGCCTTAGCCGAGGCGAGCTGCAGCGGACACCGACGCCACTGCCGGATCTCGCGTTCGGCAGTGGCGTTTTCACGTCGAGGGGGCAGCGCCCGCGCCGAGGACCGCCCCCAACAGGGAGGACGGCCATGCTGAAGATTGTCGATCGTCTCGAGGAGTGGCTGATCGCCAGCCTGATGGCCGGCGCGACGCTCCTGATCTTCGTGGCCGTCATTCACCGCTACGCGGCAGGGACGCCGAGCCCGGTGCAGGACCTGCTGCTCAAGATCGATCTCTCCTGGTCGCAGGAGCTCTGCATCTACATGTTCGTGTGGATGGCGAAATTCGGCGCCGCCTACGGCGTGCGCACCGGGATCCATGTCGGCGTCGACGTGCTGATCAACCACCTGTCGCCGCGCTGGCGCAAGGCCTACGTGCTCTTCGGCCTTCTCGCAGGCGCGATGTTCACCGGCACGATCGGGACGTTCGGCGCGTATTTCACGTGGGACATGGCCCACACCGACCAGACTTCGCCCGACCTCGAGCTTCCGAAGTGGATCGTCTACCTGTGCATCCCTCTCGGTTCCTACCTGATGTGCTTCCGCTTTCTGCAGGTCGCCTACGCGTTCGCACGGACCGGTGAGCTGCCGAAGCACGACGTCTCGCGCGTCGAGGGGGTCGACGACTCGGCAAGCGCAGCGTTGCATCCGACCGAAGGCACGGCGGGAGTGCGGCCATGACCGCCGCGTCCGCACCGACGGCGATGAGCCCAGCGACGCGGCTGTTCGCGGTCCTCCCGATCGTGCTGCTTGCGACGCTTCCGCTCGCCTATGCGGGCGTCGCGCTGCCGAGCTCGCTCGTGCTCTTCTGCGTTCTGATCGGCCTGATGCTCACCGGCACGCCGATCTCGATAGCCCTTGGCCTTACCGTGCTCACGTTCGTGTTCACGATGACGCAAGTGCCGATCGAGTCCGTCGCGCTGAAGCTCTTCACTGGCATCGAGCGCTTCGAAATCATGGCCGTGCCGTTCTTCATCCTCGCCGGCAACTTCCTCACGCACGGCGGCGTCGCGCGCAAGATGATCGACTTCGCGATGTCGATGATCGGGCACCTGCACGGCGGGCTCGCCCTCGCCGGCATCCTCGCCTGCGCGATGTTCGCGCTCGTCTGCGGCTCGAGCGTCGCCACGGTGGTCGCGATCGGCTCGATCGTGTTGCCGGAGATGGTCCGCCGCGGCTACCCGATGCGCTTCGGCGCCGGTGTGATCACGGTCGCCGGGTCGCTCGGGATATTGATGCTCCCGTCGATCCCGAAGGTCATCTATGCGATCGCGACCAACACATCGATCGGCGCGCTGTTCGTCGCAGGGCTGCTGCCGGGGATCATGCTGACGACGATGCTCTGCGTGGTCACCTGGTACATCGCGCGCAAGAACGACTACGCGCGGATGCCGAAGGCGACCTGGGCGCAGCGCTGGAAGGCGTTCCGCGAGAGCGTCTGGGGACTGATGCTCGTCGTGATCATCATCGGCGGGATCTACTCCGGCATCTTCACGGCGACGGAGGCGGCGGCCGTGAGCGCCGTGTACGCGTTCTTCGTCTCCGTGTACGTCTACAAGGCGATGCCGCTCAAGCAGCTCGGTCAGGTCCTGCTCACGTCGGCGAACATGAGCGCGATGCTGCTCTACATCATCACGAACGCGGCGCTGTTCTCCTTCATCCTCACCAACGAGAACATCCCGCACGCGCTCGCGGACTGGATCCTCGGCAAGGATCTCGGCGTCGTCGGCTTCCTGCTGCTCGCGAACATCCTGCTGCTCGTGGCCGGCAACTTCATGGAGCCCTCGTCGATCATCCTGATCATGGCGCCGATCCTCTACCCCGCGGCGATGGCGCTCGGGATCCATCCGGTGCATCTCGGCATCCTGATCGACGTCAACATGGAAGTCGGCCTGTGCCACCCTCCGGTGGGATTGAACCTGTACGTCGCCTCGGGCATCTCGAAGCTCGGCATCACCGAGCTCACCAAAGCCGTGCTGCCCTGGCTGATCACGATGCTCGTGTTCCTGGTGATCGTCACCTACTGGCCCTGGCTCACTCTGGTCCTGCCGCGGGCGCTACACATGCTCTGAAGCCCGGCGAGCCGCGCGGCGCTCCGGAAGCCCGGCTCCGGCCGGGCTTTCCTTTCCGGAGGCGGCGCCCCGTCGTGCAGTGCGGGAGCCCGGCCGCGGCGAGGTCCGGCGACCGCTCCGCGAACGGGGGCGACGGTCGAACTGCTATAATTGCGTGTTTATCTTGGGTAATCGCCCCGGAGTGCTGCAAATATGGCCGTCGAACGCACGCTTTCCATCGTCAAGCCCGATGCCGTCGCCAAAAACGTGATCGGCAAGATCTACTCGCGTTTCGAGGCGAGTGGCCTCAGGATCGTCGCCGCGCAGATGCGACGGCTCTCGCGCGCAGAGGCCGAGGGATTTTACGCCGTCCACCGCGAACGGCCGTTCTTCGGTGCCCTCGTCGAGTTCATGACCTCCGGTCCGGTCATGATCCAGGTCCTCGAAGGCGAGAATGCGATCGCGAAGAACCGCGACCTGATGGGGGCGACCGACCCGACTAAAGCCGCGCCCGGAACAATCCGCGCCGATTTTGCCGACTCGATCGACGCGAACGCGGTTCACGGCTCCGACGGCCCGGAAACGGCCAAGGCCGAGGTCGCGTATTTCTTCCCGGCACTCGCGGTCTACAGCCGCTAGGACCCACGCTCCAGGCTGTTCGATGACCAACCTCCTCGAACTGGACGCCACGGGGATCGCAGCGTTCCTCGCCGGCCTGGGCGAGAAGCCTTTTCGCGCCCGCCAAGTCTCGCACTGGATCCACCAGCGGCTCGTCGACGACGTGGCGGCGATGACGGATCTCTCGAAGTCGCTGCGCGAACGCCTCGCCGGCACCGTGGAGATTCGCGGGCCGGCGGTCATCAGCGATGCGACGGCGGCCGACGGCACGCGCAAGTGGCTGCTCGACGTGGGCGCGGGCAACGCGGTGGAGATGGTCTACATCCCCGAGGACGACCGCGGCACGCTGTGCATTTCGTCGCAGGCGGGCTGCGCACTCGACTGCGCGTTCTGCTCGACGGGCAAGCAGGGCTTCAACCGCAATCTGACCGTTGCCGAGATCGTCGGCCAGCTCTGGCACGCGAACCGCGCGCTTCTCGCCGACGGAATCAGCGCGCCGTGGGTCGAGCAAGGCCGCGCGCCGATCACCAACGTCGTGATGATGGGGATGGGCGAGCCGCTCGCCAACTACGACAACGTGCGCGCGGCGCTTTGTGTGTTCCTCGACGACAACGCTTACGGGCTCTCGCGCCGTCGCGTGACCCTATCGACCTCCGGGATCGTCCCTGCGATCGACCGGCTGCGCGACGACTGTCCGGTCGCCCTCGCGGTCTCGCTGCACGCTTCCGACGACGCGCTACGCGACCGGCTCGTGCCGATCAACCGCAAGTATCCGATCGCGACGCTCCTCGAGGCCTGCGTGCGCTATCTCGACCGGGCGCCGCGCAATTTCGTCACGTTCGAATACGTGATGCTCGACGGGGTCAACGATTCTCCGGACCAGGCACGCGCGCTCGCGGCGCGCGTGTGCGACGTGCCGTGCAAGGTGAACCTCATTCCATGGAACCCGTTTCCGGGCGCCGATTTCCGCGCGAGCCCGCGCGCGCGGATTCTCGCGTTCCAGCGGACCCTCGCGGAGGCCGGCCTCGTCGCGACGATCCGCAAGACGCGCGGCGACAACATCGACGCGGCGTGCGGGCAGCTCGTCGGACGGGTCCGCGATCGCACGAAACGGACGCTGCGCATCCATGGGGCGCGCGTGGCGCCCGCCGCGCACTAGGGTCCGTGAACGAAAACCGTTGCAGAAACCCTGCCATGCCCGCGTCCCTTAAAGCCTCCGTGTCCCTGTTGCTCGCCGTCGCGTTCGCTCTCGCCGGTTGCGCAACCCCGCCGCCCGCGGCACCCGCGCCGCCGGCTCAGCCGGCACCGCCCCCGCCCGTCAAGCAGCAGGAAGTCTCGCCGAGGGAACGCGCCAAGCTGCACGCCGAGCTCGCCGCCGGCTACTACGAGCGCGGCCGGATGGACATTGCGCTCGAGGAGCTGGGCGAAGCCTCGAAGCTCGACCCCAACGAGCCGCGAATCTACGACCTCTACGGACTCGTCTACGCGATGCTCGGCGAGAATGCGAAGGCCGAGCAGAATTTCCAGCGCGCGCTCGCCATGGCACCGCAGAACCCGGACTTCCATCACAACTGGGGCTGGTTTCTTTGCAGCAACGGACGCCCCCGCGAAGCGATCCCCGAGTTCGAGTTCGCGCTGCGCGATCCGCTCTACAAGTCACCGGAGACGGCGATGATCAACGCCGGCCGCTGCAGCCTCGCGTTCGGCGACCTGGCCGCCGCCGACAGCTACTTCCGGCGCGCGCAGGCGATCGCCCCCAACAATCCGCAGGCGATCTACGGCGTCGCGCTGCTGAGCTTCAAGCTCGGCCGCCAGGACGATGCGCGCGCGTGGATCCGCAGGCTGACGCAGCAGCAGCCGGTTGCGCCCGAGGCGCTCTACCTCGCGATGTGCATCGAGAAGAAGAGCGGCGACCACGGCGCCGAGCAGTCGTACATCTCGCAACTCAAGAACCGCTATCCGGACTCCGCCGAGACGAAGGCGATACCTACCGGAATATGCGAGTAACCGGACGTGACGCGATGGAACCGCCGGAAGCGCGCGATACGCCGCCTGGATTGGCGGGGGCAATGCTTCGCGCCGCTCGCGAATCGGCCGGCATGACCGTCGACGCGGTCGCCCAGAACTTGAAGCTCGCGCCGCGGCAGGTCAAGGCGATCGAGGACGGCGATTACGAAGAGCTTCCCGGCCGGACCTTCATTCGGGGCTTCGTCCGCAACTACGCACGGCTCGTACGGCTCGATCCCGAGCGCGTCCTGAGCGCGCTGCCGGGGGGCTCCTCGGCGCCGGCGCTCGAGGCGCCGTTGCTCTCGCCGACTGCGCCGACCATCGGCGAGCTGCCTACGACCGAGCATGCGCGGACTCCCTGGGCGCGCTGGGTCATCCCATCCGTCCTTGCGGCGATCGTCGCGATTGCCGCGATCTACGAATGGATGCGGCCGCCGGGAGAGTCTCATCTTGCAGTTCCTGCAGCCGAGCCGCACGGCGCCGGGCAGAAAGGCCCGGGCGCCTCCGCGCCTGTGCCCTCAACGGTCGACGCCGCGGCGGTCCCGGCGACAGCGCTTCCGAATCCGGTTGCGGCGAATGCGCCGGGAAGCGACGCTGTGCATTCGCCCCCCTCCGATTTTTCGAGGGCCACCGCTTCCGTGAAATCCGGCGGCGGAGCGACGCCGGCGGCAGCCGACGAACGGCCGCCGACGACAGCGGCGGTTTCCGGCACCGCGCCGACGTCCGCCCCGGCTGCGACGCCAGCGCCGGCTGCGACGTCCGCCGCCGCTACCACGCCTGGCGCCGCCACTACTATGCCTGGCGCCGCCGCAGCCGCCGCGCCGGTCAGCGAGCAGACGGTCGTCGTCGCGTTCCGCGACAATTCGTGGGCGGAGATCCGCGACCGCAATGGGCAGGTGCTGCTCAGCGGCATATACCATCGCGGCACCGCGCAGACGGTGACCGGAGCGCCGCCGCTCAGCATCAAGATCGGGAACGCGGGCGACGTGACGGTGCGCTACAAGGGTGAGCGAGTGGACCTCGCGCCGTATACGCAGAAGAACGTCGCGCGCCTTACGCTCCCATGAAAGCGGTCGAGGACGTCCGATGAGCCGCGCTGACCCGATCGTCCGCTCGCGCACGCGGCAGGTCGACATCGCCGGCTTGCCGATCGGCGGAGGCGCCCCGATCGTCGTGCAGTCGATGACGAACACCGACACCGCCGACATCCGCGCCACGGTCGCGCAGGTGCGCGAGCTCGCCGACGCAGGCTCGGAGCTCGTCCGTGTCACCGTCAACACCGCGGAAGCCGCGGCCGCCGTCGCGTCGATCCGCGAGCGCCTCGATGCGGCGGGGTGCATGGTTCCCCTCGTCGGCGACTTCCATTTCAACGGCCACAAGCTGCTCACCGACTATCCGGACTGCGCGCGCGCTCTCGCGAAATTCCGGATCAACCCGGGCAACGTCGGCAAGGGATCGAAGCGCGATCGCCAATTCGCCGTGATGATCGAGAAGGCGGTCGAATACGGCAAGCCGGTGCGCATCGGCGTCAACTGGGGAAGTCTCGACGCCGATCTGCTCGCGCGGATGATGGACGAAAACGCGAAGCGCGCGGCGCCGCAGTCCGCCGAAGCGGTGATGCGCGAAGCGCTCGTCGCCTCTGCTATCGGCAGCGCCCAGCGCGCCGAGGAGCTCGGGCTCGGGGGCGACCGCATCGTCCTTTCCTGCAAGGTTTCCGACGTCCAGGAGCTGATCGGCGTATACCGCGAGCTCGCGCGTCGCTGCGACTACCCGCTGCATCTCGGCTTGACCGAGGCGGGAATGGGAAGCAAGGGCATCGTCGCATCGAGCGCCGCGATGGCGGTGCTGCTGCAGCAGGGCATCGGCGATACGATTCGCGTTTCGCTGACGCCCGATCCCGACGGCGAGCGCACGAAGGAGGTCGTCGTCGCGCAGGAGCTCCTGCAGACGATGGGCTTGCGCTCCTTCGCGCCGCTGGTCGCCGCGTGTCCGGGCTGCGGGCGCACGACGAGCACGGTGTTCCAGGAGCTCGCCGAACGCATCCAGGCCTACCTGCGCGCGCAGATGCCCCTCTGGCGCACGCGCTATCCCGGCGTCGAGGCGATGCAGGTCGCCGTGATGGGCTGCGTGGTCAACGGCCCGGGCGAGTCGAAGCTCGCCAACATCGGCATATCGCTCCCGGGCACCGGCGAGACGCCCGTCGCGCCGGTGTACGTCGACGGCGAGAAGACCGTCACGCTGAAAGGCGACAACATCGCATCCGAGTTCCAGAGGATCGTCGACGATTACGTCCGCGCGACGTACGGGGGCGAGCCGCGCGCTGCGCACCTGACGCCGGAGAAGAGGGCGAGCGCCGGCAAGGCGATCGCCTGAGAACAGATGAACAGCCCTCACGCTCGCTCGCGGCCTCTGCAGGCCCTTCGCAACATCATCCTCGCGCGTCGGCCGCGCTCGGTCGCTCGCGGACGCGCCCTTCGGGTCTTGGCTCGGGCTCGCCTCGCCCCGCTCGCTCACTCGCCTCGCTGCCCCGGAGGGGGGTGCTGACCGATGGCCACGACGCTCACCGCCATTCGCGGGATGAACGACGTGCTGCCCGACGAAAGCGCGCTGTGGGAGCGCTTCGAGGACGCGGCGCGAACGGTGTTCGCGCAGTACGGCTACCGCAACATCCGCGTGCCGATCGTCGAACAGACGCCGCTCTTCGTCCGGGGCATCGGTGACGCGACCGACATCGTCGAGCACGAGATGTACACGTTCGAGGACAAGCTCAACGGCGAGAGCCTGACGCTGCGTCCCGAGGCAACGGCGGGAATCGTGCGGGCCGCGATCGAGCACTCGCTCACCTACGAGCGGCCGCAGCGCGTGTGGACGAGCGGCCCGATGTTCCGCCACGAGCGCCCGCAACGCGGCCGCTATCGGCAGTTCCACCAGCTCGACGTCGAGGCGCTTGGTTTCGCGGGGCCCGACGTCGACGCCGAGCAGATCGTGATGCTCGCCCGCCTGTGGCGCGCGCTCGGGGTCTCCGATGGAATTCGCCTCGCGATCAACTCGATCGGCGACGCCGACGAGCGTCGCGCACATCGCGCCGAGCTGATCGCCCACTTCGAGCGGCACGCCGGCGTTCTCGACAGCGACGCGAAGCGCCGGCTGCACGCGAACCCGCTGCGGATCCTCGATTCGAAGAATCCCGCGATGCAGGACGTCGTTCGCGCCGCGCCGAATCTCCTCGATCGGCTTTCGGGCCCGTCGCGCGCGCATTTCGAAGGGTTGCAGCGCATCCTCGCGGAGAGCGGGATCGAATACTCGATCGACACGCGCCTCGTCCGCGGGCTCGACTATTACAACCGGACGGTGTTCGAGTGGATCACCGACCGCCTCGGTGCGCAGGGTACGGTCGCCGGCGGCGGACGCTACGACGGCCTCTTTGAGCAGCTTGGCGGAAAGCCCACGCCTGCGTGCGGATTTGCGATCGGCTGCGAGCGGATGATCCTGCTGATGCAGGAATCCGGTGCCGCAGCCCGGAGCGCACCGCTCGCCTACGTCGTACACGACGGCGACGCCGCCACAGGCCTCGCCTGGCGCGCCGGCGAGATGCTGCGCGACGCCGGGGCGAGCGTCGTGGTCAACAGCGGCGGCGGGAGCTTCAAGTCGCAGATGAAGCGAGCTGATGCGTCCGGTGCGCGCTACGCGCTGCTGATCGGCGCCGACGAGGCTGCCGCGAATGCGGTCAGCGTGAAGCCGCTGCGCGAGCCCGGCGAGCAGAAAACCGTGCCCCTCAACGAGCTCCGCCGAGCCCTCTCGGTCGGATGACGGGGCCAAGGACTTTCGATGGCATACGATCTCGAAGAGCAGGACCAGCTTGAAGACCTGAAAGCCTGGTGGAGGCAGTGGGGCAACACGATCGCCGGAGTCGTCATCGCGGTGTCGGTTGGTGTCATCTCCGTGCAGGGCTGGCGCTGGTGGACTCAGCAGCAGGCGATGCAGGCCGCCGCGATCTACGATGCGGTGAACGCCGCCGTGCGAGCGAACGATTCGGCGAAGGCGAAGGACGCGATGGCGCAGCTCGCCGACAAATTCCCCGCCACCGGCTATGCGCCGCGGGCTGCGCTGCTCCTCGCTGCGCAGCTCTTCGAGAACGGCGACGGCGCCGGCGCGAAAGCGCAGCTTGCATGGGTGATCGACAAGTCGTCGGAGGACGAGCTGAAGCAGATCGCGCGGCTGCGGCTCGCCGAAGTTCTCCTCGACGAAAAGCAATACAACGAGGCGCTCAGCGTGCTCGACGCGAAGCGCGATCAGCCCTTCTCCGCTCTCTACGCCGACGCTCGCGGCGACATCCTGGCTGCGGCCGGCCGCGCCGACGAGGCGCGCAACGAATATCAGACGGCGCTCGCGCAGCTGGACTCGCAGAGCACGTACCGAAACTTCGTGCAGCTCAAGCTCGACGCGATGCCGCAGGGGGCGGGCACTCCGGCAAAGGCCGGGGCCGCGCCGGCACCGGGCGCAGCGGCGACCGCGCCGGCACCGGGCGCAGGGGCGACCGCTCCCGCTCCGCCGTCGGGCGCAACAGCGCCGACCGCCGCCACGGCACCGCCACCGGTCGCTCCGGCGCAACCTGCCTCAACGCAACCGGCCGGCGGCGCCAAGGCCACCGGGCCCGCGCCAAAGTGAGCGCGATGGAGCCGGTGCGCATCGTGCGGCACGGTGGTCGTGTGTGCGCAGCGCTCGCGCTGGTAGTTGCGCTTTCCGGTTGCGCATCGATGGCCACGTGGATTCCGACGATCCCGGTGCCTTCGTTCGACTGGCTGTTCGGAAGCAAGAAGCCGGGGCCACTCCCCGAGATCAAGCAGACGGTCACGCCCCGGATCGCGTGGCAGTCGGCGGTAGGAAAGGCGGGGCCGGGCCTGGCGCCGGCGATCACGTCGGGCGCGATCTATGCGGCATCGACGAGCGGGACGCTCGTTCGCGTGGATCCGGCAACGGGACAGTCCGTGTGGCGCGTCGAGGTCGGCAAGCGCCTCTCGGCCGGCGTGGGCGCCGACCAGACGCTCGTCGCAGTGGGCACGGACAAGGGCGACGTGTTCGCCTACACCCCCGAGGGCAAGCCGTTGTGGCAGTCGAAGGTCACCAGCGAGATCCTGAGTCCGCCGCAGGTGGCCGACGGGATCGTGCTCGTCTGGTCGGGTGACGGCAAGATCTTCGGCCTCTCGGGCGTCGACGGCAAGACGAAGTGGGTCTACCAGCGGACGATGCCGCCGCTCACCGTGCGCAATTACGCCGGGGGGACGGTCAGCCGCGGCGGCGTGTTCGTCGGCACCGCCGGCGGCAAACTGCTCGCGTTCGACCTCGCCACCGGCAACGTCGGCTGGGAGGCGAACGTCGCGACACCCAAGGGCGCGACCGAGCTCGAGCGCATCGCCGACATCACGTCGCTACCGACCGTCGAGCAGCACCAGGTCTGTGCGATCGCGTTCCAGGGGCGCGTCGCCTGCTTCGAAATAGCCCGCGGCACCCTGGTCTGGGCACGCGATCTCTCGAGCCTCTACGGGCTCGCGATCGACGACAAATACCTGTTCCTCACCGACGACAAGGGAGCGGTCCAGGCGCTCGACAAGGAAACCGGCGCGTCGGCGTGGAAGCAGGACAAGCTGGCCCAGCGGCGAATCGGAGGCCCTCAGCTGATCGGCGATTACGTCGCGGTCGTCGACGTCGAGGGGTACGTCCACCTGCTCGATCGCCGCGACGGAACGCTCGTGGGCCGCATCGCGACCGACGGGGCGCCTGCGACGTCGCAGCCCTTGAAGTCCGGCGCGAACGCAGTCTGGCAGAGCACCGGCGGGACCGTACTGTCCGTCGGAGCGGGCTGAAAGGGCCTCGCCGCCCGTTCCGCGCTCGACACGTCCCGCCCGGCTCGCCGCTCGGTCGGCACCCATCTCGCCGAAAGTCCCGTCCTTGCTTCCGACCCTGGTCATCGTCGGGCGCCCGAACGTCGGCAAGTCGACGCTCTTCAACCGGCTGACGCGCTCCCGCGCCGCCCTGGTCGCCGACTTCCCCGGGCTCACGCGCGACCGCCACTATGGCCACGCGCGCGTCGGCGAGCGGTCGTTCCTGGTCGTCGACACCGGGGGATTCGAGCCCGTCGCGAAGGAGGGCATCTTCCACGAAATGGCGAAGCAGACGAGGGCTGCGATCGCCGAAGCCGACGTCGTGCTGTTCCTCGTCGACGCGCGCGCCGGCCTCACCGAGCAGGATCGCGACATCGCCGAATTGCTGCGCCGGTCGAGGCGACCGATCGTCCTCGGAGCGAACAAGGCGGAAGGCCTCGCACCCGGGCGCGCGGCGCTCGAATTCCACGAGCTCGGGCTAGGCGAGCCGCACCCGCTCTCGTCGGCGCACGGCGACAATGTCGATGCCCTCGCCGAGCTCGCGCTCTCGCTCGTTCCCGCCGGGTCGATCGAAGCGGGGGGGGCCGACAACCGCGACGCCGTCAAGGTTGCGGTTGTCGGGCGCCCGAACGTCGGCAAGTCGACGCTGGTCAACGCGCTCCTCGGCGAAGAGCGGATGATCGCATTCGACCAGCCAGGCACGACGCGCGACTCGATCTACGTCGATTTCGAGCGCAACGGGCGGCGCTACACGCTGATCGACACCGCGGGCGTGCGCCGCCGCGGCAAGGTGCTCGAAGCCGTCGAGAAATTCTCGGTCATCAAGACGTTGCAGGCCATCGACGACGCGAACGTCGTCGTGCTGGTGTTCGACGCCGAGCAGGGGATCGCCGAGCAGGACGCGCACCTGGCCGGCTTCATCCTCGAGGCAGGCCGTGCGCTGGTCGTCGCCGTCAACAAGTGGGACGCCGTTCCGGCCGGC
The DNA here is from genome assembly GCA_035541655.1 of Casimicrobiaceae bacterium. Lineage (GTDB taxonomy): Bacteria > Pseudomonadota > Gammaproteobacteria > Burkholderiales > Casimicrobiaceae > CAIWHR01. The sequence continues at coordinate 48,880 of DATKMY010000086.1, read as the reverse complement.
GGCCGCGACGCGGTGAAGCGCGAGCTCGACCGCAAGGCGGGCTTTCTGGCGTTCGCCAGGCATCACTACATTTCGGCGCGCGAGGGCCGCGGAATCCCCGGTCTGCTCCGGTCGGTCGACGCGGCGTACGCCTCCGCGACGGCGAAGCTCTCGACCCCGAAGCTCACGCGTACCCTCGCCGCTGCGGTCCTGCGCCAGCAGCCACCGCGCGCGGGGATGAGTCGGCCGCGGCTGCGGTACGCGCACCAGGGCGGGCAGAACCCGCCGGTCATCGTGATTCACGGGACGGCGCTCGACCGCGTCCCGGCGACCTACCGCCGGTACCTGGAACATTTCTTCAGTGAGGCGTTCCAACTGCGCGGGACCCCCCTTAGGATACAATTCAAGACGGGCGCGAACCCGTTTGCGGAAGCGCCAAGACGTCGGCGCAGCCGTTGACGCCCGTTGTTTCGACCCCATGTGTTGGGTGCGGGTGGATCGTGGCCACTCATCGGCGTTGGGTTCAGCGCTGGCTCAACAACAACCGCGGAGCATGCGATGAGCAATAAAGGGCAAATGCTACAAGACCCGTTCCTGAACACCCTGCGCAAGGAACACGTGCCAGTGTCGATCTACCTCGTCAATGGAATCAAGCTGCAGGGGCAGATCGAGTCTTTCGACCAATACGTCGTGCTGCTCAAGAACACGGTGACCCAGATGGTGTACAAGCACGCGATCTCGACCGTCGTCCCGGCACGGTCGGTCGCGATGCCGCACCACGTCCAGTCGGCAGACGCCGAGGCCTGACCGTAAGCCCGACTGCACCCGCTGTTTCTGCGACACCGGCGGCGCCCGCAGCACGCGCGCGCCCTGACCGGTTGCGCCTCTGACGCCGCATGTTCGAACGCCCCGGAGGCGGCGACCGCGCGCTGCTGGTCGCGCTTGATTTCGGCGACGCCGATCCCGCCGAGCGGATGGCGGAGCTCGGCGCGCTCGCCGTCTCGGCCGGCGCAACGGTCGCCGGCGCAGTGACCGGCAGGCGGCACCGTCCCGACGCCGCGACGTTCGCAGGCAAGGGCAAGGTGCACGAAATCGCCTCGCGCTGCGTCGAATCGGGCGCCGATCTCGTCATCTTCGACCATCCGCTGACCGGCGCACAGCAGCGCAACCTCGAGCGCGCACTCGAGTGCCGCGTCGTCGATCGCACGAGCCTCATTCTCGATATCTTCGCGCTGCGCGCGCGCAGCGCCGAGGGCAAGCTCCAGGTCGAGCTCGCGCAGGTCAAGCATCAGTTGACGCGACTGGTCGGCGGCTGGACCCACCTCGAGCGGCAAAAGGGCGGCATCGGGCTGCGCGGGCCCGGCGAGACTCAGCTCGAGACCGACCGCCGGCTCCTGGGCGTGCGAGCCAAGGTCCTGCGCGAGCGGCTCTCGCGCGTCGAGCGCCAGCGCGCCACGCAGGGGCGCACGCGGCGGCGCGCCGAGGTGCGGACCGTCGCGCTGATCGGCTACACGAACGCCGGGAAGTCGACGCTCTTCAACCGCCTGACGGGAGCCAAGGCGTTCGCCGCGAACCAGTTGTTCGCCACGCTCGACACGACGCTCCGCAGGATCTACGTCGAAGGCGCCGTCCCGCTCGTGCTGTCCGACACCGTCGGCTTCATCCGCGAGCTCCCGCACGATCTCGTCGCGGCATTCCGCGCGACGCTCAAGGAAGCGGCGGAAGCCGACCTCGTGCTCCACGTGATCGACGCCGCGCATCCGTCGCGCGACGAACAGGTCGCTGCGGTCGACGACGTGATGCGCCAGATCGGCGCCGACCGCGTGCCTCAGGTTCGTGTGCTCAACAAGATCGACGCGGCCGGCATCGAGCCGGGAATAGAGAGAGACGAGTCTGGTATAATCGCGGCAGTCCGCTTGAGCGCACTGACGGGTGCCGGTTGCGCGGAGTTGCGCGCCGCGCTCGCCGAGCGGTTTCCGGCCGAGGCGGCGGCTACCGATGCCCGGGCCGCATCCCTCCTCGACGCCTGACCCTCGTCGCCGACGCTTTCCCGATCCCCGGCCTTTCGCCATGTCGCTGAACGATCCCCAATGGGGCAAGCGCAGTTCCTCCGGGGGACCGCCCGATCTCGACGAAATCTGGCGCAACGTAAACCGCCGGCTGAACGAAATCTTCCGCCGCAAAGGCGCCCCGGGTGACGAACCGCCGGGCGGGAGCGGCGACCGCGGAGGCGGACGCGCGATGCTTCCGCTTTCCGGCGCCGGAATCCTGATCGCGCTGGTGCTCGTCGTCTGGCTCGCGAGCGGCTTCTACATCGTCGACGAGGGCCGCCGCGGCGTCGTGACGCGCTTCGGCAAGTACACCGAGACCACGCAACCGGGCGCGCGCTGGCATCTGCCCTATCCGATCGAGGAGAAGGAGCTGGTCGACTTCTCGCAGGTGCGCACCGTCGAGGTCGGCTACCGCAACACGCCGAAGAACAAGAAGGACAACGAAGCGCTGATGCTGACCGACGACGAGAACATCATCGACATCCAGTTCGCCGTCCAGTACAACCTCAATAACGCCGAGGCGAACGTTTTCAACGTCCGCAAGCCGGATTTGATCGTCCAGTTCGTCGCGCAGACAGCGATGGGAGAAGTCGTCGGCAAGGCGAAGATGGACTTCGTGCTCTACGAAGGCCGCGAGCAGATCGCGAAGTCGGCGGAAAAGCTGATGCAGGAGATGCTCGACCGCTATCAGACGGGCGTCTACGTGCAGAAGGTGACGCTGCAAAGCGTCCAGCCGCCCGACAAGGTACAGGCAGCCTTCGACGACGCCGTAAAGGCCGGCCAGGATCGCGAGCGCTTCCGCAACGAGGGACAGGCGTACGCGAACGACGTCGTCCCGCGCGCTCGCGGCAACGCCGCGCGATTGATCGAGGAAGCGAACGGCTACCAGGCCGAGGTGATCCAGCGCGCCGAGGGCGACGCGTCGCGCTTCCGGCAGATCCAGATCGAGTACGCGAAGGCGCCGGCCGTCACGCGCGAGCGGATGTACCTCGACATGATGCAGACGATCGTCGGCAACTCGAGCAAGGTGCTGCTCGACCAGAAATCGGGCGGCAACAGCCTTCTCTACCTGCCGCTCGACAAGCTGATCCAGCAAAGCGGCGGCGGAGTGCCCGCCGCGCCCGCTTCCGACGCGTCGGCGGCGAGGCCCTCGGCAACGCCCGCACCGGAGCCGGCGGCGCCGCTCGACCCGTCGCGCTCGCGCGATGCGTTGCGGGCGCGCGACCGCGGGAGCGACGCGCGATGAAGGTCACGATTCCTCTCCTCGCGCTCCTCGTCGCGATCCTGCTCGTCGCGTCGCAGTCGCTCTACACGGTCGACCAGCGCCAGTACGCGATCAAGTTCCAGTTGGGCGAGGTTGTCGAGACCCTACCCCATGCCGGCCTCTACGCGAAGTTTCCGCTGTTGCAGAACGTGAAGTTCTACGACAAGCGGATACTGCTGCTCGACAACCCCGAGCCCGACCGGATCACGACCTCCGAGAAGAAGCCGCTGCTGGTGGACTTCTTCGTCCTGTGGCGCATCACCGACGTCAAGCAGTACTACATCAGCGTGCAGGGCGACGAGGAAGTCGCGCGGCGGCGCCTCTCGCAGACGGTGCGCGCGAACCTCGCCGAGGAGTTCAACAAGCGCACCGTGCATGAGGCGATCAGCTCCGAGCGCGACAAGATCATGGCCACAACTCGGCAGAAGGCCGACGCCGACGCGAAGACCATCGGCGTCGAGATCGTCGACGTGCGGCTGCGGCGCGTCGAGCTGCCGCCCGACGTCAGCGGCCCCGTCTACGCGCGAATGGAATCGGAGCGCCGGCGCGTGGCGAACGAGTTGCGCTCGCTCGGCCAGGCAGAATCGGAGAAGATCCGCGCCGACGCCGACCGGCAGCGCGTGGTCATCCTGGCCGATGCCTACAAGACCGCGCAGAAGACCAAGGGCGACGGCGACGCGAAGGCGTCCGCGATCTACGCCCAGGCCTACGGGGCGAATCCCGAGTTCTACGCGTTCTACCGCAGCCTCGAAGCGTACAAGGCTACGTTCCGGAACAAGAGCGACTTGATGGTGCTCGATCCGAGCTCCGAGTTCTTCCGCTATCTGCGGAGCCAGAACGGCGCCGGCGCCAAGGCGCCGAAGTAACGCCATCGTCGCGACTCGGGAAGGAAGTGGCGTGCCGGATTCTCTGTGGGCGGCCTTCGCGCTGGTCCTGGTGGTCGAAGGCCTGCTGCCGCTCTTCGCGCCGCGGTTGTGGCGCGACAGCTTCGCGAAGCTGGTCGCGCTCTCCGACGGCCAGCTTCGCTTCATCGGTCTCGCGTCGATCGTCGCTGGCTTGATCGCGTTGTGGCTCGTCCGCCATGCGTAGCTGGGTCCTTCCCGAGTACATCGAAGACCTCCTGCCGGCGGAAGCCGAGCGCACCGAGGCGATGCGCCGCGTGCTGCTCGATCACTTTCGGGCGAGGGGCTATCGGCTGATCCAGCCGCCGCTCGTCGAGCACCTCGAATCGCTGCTGACCGGCACCGGCCGCGACCTCGAGCTGCAAACGTTCAAGGTCGTCGACCCGCTGTCGGGGCGGATGCTCGGCGTGCGCGCCGACATCACGCCGCAGGTCGCACGTATCGACGCGCACCTGCTGAACGAGCCGGGCGTCACGCGCCTGTGCTACGCGGGCAGCGTGCTGCGCGCCGTGCCGGGCAAGGGCGGCAAGACGCGGGAGGTGATGCAGATCGGCGCCGAGCTCTTCGGCGAGCCCGGCATCGCGGGCGACGTCGAGGTGGTGAGCCTCATTCTGTCCGCACTCGCGCAAGCGGGCGTAGGCGGGCTGCATCTCGACCTCGGCCACGTGGGCGTCTATCGCGCGCTCGCTGCCGGCGCGGGGATCGGCGGCACCGAGGATTCCGGGCTCTTCGCCGCGCTGCGCACGAAGGACGCGCCCGCGGTCGCCGAGCTCACCGCAAGGCTGCCCGCCGCCTGGCGCGACGCGCTCAACGCGCTGCCGACGCTCTATGGACCCGCCGACGAAGTGCTTGCGGCGGCCGCAGAGCGTCTGCCCGACACGCCCGCGATTCGCCACGCGCTCGCGGCGCTCTCGGCGCTCGCGCAGTCGGCGGCGCCCAGCGTCGACGCGCTGCACGTCGATCTCGCCGACCTCACCGGCTATCATTACGAGAGCGGCGCGATCTTCTCGGTGTTCACGGCGGGCGAGCCCAACTCGATCGGGCGTGGCGGCCGCTACGATGGCGTCGGCAAAGCGTTCGGGCGTGCACGGGCGGCGACGGGCTTCACGCTCGACCTGCGCCAGATCGCCGGCATCGTCGCGAAGAGTTGAAGCTCGGGGACCCTTTCTTTCGCGCCGTGGGTCAATGGCGAGGACTGCTGGAAAATTCGTGGCCGATCCCGATTCTTCGAAGATGGGCAAGAACGTCGTAGTCATCGGCACCCAGTGGGGTGACGAGGGCAAGGGCAAGGTCGTCGACTGGCTCACCGAGCACGCCGACGGCGTCGTGCGCTTCCAGGGCGGCCACAATGCCGGCCACACGCTGGTGATCGGCGGCAGGCGCACCGTGCTGCGGCTGATTCCCTCGGGCATCCTGCGCCCTGGCGTTTCGGTCTACGTCGGCAACGGGGTCGTCGTCTCGCCGTCCGCACTGCTGCAGGAGATCGGCGAGCTCGAAGCCGCCGGCGTCGAAGTGCGCTCTCGGCTCAAGATCTCGCCGGCCTGTCCGCTCGTGCTTCCGTATCACGTGGCGCTCGACCAGGCGCGCGAAGGGGCGATGGGCGACGCCAAGATCGGAACGACCGGCCGCGGCATCGGCCCCGCGTACGAAGACAAGATCGCGCGGCGCGCGATCCGCATCCAGGATCTCTTCTACCCCGAGCGCTTCGCCGCGAAGCTCGAGCCAGTGCTCGAATTGCACAACTTCGTGCTCACGCGATTCTTCATGCGCGATCCGGTGCCCTTCGCGAAGACGCGCGACGACGCCCTCGCGCTCGCGGCGGAGTTGCGGCCGATGGTGGCCGACGTTGCCGCGCTGCTGCAGGCGGCGCGCAAGTCGGGGCAATCGCTGCTCTTCGAAGGCGCGCAGGGAGCGCTGCTCGACATCGATCACGGCACGTACCCGTACGTCACTTCGTCGAACTGCCTCGCGGGCGCCGCCGCGCCGGGCGCGGGCGTCGGTCCCGACTTTCTCGACTACGTGCTCGGCATCGTCAAGGCTTACACGACGCGCGTGGGAACCGGGCCGTTCCCGACCGAGCTCACCGACGACATCGGCACGGGCCTGGCGAAGCGCGGCAACGAGTTCGGCTCGGTGACGGGGCGGCCTCGCCGCTGCGGCTGGCTCGACATCCCGGCGCTCACGCGATCGTTCCAGCTCAATGGCGTCGACGGCGTGTGCATCACCAAGCTCGACGTCCTCGACGGGATGCGCGAGATCAAGATCTGCACCGGCTACAAGGTGCACGGCGAACCCGTCGCGCTGCTGCCGATCGGCGCCGACGCCGTCGCCGAGTGCGTCCCGAGCTACGAGACGCTGCCGGGATGGAGCGAGAGCACCGTCGGCGCGCGCTCGATCGACGCACTGCCGCGGAACGCGCGCGCGTACCTCGAGCGCATCGAGAAGCTCACCTACGTGCCGATCGCGATGGTGTCGACGGGGCCCGATCGTGCGGAGACCATCCTGCTCCATCACCCGTTCCACTAGAGCGGCGGCTCGCACGCCGAACTGCGGAGATCCGATGGCGGGCCTTACCGTGAGCTGGGAGCAGTACAACACGCTCGTCGAACGGCTTGCATTGAAGGTGCACGAATCCGGTTACGGCTTCAACCAGATCATCTGCATCGCGCGTGGCGGCATGCGCGTCGGCGATGTGCTGTCGCGGATCTTCGAAACCCCGCTCGCGATCCTATCGACGAACTCCTACGCGGCCGCAGGCGGAACTCTCCGCGGCGAGCTCGTGATCGCCGAGCACATGACGATGACTTCGCCGCGGCTCGGCGATCGCGTGCTGCTCGTCGACGACATGGTGGATTCCGGGCACACGCTCGCCGCAGTCGTCAAAGCGCTGCCGGAGCGCTGGCCGGTGATACGCTCGTGCAAGAGCGCCGTGCTGTGGTGGAAAGCGTGCTCGATGTTCGAGCCCGACTTCTACGTCGAGTATCTCCCCGACAGCCCGTGGATCCACCAGCCGTTCGAGATCTACGACACGCTGCGCCCCGGCGAGCTCGCCGCGCGCCTGCGCCATTGAGGACGCGGCGGCCCCGCGGACAGGTTCATGGCGGACTCCCGATGGGGCATGCGGCCGTGCTGGGGCGTTCACTGCGCGATGATGATGAGGCACGCGTCCGCGGCGAAATGGCCTACTCGACCGCGCTAGACGACCATGCGCACCGCGTGCAGCCGCAGGTAATGCGGCAGACAAGCCTCGACGACACGCGCGGCCGCGCCATCGAGCTTGACTTCCCTGGGACGCCAGGGCTCGAACCCGGTCGACGCTTCGACGGCGGCATACCAGTACTTCGCCCAGATACCGTCGCTCGCGCGGCGACCCGGCGGCCACGCGAGCATGCGCGGCGTGAACTCGATTCCGAGGATCGCGCACATCGCGCGCAGGTAGGCTTCGGGCGCGCGCAGGAAATCGCCGGCGTCGATGACCGGCGGCGCCCTGCCGGTCGCCGCCGCGATGGCGTCGTACAGGTCTGCCTGCTGGGCCAGTCCGATGTCTTCCGGCGTGACGCTCGCGCGACTCCTGATGTACGACGCGACGACCTCGTTCGGGTCGCGGATCAGCAGCAGGTTCGTGAGCCCGGGGATCCACTCGCGCGGCGTCGCCGGCAACAGGTGGTGTGCCATGTGCTTCTGATACCAGACGGGCTGGCCGCCCGGAACCGCCCCGAGCACCGACGCGATGACTTTGCGGATGTCGGTTTCGCCTGCGGCGATCACTTCCTCGCGGCCCGGGTGATCGATCCCCGACGCGGCGAGAAATGCCGCGTAGAGCGGCTCGTCGATCACCGCGCAGTCGCCGCGGTTCTCCCAGGCGCGCATCATCGCCGTCGAGATGTTGCGCGGCCCGCTCCACATCGCGATGCGCAGCGGCGCGTTCATCAGCGGCTGTTCGCGCGGGCCGCGACGTCACGCTCGACGAGATCGAGATAAAGACGCTGAAGGCGCTCGACCGTCGGACCGCGACCATGCGAGATCTCACGCCCGTCGACGGAGCGCACCGGCGCCACGCCGGCGAACGTGCCGGTGACGAACGCCTCGTCCGCGCCGTAGACGTCGGTCAGGCTGAAGTTGCGCTCGCGTGCGACGATCCCGGCGTCGCGGCAGAGGCGCAGCACGTTTCCGCGCGTGATGCCGCCGAGGCAGTAGTCGCCCGTGGATGTCCACACCTCGCCCTTGCGGACAATGAAGAAGTGCGTCGAATTGCAGGTCGCGACGAACCCGTGCGGATCGAGCATCAGCGCTTCGTCGGCGCCGGCGACGGTGGCCTGGATGCACGCGGTGATGCAATTCAGCTTGCTGTGCGAATTGAGCTTCGGATCCTGGACGTCGGGGTAGCCGCGGCGAACGTGCACGGTGAACAGCCTGAGGCCGCGGGCAAGAGTCTCGGGTTTCGGCGTCTTGTGTTCCGGGACGATCACGATCGTCGCGGCCCCGATCGTCGCGCGCGGATCCTGGTACGGCGAGCGCTTGACGCCGCGCGTGACCATCAACCGGATGTGCACGCCGTCGGTCATTCCGTTGGCAGCGAGCGTGTCGTAGATCGCGCGCGTGAGATGCGGGCGATCGAGGCCGATGTCGAGCGCGATCGCCTTCGCGCCTTCGTACAGCCGGTCGAGGTGCTGATCCAGGAACGCCGGGTGGCCGCGGTGCACCCGCAGGCCTTCCCACACGCCGTCGCCGAGAACGAATCCGCTGTCGAAAACCGACACGACGGCCTCGGCGCGGAGCTTGAGGGCGCCGTTCACGTATATGCGGATCCCGTCGTTGCGCGGATCGTCGTCGAAGTCCTGGATACTCTGCGGCATGGAGCGCTCGGCCTCGCTTCCTGCGGATGGCGAACCGTACCTGATTGGACCTCGCGCCGCAACGCAGCCGTCAGGCGCGAGGCGCGCGGGAAGGCACCCAAAAAACGAGCCCGCAGGAGTCGCGGGCTCACGCAGTGCATTTGGATTTCTTCGGACTTCGTTGGATACTGAATTGGTGCCCAGGAAGGGACTCGAACCCCCACAGTGTCGCCACCGCTAGGACCTGAACCTAGTGCGTCTACCAATTCCGCCACCTGGGCGACGGGGTCACTGCAGCGCGGAATTTTACTTTTCGAGCAATTACTTGTCAAAAAAGAAGACCCTCTCCAAATCGCGAAAGTCGCCGTCGGCGACGGCGAAGAAGCCCGCTTCACGTTCGCGCGGTAGTTCCGTGACGAACGCGTCAGCGCCTGAAGGCCGGCAACTCGAGCGCACGCGGACGCGCTCGACACAGCGCCGCGGCGCGCTCGGTGCCGCGCTCCCGAGCGCGCCCGGAGCGCACCGAAGCCGCAGCATCGATCCTGCACTGTTGCCATCGCGCGAGGCGATACTCGCCGCGCTCGAGCATTCCGGCGTGCCGCTGCCGCCGTCCGAGCTCGCTCGGACCTTGGCGGTCGACAAGCGCGCGCGCGACGCGTTCTTCGACCGTGTCGACGCGATGCGGCGCGACGGACAGCTGCTGACGAACCGCAAAGGCGAGCTTTGCGTCGTCGCGAAGCTCGACTTGATCGCCGGCACTGTGCAAGGACATCCCGACGGTTTCGGGTTCCTCGTTCCCGACGACGGCAGCGCGGATGTCTTCCTCCGGCCGAGCGAGATGCACAAGGTGCTCCACGGCGACCGCGCGACGGTGCGCCGCACTGGCAGCGACCGGCGCGGCCGTCCCGAGGGCGAGATCGTCGACGTGCTCGCGCGCGCGAACCGCACCGTGGTCGGCCGGCTGCACGAGGAGCGCGGGATCAGCTTCGTCGTCGCCGAGAACCGGAGGATCAGCCAGGACCTGCTCGTCCCCGAGGACGAGCGCGGCGGCGCGGAGGCCGGCGACGTCGTCGTCGCCGAGATCGTCGAGCAGCCCTCGCCGCAGCGCGAGGCGATCGCCCGCGTCGTCGAAGTGCTTGGCGGCTACACCGATCCCGGGATCGAGATCGAGATCGCGCTGCGCAAGCACGATCTCCCTCACGAGTTCTCGCTCGGCGCGCGCAAGCAGGCGGCGAGGCTGCCCAAGGAAGTCACCGATCGCGATCGCGCGGGCCGCGTCGACATCACGTCGCTGCCGCTGGTCACGATCGACGGCGAGACGGCGAAGGACTTTGACGACGCCGTTTACTGCGAGCGGGTCGACGGCCTCGGTTTCCGGCTCCTCGTCGCGATCGCCGATGTCTCGCACTACGTGAAGGACGGCGACGCGCTCGATCGCGACGCGCGCGAGCGCGGGACGTCGGTCTACTTCCCGCGTCGCGTGATCCCGATGCTGCCCGAGGCGCTCTCGAACGAGCTCTGCTCGCTCAAGCCGAAAGTCGATCGCCTCTGCGTGGTTTGCGAAATGCACATCGCCGCCGACGGCCTCATTCGCGGCTACAAGTTCTATCCCGCGGTGATGCACTCGCGCGCGCGGCTCACCTATACGCAGGTCTGGAGCTGCCTTTCGGATCCGAAGAGCGCGCCGCGCGAAGCGAAGTCTCTGCAACGGCATCTCGCGGATCTCTACGCGTTGTTCCACGCGTTGAAGCGGGCACGCGAATCCCGCGGTGCGATCGACTTCGACAGCGTCGAGATGGAGCTCGAGTTCGATGTCTCGGGAAAGATCGTGCGGATCGTTCCGCTCGTGCGCAACGATGCGCACCGGCTGATCGAAGAGTGCATGCTCGCCGCGAACGTCTGCACCGCCCTGTTTCTCGGCGAGCGCAAGCACCCGACGCTCTACCGGGTCCACGAGGGCCCGACGCCCGAGAAGCTCGCCTCGCTGCGCGACTTCCTCTCGAGCTCGGCGCTTTCACTGGGGGGCGGCGACGATCCGACGGCGTCCGACTATGCGCGCCTGCTGCTCGAGATCAAGGATCGTCCGGACTTCGCGCTACTGCAGACGGTGCTGCTGCGATCGCTGCAGCAAGCTCGCTACCGACCCGACAACGTCGGTCACTTCGGTCTCTCGTACGACGCGTACGCGCACTTCACGTCGCCGATTCGGCGCTATCCGGATCTGCTCGTCCATCGCTCGATCAAGGCGACGCTCGCGAATCGCGAATACAGGCCGTCGGGGATGTCGTGGACCGAGCTCGGCGTCCATTGCTCGCTGACCGAGCGCCGCGCCGACGACGCGACGCGCGAAGTCGAGAACTGGCTCAAGTGCTATTTCATGCAGGACCGCGTCGGCGAGACGTTCGACGGAACGATCAGCGGCGTGACCAGCTTCGGCATTTTCGTGACGCTCGATGCGCTCAATATCGACGGACTCGTCCACGTGACGGAGCTCGGCCGCGATTATTTCCACTTCGAGCCCGCGCGACATTCGCTCACAGGCGAACGCGGCGGCCGCGTTTTCCAGCTTGCGGGGCGTGTTCGCGTCATGGTCGCGCGCGTCGATCTCGAGGCGACGAAGATCGATTTCACGCTCGCCGACGAGATCCCGGCGGCGGCGGCCCGGCCTTCGGCGCACCCGACCTACAGCGCGGCGCTTACGCGGGGCGATCGGACTCGGGGCCCAAAGCGGTCGCGGTGAGCGCCCGCTACGGCGCTTAGCAGGCCGGGGCCTCGATTTGGCGGAGCGGGCTCGCGAGTTACCGCAGGGCCAGATCCGTTTAGTTGCTGTAAAACAACATTTTAATGTCGAATCGAATTATTTGTTGTGCACCGCAATAAGGCTGGCGCAAGCGCGTAGAATCGGTGTGTCCCACCCCGTTTGCAGCGCCCCATGCCCGACGGACACAAGCACATCGCCACGCACATCGGAACTCCGTTCTCGGCCACCTCGACCAAGGTGATGCTGCTCGGCAGCGGCGAGCTCGGGAAGGAAGTGATCATCGCGTTGCAGCGGCTGGGCGTGGAGGCCATCGCCGTCGACCGCTACGCGAACGCCCCCGGCCACCAGGTCGCGCATCGCGCGCACGTCATCGCGATGACCGACGCCGCGGCCGTCCGCCGCCTGATCGAGCAGGAGCGACCGCAGCTCGTCGTTCCCGAGATCGAAGCGATCGCAACCGACGCGCTGGCTGACGTCGAGCGCGACGGCGTCGCGCATGTCGTTCCGACGGCGCGCGCCGTGGGCCTCACGATGAATCGCGAGGGGATCCGCCGGCTCGCCGCCGAAGAGCTCGGTCTGCCGACCTCCGTCTACCGCTTCGCCGACAGCGCCGAAGCGCTCGAGGAAGCGATCGAGACGACGCCCGGCATCGGCTACCCGTGCGTCGTCAAGCCGGTGATGTCGTCGTCGGGCAAGGGGCAGTCGGTCGTGCGCTCCAAGGGGGAGGTTGCCGCAGCGTGGCAGTACGCGGAGAGCACGGCGCGAGTCCGCGGCGGCCGCGTCATCGTCGAAGGCTTCATCGACTTCGACTACGAGATAACGCTACTCACCGTTCGCGCGAACGACGTGAACGGCCACGTCCAGACCTACTTCTGCGAGCCCGTCGGGCACCGGCAGGTGAACGGCGACTACGTCGGATCGTGGCAGCCGCAGCCGATGTCGGACGCGGCGCTGGCCGCGGCGCGGCGCATTGCGCTGCGGGTGACGAGCGAGCTCGGCGGCCGCGGCGTGTTCGGCGTCGAGCTCTTCGTCAAAGGCGACAGCGTGTGGTTCTCGGAGGTGAGTCCTCGTCCTCACGACACCGGAATGGTTACGATGGCGACGCAAGTGCAGAGCGAGTTCGAGCTTCACGCGCGTGCGATCCTCGGGCTGCCCGTCGACGTGCGCCTGCGTGCGCCGGGCGCCTCGGCCGTCATCTACGGCGGCGTCGACGGCCGCGGAATCCGCTACGACAACATCGCCGACGCGTTGTCGGTGCCCGAGTCCGACCTGCGCCTCTTCGGCAAGCCCGAGGCGTACAAGAAGCGGCGGATGGGTGTCGCGCTCGCGACCGCCGCGAACGTCTCGGAAGCGCGCGAGCGCGCGGCCGAGTGTGCGCGGCGCGTGAAGCCGCGCGCGTAGCTGCGCCCCTGCGCTCGCCCGCAGTCTGCGCGGGTCAGTCGAGCATCTCGTTGAGCTTCTGCGGATCGAAGCCTTGGGCGACGGCCTTTGCGTCGCCGCATTCGACGCCGCTCCTCCGAAGCTCGTCGATCAGTCCCTGGAGCTGCGCGTCGGTCGCTGCCGCATGGTCGATCAGCCGATGGATCGCCTGCACCATCGGGTCGTTCATGTCCGCTGCTATCGCGTAGGCGGAGAAGCCCAGCTTCGCCGCCTGATTCTCGCGGCGCCTCGCCTCGTGGTCGACGAGGATGCGGGCCGGGATCCCCACGGCGGTCGCGCCCGGCGGCACATCGCGGACGACCACCGCATTCGAGCCGATCTTCGCGCCATCGCCGACGAGGATCGGGCCGAGTATTTTCGCCCCGGCGCCAATGACGACGCTCTTGCCGAGCGTCGGATGGCGCTTGCCGGCGTGCCACGAGGTTCCGCCGAGCGTAACCCCGTGATAGAGCGTGCAGTCGTCGCCGATCTCCGCGGTCTCGCCGATCACCACGCCCATGCCGTGGTCGATGAATACGCGTCGCCCGATGCTGGCGCCCGGATGGATCTCGATCCCGGTCAGCCAGCGGCCCCAGTGCGCGAGCCAGCGTGCGAGCCAACGAAACCCCGCGCGCCAGAGGCGGTTCGGCACCGCACGGTGCCAGACGAGCGCATGGAACCCCGGATAGCAAGTGACCACCTCCCACTTCGTTCGGGCGGCGGGATCGCGATCGAAGACAACGGCAATGTCTTCACGAAGTCGTTCGAGCATGCGCGCATTTTCGCATCTCCGAGTGAGGTACTCAACTTTTGGGCACGGCGGATTCAACGCAGCAGGATCGCGGCCGCGAGGAGCCCGACGTTGGCGGTCACGAAGAAGGCGAAGTAGGCGACGGCGAGCGCAAAGCCGCGAACCGCGACTCCGAACCAGGAGCCGCCGTAGACCGTGCGCGTCGACCACGCGAGGTAGACGAGAATCCAGACGGCGAGGATCTGCCGGACGACGGTGATGGGGACGGCAAAGAGCAGGATCCCGACCGCGAAGAGGAAGGAATGATTGTGCGCGGCGAACACCAGATGCTCGCCGTAAAGGCGCGGGCGCCCGGGATAGCGAGAGCTTCGTCCGAGGTAGGCGACCTTCAGCAGCACGGCGAAGGCCGGCAGCAACACGAACATCGCGTAGGGTCCGTAGCGCGTTATGCCGGCGATGATCTGCTCGACCTTCTGCTCGCGCGGGAGCCGGTTGAAGCGATCGATTCGCGTCTTGAGCGGGCCACCCGCCGATTCGCTCAGGTCGCTGACGCTGAGGTTGAGGTCCTCGTCGATGAGGATCCCTTCGTCCTGGAGTTCCTTCGCGCCGGCCTTTGCGGCCGCCTTCGCAGCTTTCGCCGATTCACCCGATTCGACTTTGACCGAGGGAGAAAGCGATACGATGGAAATCGACTCCGCGGTGAAGCGCAGCGCCGCGAACAGGGCGAGGCTCGAGATGAGGAAGAGCCGCGCCGGGCCGATGAAGCGCTTGCGCTTGCCGGCGAGGTACGCACGCGTGAGAAATCCGGGGCGGAACAGCAGCGGTATCAGTGTCTTCCAGAGCTTGCCGTCGAACGCGAGATACCGACCGGTCGCTTCGCGCATGAATTGGACGAACGTCGGCAAGCGCTCGCGCGTGTCCTGACCGCACTCGGGGCAGTAGCGATCGGGCGCATTCGCGCCGCAATTTGCGCAAAGATGCGCGGACCCCGCCGGAGCGGGCCGCGCGGAGTCCGGGGCCCGATCGGACACGAGCGTGCGCTTCATCGGCGCTCGAGGATCTGATCGATCCGCGCGAGGATTCCGCGCAGGATATTGACCTCCTCCTTTTCGAGCGCGGCGCGCGCGAAGAGACGCCGCAGCCGCGGCAGCAGCCGGCGCGGCATCTGCGGAGAGAGGAACCGCATGTCGGCGAGCGTTCGCGTGGCGTGCGCGTAGAGCGCCTCGATCTCGTCGAACGATGCCGGTTCGAATCGCGGCGCGCGCCACACGCTCGCGTCGCCCGCGGCTAGGCGCAATTCGTAGGCGGCGACCTGCACCGCCGCCGCGAGATTGAGCGATGCGTAGTCGGGATTCGCCGGAATCGTGGCGACGACGTTGCAGCGCGCGAGCTCGTCGTTCGAAAGGCCCGACATCTCGGTGCCGAACACGAGCGCGACCGCACCGTGCTCGCAGTGCGCAATCGCTTCCGCCGCGGCCTCCCGCAGCGCGAGGACACGCCCTGCGAACTCGCGCGGCCGCGCGGACAGACCGATGGTCAGCACGCAGCCGGAGAGCGCCTCGGCGAGTGTCGCGACCACCCGCGCAGCTTCGAGCACGGGGGTCGCCCCCGAGGCGAGCGCGAGGGCTTCGGGATCGGGAAAGCGCCGTGGGCCGACGAGAACGAGCCGGCCGATGCCCATCGTGTGAATCGCGCGCGCCGCGGCGCCGATGTTAGCGGGATGGCTCGTCGCGACCAGCACGATCCGCACGGCGGCGAGCGCGTCGAGGTGTGCCGGCATCGATGCTACGAGAGGTCTCTCGCGACGGGCGCGGGCGCCAGCGGTTACAATGGCTGCCTAGCTTCTTGTGCGTCGCCCGCCGGTATCCGGGCAAGAAACGAAGTCGCAGTCCCCACCATGCATCCGATGCTCACGATCGCGGTGAAGGCAGCGCGCCGCGCCGGCAACATCATCAATCGCGGCGCCCGCGAGCTCGACCTGCTCACCGTCACGTCGAAAGGGCCGAAGGACTTCGTGAGCGAAGTCGACCGCGAAGCCGAGCGCGCAATCGTCGAAGTGCTGCTCGGGAGCTTTCCGGACCACGCGATTCTAGCAGAGGAAGGAACCGCCCGGGGCGCGAACGCCGACGCGGAGAACGTCTGGATCATCGATCCGCTCGACGGAACGACGAATTTCCTGCACGGATTCCCGCAGTACTGCGTGTCGATCGCGCTCGCGCAGCGCGGGCAGATCACGCAGGGTGTCGTTTACGATCCGATCCGCAACGACCTCTTCACCGCGACGCGGGGGCGCGGCGCGTTCCTCAACGATCGCCGCATTCGCGTCTCCAAGCGCCAGCACCTGCGCGAATGCCTCATCGGCACCGGATTCCCGTTTCGCGACGGCCGCTACCTCGACACCTACCTGCGGATGATGAAGACGATGATCGAGCACACCGCGGGGCTACGCCGGCCCGGGGCCGCGGCACTCGACCTCGCGTACGTGGCTGCCGGCTTCTACGACGGATTCTGGGAAGTGGGCCTCAATCCCTGGGATGTCGCGGCCGGAAGCGTCTTGATCCAGGAAGCGGGCGGCCTTATCGGTGACCTCACCGGCGAAGGCGATTTTCTGCACGGCGGACAGGTGATCGCCGCCACACCGAAGATATTCGCGCAGATGGTGGCCGCGCTGGCGCCCTATCGCGCCGAGCTCGTCGGCGAGGCGCCGCCTCGCGCGATCCATCCGGCGCCCTGAGCGCGACCCCGGCGGGGGCTCGGGCCGTCCGTTCTCGATGGCTGCGCGGAAGAAGTCGCTGACGCGGTCGGCGTTCTCCGCGATCGTCGACCCGACGATGACGAACGGCGTCAGCAGCGTGAGCATGATGGCGATGACCAGAAGGAGCGCTGCAGGAGCGGCGCGCCCGTGCAGCCATCGGTTCAGGTGCAGGAACAGCGGCGACGGCACGCTCGGCATCGCATTGACCCGCGTGCCCGCAGTGCATACTATCTGACGGCGGAACGATCGCCACGGCGCGGGGAGCGCATGTCAGCGACGCTTCCGCGCGCCTTCACCACATCCCTCGAATGGATCAGGACAAACTCGCTGCCTTGCGGCGCAAGTACGCCAACGCCAAGGGCGGCGACATCTTCGATCCGCAGTTCGCCGCAGTGGCCTCGCAGGTCTTCATCGATCCGGAGAAGCGCAAGTGGCCCTTCGCCGGCGTTGCGACCTTTCTTTCGGCGCCGATGCTCGTTCCGGACCTGAGCGGCAGCGCACCGATGCGGGCATTCGGTGACATCGACGTTGCCCTCGTCGGCGTTCCGATGGATCTCGGCGTCACCAATCGCGCGGGCGCTCGCCTCGGCCCGCGCGCAGTGCGCGCCGTCGAGCGGATCGGCCCCTACGAGCACGCGCTGAAGATCGCGCCGATGGGCGTGCTCCGAGCCGCCGACGTCGGCGACGTGCCGATGACGAGCCGCTTCTCGCTCGATCGGTGCATCGCCGACATCGAATCGTTCTTCGACGGGATCTACGCGGCGAACGTTGTTCCGCTCGCGGTCGGCGGCGATCATTCGATCACCTGCCCGATCCTCAAGGCGCTCGGGCGCGACCGTCCGGTCGGCATGGTTCACATCGACGCGCACTGCGATTCGGCTGGCGAGTACGAAGGGTCCAAGTTCCATCATGGCGGGCCGTTCCGTCAGGCGGTGCTTTCCGGCGTGCTCGATCCCGAGCGCTCGATCCAGATCGGGATACGCGGCGGCGCCGAGTACCTTTGGGAGTTCTCGTACGAATCGGGGATGACGGTGCTCCACGCCGAGGACGTCGCCGACATGGGCGTCGAGGCTGTCGTCGCCAAGGCGCGTGCGGTCGTCGGCGACGGTCCGACGTACATCAGCTTCGACGTCGACGGAATCGATCCCGCCTTCGCTCCCGGCACCGGCACGCCGGAAGTCGGAGGACTCACGCCGCGCGAAGCGCTCGCGATCCTGCGCGGTCTTGCGGGCGTCGACGTGATCGGCGGCGACGTCGTCGAGGTGGCGCCGCAATACGACGCGACGACCAACACCGCGCACGTCGGCGCGCAGATGCTCTTCACCGAGCTCTGCCTGGTCGCCGCGAATCCGAAGCGCGCAAAGCGCATCGCGGGCGCGGCGCACCGATGAGCGACACGAAGCTCTGGGGCGCGCGCTTCCGCTCGCCGCCCGATCCGGCGCTCATGCGCCTGTCGAGCTCGCCGCCCAGCCACTATCGCCTCGCATTCTACGACCTCGTGTCGTCGCAGGCGCATGCGCGGGAGCTCGAGCGCGCGGGCCTGCTGACGGACGCGGAATGCGCGGAGATCGTCGCGGCGCTCGATGCGATGCGGCGCGAGGTCAGCGCCGGCACCCTGATCCCCGCAGCCGGCGACGAAGACGTGCATACGTTCCTCGAGCGCGTGCTGGTCGAGCGGCTGGGGCCGCTCGGCGGCAAGCTCCGAGCCGGGCGTTCGCGCAACGACCAGGCGGCCAACAATCTGCGGCTGTATCTGCGTTCCGTCGCGCGGGACATCGTTGCCGCGCTGATCGGCCTGCAGGACGCGCTGATTGAGCAGGCGTCGCGGCACATCGAGACGCTCGCACCCGGATTCACGCACCTGCAGCCGGCGCAGCCGATCGTCTTCGCCCACCTGCTGCTCGCGCACGCGCAGGCTTTCGCACGCGACGCCGACCGGATGATCGACTGGGACCGACGTGCAGCGCGCTCGCCGCTCGGCGCCGCGGCGCTCGCGGGCTCGGCGATCGCCTTGCGGCCCGAGCTCTCCGCCGCGGAGCTGGGGTACGACGCGCCGTGCGAAAACTCGATCGACGCCGTCGGGGGGCGCGATCATGTCGCGGAGTTCCTGTTCGTGACCGCGATGCTCGGCGTCGACCTGTCGCGGCTCGCCGAGGAGATCGTGCTCTGGTCGTCGCGGCAGTTCGCGCTCGTCGAGCTCGACGACGCGTTCACGACCGGAAGCTCGATCATGCCGCAGAAGAAAAACCCCGACATCGCCGAGCTCACGCGCGGGCGCTCATCGCGGCTCATCGGCTCGCTCGCGACGATGCTGGTCGCCTTGAAGGCGCTGCCTTTCTCGTACAACCGCGATCTCGCCGAGGACAAGCACGCCGCGTTCGAGGCGATCGACCCGCTTGTCATCGTGCTGCCGGCGATGGCGGGCCTCCTGCGGACGATGCGTCCGCAGACGCGGGAGCTCGCGCGGCAGTCCGTTGCCGGATTCACGCTGGCAACCGAAGTCGCGGACTGGCTTGCCAAGCGCGGCGTGCCGTTCGCTGCGGCGCACGAGATCACCGGCGCACTCGTCAAGCGCTGCGAGGAGCTCGGCGTCGGACTCGCCGAGATCGGCGACGCCGAGCTCACTGCCGTCGATCACCGGCTGACGCCGGAGCTCAAGGCCAGCCTGACGCCCGAAGCGGCCGTCGCCGCCCGGGCCGGCTACGGCGGAACGGCACCCGTTCGCGTCCGCGAGCAGCTCGACCGCCTCACGGCGAAGCTCGACGCGCAGCGCCGCTGGGCAGGCTCCTACAAGGGCCCGCGCGGCCCGTAGCGCGAGCTCGCGATGAACCCGTCGTCCGTCACCCGGATCGAATCCGTCGACGCCTATTCGATCGCGCATTTGAGGCTCGTGCGTCGCGTCTTCTACGGGCGCTGGGTCGCGGCAATCCTGATCCTCGTAGCGTTCGGGTTCCTGATCAACGCGTTCGCGCGCGGGCAGATCGCGTGGGCAGTCGTCGGCCAGTTCTTCACCGCGCAGGCGATCCTCACCGGCCTCGTCAACACGATCGTCATGACGGTCTGCGCGATGGTGCTCGGCATCGCGCTCGGCGTTCTGTTCGCCGTGATGGCGATGTCGCCCAACCCGGTCCTCTTCGGAGTCGCGCAGTTCTACATCTGGTTCTTTCGCGGCACGCCGCTGCTGCTGCAACTGCTGCTCTGGTTCAACCTCGCCCTGATCTTCCCGACGCTCGGCATTCCGGGGGTCTTCGCAGTGCGCACCGTCGACGTGATCTCGCCGTTCGTCGCGACGTTGCTCGGACTCGGCATCAACCAGGGCGCCTACACCGCCGAGGTCGTCCGCGCCGGCATCCTTTCGGTCGACGCCGGCCAGACCGAAGCCGCCAAGGCGATCGGGATGACGCGCCTCACGCTCCTGCACCGGATCGTGCTGCCGCAGGCGATGCGCGTCATCATTCCGCCGGTCGGCAACGAAGTGATCAGCATGGTGAAGCTCACGTCAGTGGCGAGCGTGATCCAGTATTCGGAGATCCTGCGAGCGGCGCAGACGATCTACTACGCCAACGCGCGCGTGATGGAGCTCCTCATCGTCGCCGCGATCTGGTACCTCGTCGTCGTGTCGGTGCTGTCGATCGGCCAGTATTTCCTCGAGCGACACTTTGCGCGCGGACAGCGCGGCAAGCGCGCCGCAAAGGACGTCGAGGAGCCGCGCGCAGCATGAAGACGCCCGCATGAACAGGATGGTCATCGCCGCCGACGTGGTAAAGCGCTTCGGTACGTTCAAGGCGCTTTCCGGCGTTTCGCTCGCGATCGACAAGGGCGAGGTGCTGTGCATCGTCGGACCGTCCGGTTCCGGCAAGAGCACGTTCCTCCGCTGCATCAACCAGCTCGAGCGTGCCGACGAGGGCGCGATCTGGGTGGACGGCGAGCTATGCGGATATCGGCAGAAGGGCAACGTCCTCGTCGAGCTCTCCGATCGCGAGATCGCGCGCCAGCGGCTTGCGAGCGGGATGGTGTTTCAGCGCTTCAACCTCTTCGCGCATCTCACCGCGGTGGAGAACATCATCGAGGGGCCGGTCACCGTCCAGCGCCGGCCACGCGGCGAAGCGGTCGACGAAGCACTCCTGCTTCTCGATCGGGTCGGACTCGCCACCAAGCGCAATTCGTATCCCGCCGACCTTTCCGGCGGGCAGCAGCAGCGCATCGCCATCGCCCGCGCGCTCGCAATGAAGCCGAAGCTGATGCTGTTCGACGAGCCGACCTCGGCACTCGATCCCGAGCTCGTCGGCGAGGTGCTGCAGGTGATGCGCGATCTCGCGCGTTCCGGAATGACGATGATCGTCGTCACCCACGAGCTCGGCTTTGCCCGCGAGGTCGCGAACCGCGTCGCGTTCATGGATCACGGTGCCATCGTCGAATACGGCTCGCCGCAACAGGTGCTCGTCGATCCCGAGCATCCTCGTACCCGCGAGTTCATCGCCGCGGTGCTATCCTGACGGCCTTTCGAAATCCGAGTGCAAACCGAGGGGAGATGCCAATGAAGACAATCCTGCAAACCACCGTCGCGCTGCTCGCCGCCGCGCTCGCCGCCGGTGCCGCCGCGCAGGACGTGCCCGACCGGATCAAGAAGGCCGGCAAGCTCGTCGCCGCCACGCAGCCCAACTACGCTCCGATCGCGTACAAGGATCCCGCCACCAACCAGCTGATGGGCTTCGACATCGAGCTGGGCGAAGCGATCGCCAAGGAGCTCGGGCTCAAGATCGAGTGGCAGGAGACGGCTTTCGCGCAGATGATCAGCTCGCTCGTGACCGGGCGCGTCGACATCGTGATGGCGGGGATGAGCGATCTACCCGGACGACGCGAGCAGGTCGACTTCGTCGACTACCTGAAGAGCGGGGCGCAGTTCTACACGTCGCAGGCGAACGCCGCGACGATCAAGACGCCCGCGGACCTCTGCGGCAAGAAGGTCGGCGCGAGCCGCAGCACGAATTGGCCCGCACAGATCGAGGACTGGAGCAAGGAGAACTGCGTCGCCAAGGGGAAGCCGGCGATCACGGTCGTCGGAACCGAGGGGTCGATCGACGCACGTACGCAGCTCAAGTCCGGTCGCCTCGACGGCGGCGTCCAGGGCAGCGAAACGATCTCCTACAACCAGAAGCTCGAGCCCAACACCTACGTGGCACTCGGCGTCCCCTTCACCGAATCGCTGATGGGGATCCCGACGCCCAAGACCGAGCCGCAGCTGCGCGACGCGGTCAAGGGCGCGCTCGAGCGCCTGCAGAAGAACGGCACGTACGATCAGATCGCGGCGAAGTACGGACTGTCCGCAAACAAGCTCTCGCCGATCGCTGTCAATCAGGGCAAGGACTAGCTCCGTGCCTTCCGGCGCGACGCTCTTCGCCCTGCGAGGCAAGGTCGCGATCGTCACCGGCGGCAACGGCGGGATCGGGCTGGGCATGGCCCGGGGTCTCGCCGGCGCCGGCGCATGCGTCGCGGTTGCCGCGCGCAACAAGGAGAAATCCAGAACGGCGGTCCGTGAGCTCCGCTCGCTCGGTACCGAGGCGGTCGCCGTCGATGTCGATGTCGCCGACGAGCGTTCGGTCGAGGCGATGGTCCGCGAAACGGCCGCGGAGTTCGGCCGGCTGGACATCCTGGTGAACAACGCCGGCATCAACATCCGCAAGCCGGCCGACGAGCTCGCGCTCGACGAATGGCGCAAGGTCATCGACATCAACCTTACGAGCGCATTCCTCTGCGCGCGCGCCGCCTACCCGGAGATGAAGCGCGCCGGCGGTGGCAAGATCGTCAACGTGGGCTCGATACTGTCGATCTTCGGTGCGTCCTTCGCTCCGGTCTATGGCGCGAGCAAGGGCGGCGTCGTGCAGCTCACGAAGTCGCTTGCGGTCGCGTGGGCGAAGGACAACATCCAGGTCAACGCAGTGCTGCCCGGATGGATCGACACCGACCTCACCCGGCGCGCGCGCAAGGACGTCGCGGGTCTCGAGGAGCGCGTGCTTGCTCGAACCCCCGCCGGCCGCTGGGGCTGCAGCGACGACCTCTGCGGAATTGCGGTGTTCCTCGCGAGCGCCGCCTCCGATTTTCTGACGGGGACGGCGATTCCGGTGGACGGCGGGTACTCGGCGATGTCCTGAGGTCTACGGAACGATCACGACCTTGCCGGCGACTTCGCGACGCATCATCGCGAAAAGCGCGTCGACGGCCTGCTCGAGCGGGTAGCGCGCGGAGACGAGCGGCGCGAGCTTCCCGGCGGCGATCCAGTCGGTGAGCTGCTTCATGTTCGCCGCGTTCGCGGCGGGCTCGCGCTGGGCGAAAGCGCCCCAGTACACGCCGACGATCGAATAGCCCTTGAGCAGCGGAAGGTTGAGCGGGATCTGCGGGATCTCGCCCGCAGCAAAGCCGATCACGAGGTAGCGGCCGTTCCAGGCGACGCTGCGCGACGCTGCTGCCGTGTAGCCTCCGCCAACCGGATCGTAGATCACGTCGGCGCCGCGTCCGTCGGTCAGCACGCGCACGCGTTCCTTCAGATCCTCGCGGTCGTAGTTGATCACGTCGTCGGCGCCGCGGTCGTGGCAGATGTCGAGCTTCGCGTCGGTGGATGCGGCCGCGATCACCGTTGCTCCCATCAGCTTGCCGATCTCCAGGGCCGCGAGTCCGACGCCGCCTCCCGCCCCGAGCACGAGCAGCGTCTCGCCCGCCACGAGCTTCCCGCGATCCTTGAGCGCGTGGATCGTCGTCCCGTACGCCATCGTGAGCGCGGCAGCGACGGCGAAGTCCGCTCCGGCGGGAAGCGGATGAAGGTTCGCCGCGTCGATCAAAGCCTCTTCGGCGAATCCGCCGGTGACGCCGACCCCGAAAACCGCGTCGCCCGGCTTAACGTGAGTGACCATTTCGCCGACGTCCTTCACGACGCCCGCGTATTCGCCACCCGGCGTGAACGGAAGCTCGGGCTTGATCTGGTACTTGCCCTGAACGATCAGGGTATCGGGGAAGTTTACCGCTGCCGCTTTGACGGACACGACGGCCTGGTGCGGCCCTGGCGTCGGCGACGCGATTTCCTCCAGCGCGAGATGCCCGACCGGCCCGAAGGCGTGACAGCGCAACGCTCTCATCGCGGCTCCACGGAAATCGCCTCGGCGCGCGGATTGTCCTCGACGTTCTCGCGCACCGGCGCGAGTGGAGGCTTGCCCCGGATCATATCGCTTGCCTTCTCGCCGATCATGATCGTCGGGGCGTTCGTGTTGCCGCCGATCAACGTCGGCATCACCGAGGCGTCGACGACCCGCAACCCGGCGATTCCGCGCACGCGCAGCTGCGGATCGACAACGGCCGCATCGTCGGCCCCCATGCGACACGTGCCGACCGGGTGGTAGATCGTGTCGGAGCGTCGCCGCAGAACGTCGCGGATCTCGGCGTCGGTGTGCACGCCGGCCGTGAACAGGTCCTGGCCACGATAGGGAGCGAGCAGCGGTGACTCCATGATCTCCCGCGATATCTTGAACCCGCGCACCATGGTCTCGAGATCATCCGGGTCCGCATAATACGCGGGATCGATCGAGGGCGGCGCGAGCGGATCTGCGCTCTGCAGCGTCACGCGGCCGGCGCTTCTGGGCCGCAGTGCGCAAACGTGACTCGAGAAGCCGCGATGCGCGTGGAGCTTGCGGCCGTGGCTTTCGAGGATCCCGATACAGAAGTGGAGCTGTAGGTCGGGAATATCCAGGCCCGGCAGCGATCTGACGAAGGCGCCGCCCTCGGCGATGTTCGAAGTGAAGATACCGCGCCGCTCGCGCCGGTAACGAATCGCGCTCTGCAGTGCGTTGACGAGATCGCCGGGCATGAATCCGATCAGATCCTTGCGCCGCGATCGGTACGCGATCACGAAGTCGACGTGATCGCGCAGATTGCGGCCGACGCCGGGCACGTGCAGCACGGGCGCGATGCCCATCGCGCGCAGCGTCGCAGCGTCGCCGATCCCTGAGAGCAGAAGGAGCTGCGGCGATTGGAACGCTCCCGCGGAGAGGATCACTTCGCGCCGCGCCGCCACGACCTGCGACCTGCCGCCGCGCCGGTACTCGACGCCGATCGCGCGCGTGCCGTCGAACGCGATGCGGGTGGCGCGCGCCCGGGTTCGAACCGCAAGGTTCGCGCGCCCGAGATTGGGCGTCAGGAAAGCCGCCGCGGCGCTGCAGCGCTCGCCGTTCTTCTGCGTCACCTGGTAGTACCCGACCCCCTCCTGCTCGGCGCCGTTGAAATCCGCGTTGCGGGCGACGCCTCGCGCTTCGGCAGCTGCGAGCCAGATCTCCATGAACGCGCTCGGCGATCGCGGATCCGCGACGTTGAGCGGGCCGCCCTGCCCATGGTAGCGATCGGCGAGCCGCTCGTTGTTCTCGGAGCGGCGGAAATACGGGAGCACCTCCGCGTACGACCACCCGGCATTCCCGAGCGCCGCCCATTCGTCGTAGTCGCGGCGGTGACCGCGAATGTAGACCATCGCGTTGATCGCGCTGCTGCCGCCGAGCGTCTTGCCGCGCGGCTGGTAGCCGCGGCGACCCAGGAGCCCGGGCTGCGGCACCGTCCTGAACGCCCAGTTGCAGAGGGGCCGCGGCACGAGCGCCGCAAGGCCCAGCGGAATGCGGATCAGCGGATTCGAATCGCGCTTGCCGGCCTCCAGCAGGCAGACCGTCACGTTCGGATCCTCGGTAAGCCTCGCGGCGAGCGCACAGCCCGCGGAACCGGCGCCGACGATCACATAGTCGAACGCTTCGTCAGCGCGGCGCATTGGCTTCGCGGAGCTCCATCTTGGCGACCGCGTTGCGATGGACTTCGTCGGGACCGTCGGCGAGCCGCAGGCTCCGCGCGCTCGCGTATGCGCCCGCGAGGAAATCGTCGTCGACGCCCGCCGCCCCGTACGCCTGAATCGCCCAGTCGATCACCTTGCATGCGACGTTCGGCGCGACGACCTTGATCATCGCGATCTCCTTGCGTGCGGCTTTGTTGCCGACCGTGTCCATCAGCCATGCGCTCTTCAGCACGAGGAGCCGCGCCTGCTCGATCATGCAGCGCGACTCCGCGATACGTTCCTGCCAGACGGTCTGCCGCGCGATCTCGGCCCCGAACGCCACGCGTGACGCGAGGCGCCGCACCATCATCCCCAGCGCGCGCTCGGCGAGCCCGATCAAGCGCATGCAGTGGTGGATGCGCCCGGGTCCGAGGCGCCCCTGCGCGATCTCGAAGCCGCATCCTTCGCCTTTGAGCACGCTCGACGCCGGCACGCGAACGTCGACGAGCTCGATCTCCATGTGTCCGTGCGGCGCGTCGTCGAAGCCGAGGACGCCGAGCGGCCGTACGACGCGGATTCCGGCTGCGGCCGCGGGCACGAGCAGCATCGATTGCTGACGATGCGCCGGCGCGCCGGGATCGGTCTTGCCCATCACGATATAGAGCGCGCAGCGCGGGTCCCCCGCGCCCGACGACCACCACTTGCGGCCGTTGATCACGTACTCGTCGCCCGACCTGGCGATGCTCGCCTCGATGTTGGTGGCATCCGACGATGCGACGGCCGGCTCCGTCATCAGGAACGCAGAGCGAATCGTTCCCTCGAGGAGCGGCTCGAGCCATTGCCGCTTCTGCTCGTCGGAACCGTAGCGCTCGATCGTCTCCATGTTGCCGGTGTCGGGCGCGTTGCAGTTGAACACTTCCGGCGCCCAGGTGACGCGGCCCATGATCTCGGCGAGCGGAGCGTACTCGAGGTTCGTCAAGCCGGCCCCGCGGGCCGAATCGGGAAGGAACAGGTTCCATAGCCCCTGGCGGCGCGCCTTCGCCTTGAGCTCTTCGACGAGCGCTGTCGGAACCCACGGATTGCCACGGACTCGGTTGGCGGCGACCTCGTCGCGGTAGCGCCCTTCGTTCGGATGGACGTGCGCGTCCATGAACTGGGCGAGCCGTGCCTGGAGCTCGCGCACTTTCGGCGAGTAGTCGAAGTTCATCACCGGCCGCCCTGCTTGAACCAGGCGAGGACTGCGTCGAGCCTTCGTCCGTACGGCGGAAGCAGCATGGGCATCAACCCGACGCGGCTCTGATAGTAGACGGGCTTTTCCTTGCTGAACGTGCGAAAGCCGTATTCGCCGTGATAGGCGCCGTAGCCGCTCTCGCCGACGCCGCCAAAGGGCTGCGCTTCCTGCGCGAAATGCGTGAGGCAGCCGTTGATCGTAACGCCGCCGGCAAGCGTGCCCCGCAGCACGCGATCGCGATTCGCTTCGCCGTCGCCGAACCAATAGAGCGCGAGCGGACGCGGGCGCTCGTTCACGTAGCGGATCGCGGCGTCGATCCCGTCGTAGCCGACGACGGGAAAGAGCGGACCGAAGATTTCCTCGTGCATGACCGCCGCTTGCTCGCTGGCGCCGAGCAGCAGCGTCGGCGCAATCTTGCGCGCCGCCGGATCGAGACTCTCGCGCGCCGGATTGATCGCGACGACTCTGGCGCCGGTCGCTCGCGCGTCCTCGACGAGCGCCGAGAGGCGCGCGTAGTGCCGATCGTTCACGATGCTCGAATAGTCACGGTTGCCGGCGAGCGTCGGGTAGAGCTTCGCCACCGCGCGCTGCATCTCCTCCGCGAATTCGTCGACGCGTGCGTGCGGGACGAGCGCATAGTCCGGCGCGATGCACGTCTGGCCGGCGTTGAAGAGCTTGCCGATCGCAACCATCGGCATGATCTTCGCGAAATCGGCGTCGGCATCCACGATCAGCGGCGACTTGCCGCCGAGCTCGAGGGTGACCGGTGTCAGGTTCTTGGCCGCGGCCTGCGCGACCATCCGCCCGACCCCTGCCGAGCCGGTGAAGAACAAGTGATCGAACGGCAGTTCGACGAACGCCCCGCCCGTCGCGGCGTCGCCGGGAAACACGGCGACCTCGTTGGCGTCGAACGTCTCGCCGACGATGCGGGCCATCAGCTCGGCGGTGTGCGGCGTGACTTCGGAGGGCTTGATCATCACGCGGTTGCCCGCCGCCAGCGCGGCAACAGCGGGAAGCATCGCGAGCTGATAGGGATAGTTCCAGGGCGCGACGATGCCCACCACGCCGAGCGGCTGCGGGATGAGACGATTGTAGCCGGGCCGGTACTTGATCCCGGTGGGAACGCGCTTCGCACTCATCCACCCTCGCAGATGGCGCTTCGCGTGCCGAATCGCCTCGTCGACGGCCAGGAGGTCTGCAATCAGCGTCTCGTGAGCCGAGCGGCTCCCGAAGTCCGCGGAGATCGCGTCGATGATGTCCTGCGCATGCCGCCTCGTCATCTTCGCAAGGCGCGCGAGACGGTCCATGCGAACCGCGTGTGGTGGATAGCCGTCGCGCCGCGACGCCGCGCGCATGCGGTCGAATGCCGCGCGCATCGCGTCCGGCGGCGTACGCTGGCCGGGGGTCGTGCTCGTCGTTTCTGCCGCCGCGGTCTCTGGAAGCATCGGTTTTCGGTCGCGGTGGACGCCGGGACAACGGCGACGATACACTACGCGCCCGCCTGTGCCGTTCGAATTGTTGACGGCCGCGCGCGATGGGAGCGCGCCCTGTCAATGGAGACGCAACGTATGCCCTCGGTCCGCAAACCCGGGAAGAGAGAGCCTGCAGCGCCGACAGGCATGGGATCCACGCTGGTCGACGTCGCGCAGCAGGTGCGTTCGTGGACCGATTCGGTGCTCGGCATCGCCGGCGCGGCCGCCGACGTGACGCTGGGCGCGGCCCGGATGATGCTGCCGAAGGCTGAGCAGCGGCGAAAGCTCGAGAAGGCGGGCGCCGTGCTCAAGCAGATGCGCGAGGCGGCCGGCATGAGCGTCAACGAAGTGGGCAGCGCGATCGATCTCAAGGATCCCGCGCTGCTCGAGCTCGTCGAGAACGGCAAGATCGCGCTGCCCTTCGAGATCATCCTGCGCCTCGCGTCAGTGCTCGGACGCAACGACCCGATCTCCTTCGTCATGCGCTTCACGCGCTCCTACAACCCCGACGTCTGGAAGACGCTCGAAGCGCTCGGCATCGGCCGCCTCGCGCTGCAGGCCGGGCGCGAGCGCGAGTTCGCGAATCTCTACCGCGCGAGCGACGCCGCACGGCGGCTCTCCGACGAGGATTTTGTCGAAGTCCTGAAGTTCACCCGCGCCGCGTTCGAGATGGCGCTCGCGTTTCGCGCGCCGAGGGCAGCGGCCACGCCCGCTGGGCCGCGCAAGCGCAATGTCAAGGGAGGCCCGCGATGAGGGAAGCTGTCGTCGTGTCGACGGCGCGCACGCCGATCGGACGCGCATTCCGCGGTGCGCTCAACAACATCAAGTCGCCCACTCTCCTCGCTCATGCGATCCGGCACGCGGTCGAGCGCGCCGGCGTCGACGGCAGCGAGATCGAGGACGTCGTCATCGGCTCGGTCCTGAACGCCGGCACCGCCGGTATGAACATCGCGCGCAACGCGGCGATCGCAGCCGGAATTCCCGTCACGTCCGGCGCGCAGACGATCGACCGCCAGTGTGCGAGCGGCCTCACCGCGATCGCCGCCGCCGCGAAGCAGATCGCGATCGACGGCATGGACGTCGTCGTCGCCGGCGGTCAGGACAACATTTCGGCGCTGCAGGCCCGCTATCTCGAATGGGTCGGCGCGGAGCGCGACCCGAACGTGACGACGCACGCGCAGCACGCCTACATGCCGATGTTGCAGACCGCCGAGTTCGTCGCGCGCAAATACGCGATCAGCCGCGAATCTCAGGATGCGTATGCCCTTACCTCGCAGCAACGGACCGCGCGCGCGCAGGCCGAAGGCCGGCTCGACGCCGAGGTCGTTCCCATCGCGGCAACGATGGCGATCGTCGACAAGGAGACGAAGGCCGTGTCGCACCGCGACGTCATGCTCGCGAAGGACGAGGGAAACCGTCCGGACACGACGCTCGCCTCTCTCGCCGCGCTCGCGCCGGTAGTCGAAGGTGGCACGGTGACCGCCGGCAACGCGAGCCAGCTCTCCGACGGCGCATCGGCGTGCGTGCTGATGGAGGCGAAGCTCGCGGAGCGCCGCGGCATCGCTCCGCTGGGCGTCTACCGCGGCATGGCGGTCGTCGGCAACGCGCCCGAGGAGATGGGCATCGGCCCGATCTACGCAGTGCCCAGACTTCTCTCGCAGCACGGCCTCGCAGTCGGCGACATCGGATTGTGGGAGCTGAACGAGGCGTTCGCGTGCCAGGCGCTCTACTGCCGCGACTGGCTGCGCATCGATCCGGAGAAATTCAACGTCGACGGCGGAGCCATCGCGATCGGCCACCCGTACGGAATGACAGGATCACGTCTCGTCGGTCACGCACTGATCGAAGGCAAGCGCCGCGGCGTTCGCTACGTCGTCGTCACGATGTGCGTAGGCGGTGGCATGGGCGCCGCGGGCCTCTTCGAAGTGCTCTGACAACGCGCGATCGCACCGTCGAAAGCGAATGGGCGTCAGACAGCTCCTCGATCTCTCCGGCAGGGTGGCGCTCGTCACTGGGGGGTCTCGCGGAATCGGACTCCAGATGGCCGCTGCGCTGGGAGAGATGGGCGCGCGCATCGCGCTCACGGCGCGCAAGCAGGACGAGCTCGACGCGGCGCGTCGCCGGCTCGAAGCGGAGGGCGTCGAATGCCTGACGGTCGCCGGGGATCTTTCCGCCGATGCGTCGATCGCAAGCGCGGTCGACGCGGTTCTTCAACGCTGGGAGCAGATCGACGTCGTCGTCAACAACGCGGGCACCAACTGGGCGGCGCCCGCCGAAGACTATCCGACCGAAGCGTGGCGCAAGGTGCTCGACCTGAACCTCGACGCGGCGTTTTTCCTGCTGCGCGAAGTCGCGAAACGCTCGATGATCCCCCGAAAGTCCGGAAAGATCGTCAACATCGCATCGGTCGCGGGATTCCTCGGCAATCCGCCCGAATGGACGATGCGGACGATCGGGTACAACACCAGCAAGGGCGCGCTTATCGCGATGACGCGCGCGCTCGCAGCCGAGTGGGGCTGCCATAACATCAACGTCAATGCGATTTGCCCCGGATTTTTTCCGTCGAAGATGACGAAGGTGACGCTCGAGCGCATCGGCCGCGACGTGATCGCAATGTCTCCGCTCGCGCGGCTTGGCGGCGACGAGGACCTCAAGGGCAGCGTCGTCTTCCTCGCCTCCGAAGCCTCGCGGCACATCACCGGCCACGCGCTCGTCGTCGACGGCGGCTGCTCGGTCGTCTAAGTCCGGGAGAATCGGATTGTCCGCAGCCAACCCCGGCGCAACGCTCGTCGCGCCCGTTCACGCGATCGACGCCGAGGCGCTCGGAGCGTATCTGCGCAAACACGTCGCACCGAGCGCAGGCGAGATCAAAGTCGAGCAGTTCCACGGCGGACAGTCGAACCCGACGTACCGAATCACGGCCGGCGATCGGCGCTACGTGCTGCGACGCAAGCCGCCGGGGCCGCTGCTGCCTTCGGCGCACGCCATCGAGCGCGAATTCCGCGTGATGACGGCGCTCGCGGGCACCGGCGTGCCGGTGCCGAGAATGTACGCGCTTTGCGAAGACCCGTCGGTGATCGGCACGGCGTTCTACGTGATGGAATACGTCGAGGGCCGCGTGCTGTGGGATCCGGTGCTCCCTGGAATGACGCGCGCCGAGCGCGCAGCGCATTACGACGAGTTGAATCGTGTCGTCGCCGCGTTGCATCGTGTCGACGTGGGCGGCGTCGGCCTCGCCGACTACGGCAAGCCGGGGAATTACGTCGAGCGCCAGGTCGCGCGCTGGTCGCGGCAATACCAGGCTGCAGGCGGCGAGCGCATCCCGGCGATGGATCGGCTGATCGAATGGCTGCCGAAGCGCGTCCCGGCGGGGGACGAAACAGCAGTCGTCCACGGCGACTACCGGATCGACAACGTGATATTCCACGCGACGGAACCGCGTGTCCTTGCGGTGCTCGACTGGGAGCTCTCGACGCTAGGCCATCCGTTGTCCGATTTCGCGTATCACGTGATGGCGTGGCGATTGACGCCGCAGCAGTTTCGCGGGCTCAAGGGATTCGACCTCGTCGAGCTCGGCATTCCGACCGAAGAGGAATACATCGCGCAGTATTGCCGACGGACGGGCCGCGCATCGATCCCGCACTGGGAGATATATCTCATCTTCAACATGTTCCGGATCGCGGCGATCCTGCACGGCGTGCTCGCTCGCGCGCTGCAGGGCAACGCGTCGAGCGCCAACGCCGTCGAACAGGGGAGTCGCGCGCGTCTCGTCGCCGACACCGCGTGGCAGATGGCGCGAGCGATCGACGGCGAAGCAAGCTAGCGGGCCGCTCCGCCCAGTGCGAGTCGTGCCGACACCGCGGGACGTGCATCTGACGGGCGACGCCCGCGCATCGGCGAAGGAGACAGCGATGACAGCTTCCAAGGGTTTTATCGCAGTCGTTGCGGCTGCCGCACTCGGCACTTTCGCCGGGACGCTCGTCGCGCAAAACCCCGGATTCAGCCGGGCGATCGTCCAGAGAGGCGACGTGTCGTTCCCCGGATACGAAGCAGTCGTTGCGCGCCTCGAAGTCGGCCCGGGCGTGACCGGGGAATGGCACACGCACCCCGGTGACGAAATCGCCTACGTGCTCGAAGGTCAGGCCGAGCTCCTCGTGGCCGGGCAACCACCGCGGAAGGTGTCAGCCGGCGAGGCGATCGTCATCCCCAGGGGAACCGTCCACAGCGCCCGCAATTCGGGAGCCACGCCCGCGCGCGCGCTCAGCATCTACGTCGTCGACAAAAGCCAGCCCCTCGCCACGCCGGCGCCCGCACCGGCGCAATAAGCTGGCCGAGGCGAGAGACGCTGTCGCTGCAAACGAACGGGCCGGGCGCTGCGAGCGCCCGGCCCGGAAAAGCAACCGCCGATCTCGGGGATCCGGCGACTGCGGGGAGACCGCAGTCAACCGTTCAGCCGGCCTGATCCTTCCGGCCGAAGAACTGCCGGACAGAGCCGAACACCGTCCGCGGCTCGCGGGTGGCGACCACCTCGATCCGCGCCGGGATGATCGCGACCTCGGTTGCCGCCGCGCCGTCGGTTACGCGCTGCGCAACCGGCGAAGTCGCGACAGCCTTTCCTTCCAGCTGGGCTGGAGCGATCGACGCACCGAGACTGAGCACGGTCATGGCAAAGGCGGCAAGGATGAGGGTCTTCCGGGGCACCATGATTTCGTAGCGGTTCATCGTATTGCTCCTCGTCGGGTTGCGGGTGTAGCTGTCGTTGGATGCGGCCAGCGGGCATTCCGGATTCGCACTTGCTTGCTGGTCCCGCATCCTCCGTCGTCGAGCGATGACCGCATCCTAGGCGGCCCGCCAACCCGCGCTCAAGGCGCAAGCGACGAAACGAAGGATTCCCGCCGCGAACGCACCGCAGCCGCGATGAAGCGTTGGCGCCGCCCCGGCTCAACCCATTGCCTGCTCTGCGCTCGACCGCCACGTCCACCGTCCCGACGGTAAGATCGCGGCACACTCCTTGCCCGAGGTTCGGATGAAGCGATTCGCGAAGATCTGTGCTGGCGTCGTCGTCTCCGTGGCCGTCGCGGCCGGGGCACTCTTCGTGAACGTCTGGTACTTCAAGCCGAGCACGATCGATGCCTTCGATGCGTCGGCATTCGCGCGCTTCGCGCTCGATCGGCCGGAGTTGCTGTCCGAGCTGCGCCCTCTCCCGCCGTGGCTCGCCTTCTACGGCGACAAGCTCGACGACGCGTCGCCCGAGCACGACCGCGCCGAGGCCGAACGCTTCAAATCGGCCCTCGCAATGCTGCACCGCTACGATCGCAATGCCCTCGACCGCGAGGGCAAACTATCGTACGACGTGCTCGACTATTACCTGCGCGTCCGTGTCGACGGCGACCGCTACCGGTTGCATGCGTTTCCGGTCAACCAGCTCGACGGCACGCAAACCGCACTTCCGGATTTCATGATCCAGGCGCACCAGGTGGACACCGTCGACGAGGCCGACGACTACGTGAAGCGCCTCGTCGCATTCTCCCGGCAGTTCGACCAACTGCTCGAGAGCCTGAAGCTGCGTCAGAGCCGAGGGATGATTCCGCCGCGCTTCGTCGTCGACGCGGTCATTGCGCAGATGGAAGCCTTCGTGACGCCGCCGACGCGCGAGAACCCGATGTTCGCGAACCTGAAGGCGCGGATCGACGCAATTCCTGCCGAAAGAGCCGATTCCGCCACGCGCGCGCGGCTTCTCGCCCGGGCCGAGGCTGCGATCGGCACGAGCGTCTACCCGGCGTACCGAAAGCTGATCGATTACTTCATTGCATTGCGTCCGCTCGCGCAGCGCAACGACGGTGCTTGGATCCTGCCGGACGGCGATCAGTACTATGCATGGTGCGCGCGCCGAGCCACGACGACCGACCTCACGCCCGCCGCGCTCCACGAGTTCGGCATCGCCGAGGTGACGAGAATCGGTGCCGCGGTCGATGCACTCTTGCGCGCGCAGGGCATGGCGGAAGGCAGCGTCGGGCAAAGACTCGCCGCGCTTTCCCGTGATCGGGCCCAGCTCTTCCCCAACACGCCCGCCGGGCGCAAGGCGATGCTCGACCAGCTCCAGTCGATTCTGGACGAAGCCAACCGAGGGCTTGGCCGCGCGTTCGAAGTGCGGCCGAAGCTCGGAGTCGAAGTGCGCGCGGTGCCGGAGTTTGCCCAGAGCGGCACGGCTGTCGCGTACTATTCGCCGGGGTCGATCGACGGCTCGAGACCGGGGATCTTCTACGCGAACCTGCGCGACACAAGCGCAATGCCGAAGTTCGAGATGCGCAACTACGCATTCCACGAAGGCATCCCCGGGCATCATTTCCAGATCTCGATTGCCCAGGAACTGCATGGCGTGCCGTTCTTTCGCAAGGTCATCGGCTTCGACGCGTACAGCGAAGGCTGGGCGCTCTATGCGGAGCAGCTCGCATTCGAGCTCGGTCTCGAGCGCGACGCGCTCGACAGCGTCGGGCGCTTGCGGTGGGAGATGCTGCGCGCCGTGCGGCTCGTTGTCGATACCGGGATCCACTACAAGCGTTGGACGCGGGAACCGTCGATCGCGTACATGACGAACAAGACAGGCAAGGACGAAGCATTCGCGACCGCAGAGGTCGAGCGCTATTTCGTCAACCCCGGCCAGGCGCTCGCCTACGAGGTTGGAATGGAGAAGATGCTCGCCCTGCGCGGGAAGGCAAAGGCGGCGCTGGGTCCGAAATTCGACCTCGCGCAATTCCACAATGAGGTGCTGATCCATGGCTCGCTGCCGCTCGTGGTTCTCGAGCGTGTGATCGACGACTGGATCGCAAAGGTGCAGGCAGCCTGACCTTCGTCGACGCCGACGGCGTTCACGTACGAGATCCGCACCGATTTCCGACGCATGGAATTCCATCCCGGACGACTCCTCGTAGCGCTGTTGCGGCGCCTGCTTTATCTCGTCATCCGCACGCAGGTCAGCCCTGATCGTATCGATGCGCTTGGCATCGACGCGAGGAGGCCCGTTTGCTATGTTCTCGAGGACCGGCATCTGTCGAGCCTGCTCGTCCTCGCCGAGGAAACCGCGCGCCGAGGGCTTCCTTCGCCGCTCGCACCGCTGCACCCGGCATTCGCAGGCGTCGATCGCAAGGTATTCTCGGTGATCCTAAACCGCAATCCGTTGAGTTCGCGGACGGCGGCGCCGTCGGCGACCCTCGCGCAGATGTGCGCAACGCTGCGACAGGACCCGGCGCTCGACGTTCAGCTCGTGCCGGTGACCGTGCTCTGGGGACGCGCGCCCGGTCAGCAGGATTCGCTGATCGAAGCGCTGTTCGCCGACGCATGGGCCAGCGTCGGGCCGCTGCGGCAACTGCTGATCATCCTCGTGAACGGGCGGCAGACGCGGGTCAGCTTCAACGCGAACATCTCGCTGTCACGGGTCGTCCGGGGCGCGCCCGACCCCGCAAGCGCAGCCAGGAAGGTGAACCGCTTCCTGCGGCTCCATTTCCGGCGGATCCGCGAGGCCGCGATCGGCCCCGATCTTTCGCATCGCTACAACCTGATCGAAGCGATGATCGCGTCGGCCGCGTTGCAGGAGGCGATCGTCGACGAAGCACAGCGCCTCGGGATCGGCATCGACGATGCGCGCAACCAGGCCCGCAGGTTCGCGTGGGAGATCGCCTCGGACTTCAGCTACCCCGTCGTGCGCGCGGGCGAGCTCGTGTTGAAGCAGCTCTGGAATCGCATCTACGACGAGGTCGTCGTTCATCACGGCGCGGAACTCGCCGCGACGGCGCCGGGCAAGGGGCTCGTCTACCTGCCCAACCATCGCAGCCACGTCGACTACCTGTTGCTCTCGTACTTCGTCAACGCGCTGGGCCTCGCCCCGCCGCACATCGCCGCGGGCGAGAATCTCGACATTCCTCTCGTCGGCCCGATCCTCAGGCGCGGCGGCGCCTTCTTCATGCGCCGCAGCTTCAAGGGCGAGCCGCTCTACGCGGCCGTGTTTCGCGAATACCTGCACGCGATGCTCGCGAAGGGCTTCCCGATCGCGTACTTCGTGGAGGGCGGCCGCAGCCGCAGCGGCCGCACCCTCTCGCCGAAGAGCGGCATGCTCGGCATGACCGTCGAAAGTTTCATGCGCGAGCATCCGCGTCCGCTGCTGCTCGTGCCCGTGTACTTCAGCTACGAGAAGCTGCTCGAGGGGCGCACGCTCACCGCGGAGCTCGAGGGGCAGCCCAAGCGCGGCGAATCACTGGGCGAGCTCGTCGGCGTCGCGCGACATCTCAAGCGCGAGTACGGCAGCGTTCACGTGAACTTCGGTACGCCGCTCGACCTCGACTCGTTCCTCGATCGCGAAGCGCCCGGCTGGCACGCGCTGCGCGGCGACGAGCGCCGCGATGCCGCACGACGGCTCACGCCCGCACTCGCCGGCGAGATGGCGCGGCGCATCAACGCCGCAGTGGTGATCAACCCCATCAGCACCTTCGCGATGGCGATCGCAGCGTCTCCGCGCCATGCGCTCGACGAGCACGCGCTCCTGCAGCAGATCGGCTGGCTCGGCGCGATCGAGTCCGGTTGCCGGTACGCCGTGGACACGGTGAGCGTCGCCGCCGAGCCGTCCGCGGTCATCTCCGAAGCGATCAAGCTGGGGTTCGCCGTTCGCGTCGCCCATCCGCTCGGGGACATCGTCAAGGTACCCGACGGCGAGGTCGCGGCCCTCAACTATCTGCGCAACAACGTTCTGCACGCTTACGCGCTGCCAGCGCTCGTCGCGAGCCTGCTCACCGGCACCCGCGAGACGACGATCGAAGGGATCGCCGAGTTCGTCGAAGCTGCACAGCCGTTCCTGCGTGCCGAGCTGATGCTTCGCCACTCGGCCGAGGAGGCGGCTGAGGCGTCGAAGCGCATCGTCGAGATCCTCGTCGAGCTCGGGCTCGCGCGCCGCAGCGCTCATGCGGGGCTGCGCGCCGCGGAGCGATACAGCACCGAGCAGGCCGGCCTCGAGCTCCTCGCCCGCTCGCTGCGACATCTGCTGCGGCGCAACTACCTGACGATCGCATTGTTGATGCAGTTCGGCTCCGGGCGCCTGCAGCGTCCGCGTCTCGAGGAGCTGATGCAGATGTTCACGCAGCGGCTGTCGATGCTGTTCGAGTTCGCGCCGCCCGACTTCTACGAGCGCTCGACGTTCGGCACCTACGTCGACAACCTGATCGACGCCGGCATCATCGACGCCGACGGCGACGGCTTTCTCCACCTCGACGAGCGCTCGCGCGCGTGGAAGCGGAGCGTCGAGCGCCTGCTTCCCCCGGATGCCGTATTCGCGATTCGGCGCGTTGCCGCACTGCACGGAAGGGCGGCGGGCGCGGATGACGCACATCGCGCCACGGCAGGCGGCGCGGACGGACGCTGATCGTGGGCTATTTCGCGCCTGTGGCGGCCTTCCTGCGCGCGACGTCGATGTCGGCGTACTTCCACGACCCGCCGAACTGCGACGGCCAGTAGCCGACGAGCCACGGATAGTAAATGACGTTGCCAACGCCGTAGGTGTGCAGGATCATCGGCACCCACGCCTGCGAGATCTCGGACATCTTGCGTGCCAGTGCGGTGCGTTCGGGGCCGGCGGGCGTCCGGAGGAACGCTTCGTAGGCCGCATCGTAATCGGGGCGCTTGAATCCGGACGGGTTGACGTCGCGCTGCTCCCTGCTCCATAGCGTCTGCAGGATCTGGTAGCCCGAGGGCTCGAGCGAACGGTAGCCGAGATTGAACATCTGCAGCTTGCCGGCGCGCATCTGGTTCAGCAGCTCGGCGAAAGTCTGCTGGTTGATCTGCATCCGAATGCCGATCGCATCCATGTTCTTCTTCCACAGCGTGTCGGCGTCGCGGTACCAGGATTCGGGAAGCGTGCCGCGCACGAGCGTGAGCGGCTTGCCGTCGGGCGTCTCGCGATAGCCGTCGCCGTCGACGTCCTTGAAGCCGAAGCGGTCGAGGAGCGCCCGCGCCGCCGCCGGGTCATAGAGGGATTTCGGCGGCAACGCCGAATCGTGACCGCTGACGCCCGGAGGCAGCAGTTGGTTCGCGGGCAGCGCGTTGCCGGCGAACAGCACCTTGATGAAATTGTCGATATCGAAGCCCATCGCGATCGCGCGGCGCAGTGCCACCTGCGCGTTCGAGTAGCCGCCGACAACGGGGTCCTCCATGTTGAAGTACGTAAACGTCACCGACGGCGCGATGAAGCGCACGTGCTGGATCCCCTTCTTCACAAGCTCGGGCTTGAGCTTCCCGTCCTGCATCACGCGGCTCGCATCGTCGCCCGCGAGAAGCATCAGATCGAGGTCGGCCTGCATGAGCGCAAGGAGCTCCGGCTGCGACTCCTCGATGATACTGATGTCGATGCGGCCGATCTGCGGCAGCGGCTTGCCGCGCATCGCGTCGACGAGCGCCTTGTGCCGCGGATCCGGGCTTTCCGGATAACGGATCGTGCGGTATTTCGGATTCGCTTCGAGAACGACCCTCGATGCCTTCCGCCATTCGGCGAGGCGATACGGACCCGTGCCTACCGGCCTACTCATTACGTCGACGCCTGCCGCTTCGATCGCTTCCCGTGCAACGGCCATCATCGGGAGCCCGGCCATCCGTTCGAGCATCGTGTAGTCGGCCGCGGTGAGGCGGATCTGCAGCGTATAGCGATCGATCGCGCGCAGGCCCTCGATCGGCACGTCGTAGTTCATCTTCGCGCCCGGCTTGCGCGCGGCATCGACGACGGGGCGCGCGCCGATGATCAGGTCGGTGAGCGCCGGATTGCCGCCATTGCGCAGATTGGGGTCGAGATGACGCTTGATCGAATAAACGTAATCGTCGGCCACCAGCTCCCGAGGCTTGCCTTTGAAGGCGGGATCGTCGGCGAAGTAGATCCCCCGCCTGAGCCGCATCGTCCATGTCTTGCCGCCGTCGGTCACCTCGGGGAGCGCATCGGCGGTATTCGGGATCACCTTCGCCGGCATCGCGAAGTAGTCGAACTGGTAGAGCGCCTCGAAGATGTCGCTCGCGACGCGCGTCGAATAGAGATCGGTGCCCTGCTGCGGGTCGAGGCTCGTGATGTCCGGCGAAGCGATGCGCAGCACCTTGACGGGATCTGCAGCCGCTCGCGCGTCGGCGCAGGTCGCGGCCAGCGCAGCGGCCGCGACCGCGACGCCGTAGCGAAGACGAGCGCGGGTCATCGGATCAGCGCCGCGCGAGCGGAACCGGCGCCGATTCGCGCAGGCTGCCGCCGACCATGAAGTCGAAGTCGCAGCCTGCATCCGCCTGCAGCACGTGATCGAGGTAGAGGCGCCGATAGCCGGACGCGCTCCTATCCGGTTGAGGGAGCTTCAGGCGCGCGCGACGGCGCTCGAGCTCGCCGTTCGCGACGCAGAGCTCGAGTGCGCGCGCGTCGACATCGAGACGGATCGAATCGCCGGTCTCGACGAGCGCGAGCGGCCCGCCAGCGGCTGCTTCCGGCGCGACATGCAGAACGATGGTGCCGAACGCGGTGCCGCTCATCCGCGCATCCGAGATGCGGACCATGTCCTTGACGCCCTGCTGCGCGAGCTTCTTCGGGATCGGGATGTAGCCGGCTTCGGGCATCCCGGGCGCGCCGCGCGGTCCGGCGTTACGCAGCACCAGGACGTCATTGGGGCCGACGTCGAGATCGGGCGCATCGATACGCTCGGCGAGCTGATCGAGCGAATCGAAGACGACAGCACGCCCCGTGTGCTTGAGCAGTTGTGGAGTCGCCGACGAGTGCTTGATCACGGCACCCGACGGAGCGAGATTGCCCCTGAGCACCGCGATGCCGCCCACCGGAAAGATCGGGTTGCCCGGCGAGCGAATCACCTGCTGCGTCGGATCGACCTCGGAGGCGGCGATCGCCTCGCCGAGCGTCGTGCCGCCCACCGTCGGCACATCGAGATGAAGGAACGGCCGCAGTTCGCGCAGCACCGCGGGGACGCCACCCGCGTCGTGCAGGTGCTCCATGTAATGCGCCCCGGAGGGCTTCAAATCGACGAGCACCGGGACGCTGCGCCCCAGCTTGTCGAACGCGTCGAGATCGATCCGTACACCGCGCCGCGCAGCAACTGCGGTCACATGAATCAGCGCGTTCGTCGAGCCGCCGATCGCGTGCAGCACGCTGAGCGCGTTGGTGAACGCCTTCGCCGAGAGGATCGCCTCGGGATTCGGGCCCGACTGCGCGATGGCGACGGCACGCGCGCCGGACGCCTCCGCCGAGCGCAGCCGCTCGGCATGGACGGCAGGAATGGTCGCGGCGCCGGGCAGGCTCATCCCCATCGCTTCGGTCATGCACGCGATCGTGCTCGCCGTGCCCATCACCATGCAGGTGCCCGCGGTGGGTGCGAGGCGCGAGTTGACGGCGTCGATCTCCGCCTGGTCGATGTCGCCCGCGCGGTATTTCGCCCAGAAGCGGCGGCAATCGGTGCATGCGCCGAGACGCTCGCCGTGATGCGTTCGCGTGAGCATCGGCCCCGTCGGAACGACGATCGCCGGAACGTTGGCCGATGCAATCGCCATCAGCTGCGCGGGGATCGTCTTGTCGCAGCCGCCGATCGCGACGACCACGTCTACAGGCTGCGCACGGATCATCTCCTCGGTGTCGAGCGCCATCAGGTTGCGCAGGTACATGCTCGTCGGGTACGCGAACGACTCGTGAATCGAGATCGTCGGGAACTCCATCGGCAGCCCGCCCGCCTGCATGACGCCGCGCTTCACCGCCGCGATCAGCTGCGGGACGGTCGCATGGCAGGGGTTGAATTCGCTGTAAGTATTGGTGATGCCGACGATCGGACGCTCGAGCGCGTCGTCCGAATACCCCATCGCCTTGATGAAGGCCTTGCGCAGAAAGAGCGAGAACTGCGAGTCCCCGTATTGCGTGAGGCCGCGGCGCAGACCTCGTGTCATTGCGCGGCAACCGTTTGCCTGCTCTTGAATCCGAGGGCGTCGAGCGACGCGAAGAGCGCCGTGCGCTGATCGGGACCCAGCGCGACGAGCGGCGGGCGCACGACGTCCCAGCTCTCGTCGTTGTGGATGCGGGCGAGAATCGCCTTGTTCGCGGACACCAGCGGGTATTTCTGGATCGCCGCGCGGATTGCGGTGAGCTGGCGTTGCAAACCTTCGGCGCTCGCGCTCTTGTAGGCGCGGATCAGCGCGTCCATCGCCGCGACGTTGACGTTCGCCGTTGCCGAAATGCAACCCGCCCCGCCCGCACGCAGCGTGTCGAGCAGATAGGTCTCGGCGCCCGGAAAGACCTCGAATCCGGGGAACCCGTCGAGCAGCGCCTTCGTGTATTTCCAATCGCCCGAGCTGTCCTTGATTCCCACCACGACGCCCTTGTACGACTTCAGCAGCCGCTCGATCAGCGCCAGCGAGAATCCGACGCCCGCCATCGAAGGAATGTGATAGAGGTAGATGCGCAATCGCGCGTCGCCGACGCGGTCCACGACCTCGGCGACGCTCGCGTACAGCCCCTCGTCGCTCACGCCCTTGTAGTAGAAGGGCGGCAGCATCAACACGCCGAAGGATCCGCGCTCCGTCGCGTGCTTCGTCAGCGCAACCGTGTCGGGCAGCGCGCAGCAGCCCGTGCCCGGAAGCAGCACGCTCGCCGGGATGCCGCCGTCGATCAGGCGCTCGAGCAGGTTCGTCCGTTCGGCGATCGACAGCGCGTTCGCTTCGCTCGTCGTTCCGAAGACGGCGAGACCGCTCGCGCCTTCCGCGAGCAGCCAGCGGCAGTGTTCGACGAAGCGCTTGGCGTCGACGCTCAGGTCGTGGTGGAACGGCGTCACGGCGGGAACGAGCACGCCGCGTGGATGGCCATCGAGACTCATGCCGTGGTTCCTTCGCTCACTTGATCCTCCCGCGTCCGGCGACCCGCCAGACGTCCTCGATCCGTCCGCGCCGCACCCCGACGATTTCCTCGTGCAGGTGGACCGTCGTATCCGAATAGCCTACAACGAACTCGACCCGATCACCTACCCTGGCCTTTCGCGCGCGAGTCGACGGCTCTCGCCCTGCACGCCGGGACATACGGGCTCGATCAATACCCGCTAAACTGATTCGTTCCTTCGACCCAAGCGATCTTCTGCCTCGATGAACGCAATGTTGCAGCGCGTCCAACGGCCCGGCCGACCGGCGTCGCCGCCGTATTCCTCCGGTCTCTGCGCGGCGCGCCCGCCGCGACGCGGCCGGTGAGCGGCGAAGCCGTCGAGGGCGTTCGGCAAGCGCTCGATTCGATCTATCGCACCGAGTCGCGGCGCGTATTCGCCACATTGATCCGCCTGCTCGGCGACTTCGACGTCGCCGAAGAAGCGCTGCACGACGCGTTTCGAACGGCGCTCGAGCAATGGCCGCGCGAGGGCATCCCGGCAAACCCCCGGGCGTGGCTCGTCTCGGCGGGCCGCTTCAAGGCGATCGACGGCATTCGCCGGCGCGCCCGTTTCGATTCTGTCGAAGACATGACCGAGATGGTCGAAGCGATCCCCGACGAGACGGTGCCCGCGAACGACGAGAGCATCGAGGACGATCGGCTGCGCCTCGTCTTCACCTGCTGCCACCCGGCGCTTGCACCGGACGCGCAGGTCGCGCTCACGCTGCGCGAGGTCTGCGGCCTCACGACGGAGGAAATCGCGCAGGCCTTCCTGACTGCCGCACCGACGCTTGCACAAAGGATCGTCCGGGCGAAGGCCAAGATCCGCGATGCGCGCATCCCGTACCAGGTGCCGGAGCCGCAGGAGCTCGCCGAACGCCTCGACAGCGTTCTGCGCGTGATCTACCTCGTGTTCAACGAGGGCTACTCGGCGTCGTCGGGACCGTCGTTGACGCGCGTCGACCTTTCGGGCGAGGCGATCCGGCTGGGACGGCTGCTCGTCGACCTGCTTCCCGAACCGGAAGCGATCGGCCTGCTCGCGCTGATGCTGCTGCATGAATCGCGGCGCACCGCGCGGGCAACCGCCTCGGGCGAGCTCATCCTCCTCGCCGAGCAGGATCGAACGCTGTGGAATCGCGATCAGATTCGCGAAGGCTCGGCGCTGGTGACACGCGCGCTCGCCCAGCGCCAGGCCGGCCCGTACGCGCTCCAGGCGGCAATCGCCGCCGTCCACGCGGAGGCGCCCACCGCGGCGGCCACGGACTGGGACGAGATCGTCGGCCTCTATGATGCGCTGCTGGGTGCAGACCCCTCGCCGGTGATCGAGCTCAACCGCGCGGTCGCTGTCGCAATGCGCGACGGCCCCGCTGCCGGACTCGCGATCGTCGACGCGATCCTCGCCCGCGGCGAGCTCCGCGACTATCACCTCGCCCATGCGGCGCGGGCCGATCTTTGCCGGCGCCTGGGCAAGACTGCGGACGCTCGCGCGTCCTACCGGCGCGCCATCGAGCTCGCCCGCCAGGGTCCCGAGCGGAGATTTCTCGAGCAAAGGGTCACCGGTCTCCCCGACTGATCGAACGCTGCGAGCATCCGGCTCGAGCCCGAGAAAATTTTTTCCGGCCGATGTCGATTTCGCCGTTCGCCGATCGACTATCCACTGGACTCAACCCGGAGGATCCATGAAATTCCTTTGCCTGGTCTGTTCTGAGCCCCCCGTCGAACCGATATCGGAGGCCGAAGGGCAACGGCGGCTCGCCGCTTATTTCGCGTTCAACGACGGCCTTCGCAAGAACGGCCACTATCTGGGGTGCAACCGGCTGCAGCCTGCGAACACTGCAGTCACGGTTCGGGTGCGCAACGGCAAGGTGATGACCACCGACGGGCCTTTCGCCGAAACGAAGGAGCAGCTCGGCGGCTATTTTCTGATCGAGGCCCGCGACCGCGACGAAGCGGTGCGCATCGCCGCCGGAGTCCCGGTGTGCCGGAACGGCTGCGTCGAGGTGCGTGCCGTCATCGACGACCCGCCCGTGCTGCAGACACCTGTCGTCGAGCAGAGCGCCGTGAGCTAGTCGCCGGTCCGTCCACCTCTTCCTTTCGCCTTCAGCCGTTGCTCGAGAACCTCGTGCGCTTCGTTCCCCAAG
Organism: Casimicrobiaceae bacterium; assembly: GCA_035541655.1. Lineage (GTDB taxonomy): Bacteria > Pseudomonadota > Gammaproteobacteria > Burkholderiales > Casimicrobiaceae > CAIWHR01. The sequence continues at coordinate 4,610 of DATKMY010000086.1, read as the reverse complement.
CGATGTCGATTTGCGATCGGCCGATTCGACTAATCAGTGAAAGCCTCACTGAAACGCGTCGGAGCGGAACATGCAAAGAGTCATCGATTGTCTTCGGACGTTGCGGCGAATCGGGAAAACGCTGGGCCCGTACCTGATGCTGGAGATTCTCTTGCCCGGAGGAAGCCTCTTCGCGCTGCTGCTGTTCCTGTACCAGCGCCGGAAGGCAGGCCTCGGACTCCCGGGAGCAATCCGATGAGATACCTCTGCCTCGTCTATCTCGACGAAAAGAACCTCTCCGCCGTCCCCGACCGCGAGTGCCAGGCCTGCGGCGACAGCCTGCGCGAGAAGGGTCGGCTCGTCGCCGCCGAGGCGCTGCAGGGCATCCATACGGCGACGACCGTGCGCGTGCGCAGCGGCAAGGTCTCGGTGACCGACGGGCCGTTCGCCGAGACGAAGGAGCAGCTCGCCGGCTTCTACCTGATCGACGCAGCCGACCTGAACGAAGCGATCCAGGTCGCCGCGAAGATTCCGCCGGCGCGTGTCGGCAGCGTCGAAGTGCGCCCCGTGCGCCAATTGTCGGTGTGACGACGCGCGGGGATTCACGGATGAAGTCATCGGTGTTCGAGCGCGGCGACCGACGATCGGATGCGACCTTTCGGGCGCCGGTCACGATACGCGTCGGCGCGCGCTTCCAGGCGGGCACCGAGCGCGTGTTCAATGCCTGGATACGGCCCGAGGTCGCACGGCGATGGCTGTTCGCAACGGCAGCGCGGCCGATCGCGCACGTCGAGATCGATGCGCGGGCGGGAGGCGCCTTCCGCTTCGTCGAACGGCGCGCGAAGGGCGCTGCCGAATATCGAGGCAAATACGTCGAGATCGTCCCCCATCGCCGCGTCGCATTCAGCCTGGAGCTCGTCGACCGGACGCATGCGCATACGTCTGTCGTCGTAGAGATCGAGCGCCGATCGAGCGGCTCGAGGCTCGTGCTCACGCACGACGACGTTCCGCACGATCTCGCGTACGGAATCGAAGCGCGCTGGACCGGGATGCTCTACGGGCTCGGCGTGACGCTCGACTCGGTCGGCGACGAAGCGTTCGCCGACGATCCGCCCGTCGTCCGGCGCCAGCCACCGCGCCGCCCGGCGTTGGCCGAACGCGGCGCACCGTGACGACGGACGCCCGCTGCGTACCGCTTCGCAATCCCCTGGATGATCAACTGCGAGCCGCAGGCGTGACCTCCGGGCGACCGGGGGACCGGCGGCCCAAGGGCGAGCCGCCTCCCCGCCGTGGTGCGCGCGCTACAGCTGCACGTCGAACAGTCCGGCCACCTTGGTGAAGCCCTGCTGGGTCGGGTGCAGCTCGTTGCCCCACCACGCCTTGTAGCGAGCGTCGACCAGATCGGTCGACAGCGCGTTGCGCAAATCGACGACCTTGACGTGCGCGAACTCGGGCAGCGCGACGACGGCGTCGAGCATCGCGTACATCCGGTCGATCAGGTCGCGGGTGATCGCGACGCGCTCCGCGAGGTCGTCGTAGCCTTTCTGCAGGAAACCCGGCTCGAGCCACGGGCCGGGCAGCGGGCCCCAGCCGCCGAGGAAGCCGCGCCCGTCGGCGACCGGATAGTCGTATCCGTGCAACAGAATGGGCACCGTCGCTCCGAGGAGACTCTGGCACGCGGCGGTCACCGCGGAGAGCATCGTCGTGTACGCGACGCGTATCCGCGTCTGGATGACGCCATCGAGCACCGACGGATTGAATCCGTAGACCGGCGATGAGCGATGATTGAGCAGCATCGCGAATCCGTCGCCGGCGACGTCGTTACCGCCACCCGACATGAGAATCGCGTGCGGAACATCGCCGCGGCGCACGACGCGCTGGATCGCACCGACGAAGTCGGCGAGCTGGCCGCCGTCGTAGGCCATGCTCTCGACGCTGTCACCGCGATGCGCAACGCTCTCGATGTCCCAGCCGAAGTCGTAGTCGAGCTTCTTCAGCACGTCGTAGAACGGATAGTCGAACCACGAATCGCCTTCGGCTACGAGAACGCCGCGGCTGCCGCCGCCCGGTGCGCCACCGCCACCCGCTTTCGCGACGAGCTTCTTGGCGCCCTTCAGCTTACCAACCGACGCACCCCCGGCGCCGGGACCTCCGCGCGCCGGCCCCTTGGCCGCGACCACTTTTGCGCGGCGCTGCTGCAGCTCGCCGTGCCGGGCAACGACCCACTCCGCCTGCTTTCGGCCAAGCCGCAGCGCCTGCGCGGTGGCTCGAGCCGCGCTTTGCGCGCCCGCTACGCCGCGCGCAGACCGCTTGCGCGATTTGGCACGCGCGGCCATCGCCGAAACGCGCCCGCCGGATGACAGTGCGTTCCGCGACATCGCGGCGAACTGCTCCCACGCCGTCTGTTCCACTGCCGCTCTCGCCTTCCGCTGTCTCTTCGCTGCCATGGTGCGCTCCCGAGCACGTCGAATGCGGGCATCGACATCGTTCTAGTCTAATCCCAACCCCAACGACTGCGGCGCGGTCGTCGGCAGCGGCGGAGTAGTATGTGCGCGCAGAAAGACCAGGCGGGAACGGACGGCGGAGAATGACAGCGTCGAGAATTCTGGCGGGCGCGAGCGGCTACTCGTTCAAGGAATGGAAGGGAGACTTCTATCCCGAGAAGATCAGGCCCGACGAAATGCTCGGGTGGTACGCCGAGCGTCTTCCCACCGTCGAGATCAACAACACGTTCTACCGGATTCCGAAGACGGCGGTGCTCGAGGCGTGGGCAGCAGCAACGCCCGCGACGTTTCGCTTTGCGATCAAGGCGTCCCGCCGTATCACCCACATCTCGCGGCTCAAAGGCGAGACGGTCGCCGAACCGCTCGGCTGGCTGTACCAGAACCTCGCTGCGCTCGGTCCGAAGCGCGGTCCCGTGCTCTTCCAGCTGCCGCCCAACTTCAAGAAGGACCTCCCGCGCCTCGCGGCTTTCCTGCAATTGCTGCCGAAGGACCACGGCGCGTCGTTCGAATTCCGCAACGAGACGTGGTTCGTCGACGACGTCTACGATGCGCTGAAGCGCGCAGGTGCCGCGCTGTGCCTCTCCGAGCGCGAGGACAATGCGCCTCCGCCGCTGGTGGAGACTGCTCCGTGGGGTTACGTGAGGCTGCGCCTCGAAAACTATTCGGACGACGAGCTGCGTGCGTGGGCCAAACGGCTCCAGGCGACGACGTGGCGCGAGATCGACGTCTACTTCATGCACGAGCCGACCGCACCCGCGTATGCGAGAGCGTTGATGGCGTACGCGGCGGAGTTCGAGCGATGAGCGCGATCGCGGAGCCGTTGACGATCGTATGCGGCGAACACGCTCGCGTTTCCGCGCTGCTGCTGCTGCCCGCGGACGCGCGCGCCTGCTATGTGATGGCGCATGGCGCCGGGGCCGGAATGACGCACGCATTCATGACGAGTGTCGCCGCCGAGCTCGGCGCGCACGGCGTGGCGACGCTGCGCTTCCAATTTCCGTACATGGAGCGCGGCGAGCGGCGTACCGATCCCCCGACAGTCGCGCACGCGACGGTGCGCGCCGCCGTCGTCGAAGCCTCCCGCCGAATGCCCGAGCTGCCGCTTTTCGCGGGCGGCAGATCGTTCGGCGGGCGCATGAGCTCGCAAGCGCAGGCTCTCGCACCGCTGCCCGGAGTTCGCGGCCTCGTCTTCCTCGGATTTCCGCTGCATCCGGCGGGCAAGCCCTCCATCGATCGCGCCGCGCACCTCGACAACGTGCGGGTTCCGATGCTGTTTCTGCAGGGCACGCGCGACGAGCTCGCGGAGCTGCCGCTGCTCCAGTCCGTCGTCGCGCGACTGGGCGCGCGCGCAACGCTCACGCTGTTCAAGCAGGCCGACCATTCGTTCCACGCTCCCGCGCGCGCCGCGTGCAGCGATGCGGACGTTCGCGCCGCGATCGTCTCCGCAACAGCGGACTGGATCGGTGCCACGACGCGCGGGCCAGCCGAGCCCGTTACTTTCGGAGCGATGCGATGACGACCGAGATCTTGTTTCGGGACGACGCCTATCTGACACGCGCGACGGCGAAGGTCGTTGCCGTCCACGATCGCGGGATCGAGCTCGATCGCAGCGTGTTCTACCCGATCGGCGGCGGGCAGGCGGGCGACACCGGCACGCTGGTCCGCGCCACGGGCGAGCGCATCGCCATCGCCGACACGCGCAAGGGCGATGCGATCGACAGCGTTCTGCACGTTCCCGCAGCGGGCGCGGCCCGCCCCGCGCCCGGCGAGACCGTGACGCTCGAAATCGACTGGCCGCGCCGCTACGCGCTGATGCGCCTGCACACGGCGCTGCACGTGATGTCGTGCGTGGTCGTGGCGCCGGTCACGGGCGGCAATATCGCGCCCGAGAAGGCGCGGCTCGACTTCGACATCGACATGAGCCTGCTGGACGCCGCGAGGATCGAGCGCGAGACCAACGCGCTCATCGCACGCGCGGTCGACACGGAGACGGTGTGGATCACGGACGAGGAGCTCGATGCGCGTCCCGAGCTCGTGAAGACGATGAGCGTGCAGCCGCCGCGCGGCAGCGGCCGCGTGCGCCTGCTGCGCATCCCGGGGATCGACCTCCAGCCCTGCGGCGGCACG
>DATKMY010000085.1:0-5738 GCA_035541655.1 Casimicrobiaceae bacterium | reverse complement strand
GCGTCCCCGAGACCTACGACGCCGTGATGGCCTGCGACAAGGCGCGCTTCAACAAGTTCTTTCACGCGATGCTCGATGCCGGCGTCTATCTCGCGCCCTCGGCGTTCGAAGCGGGATTCGTGTCGGCGGCGCATTCGGCCGGGGATATTTCAGCCACGATCACGCTCGCCGCGGACGCGTTTGCTGCGACCGCCTAAGGCTCGGTCAACGGACGTCGGGGCGCCTTCTTTGCACTCCATACATGCCCCGCGCTATTCCGCCGACGCCCTCATCGCTTTCGCGACCGCGCTCCTCGAGCGCTCCGGCGTTCGCGCCGACATCGCACACGACGTCGCCGACGTCCTGACCACCGGCGATCTTCTCGGCCACACGACGCACGGCCTGCATCTGCTCGCTCCTTATCTCTCCGAGATCGAAAAGGGGGCGATGACCAAGTCCGGCGAGCCGATCGTCGTCAATTCACGTGCTGCGAGCGAAACCTGGGATGGGCAGCGTCTTCCGGGCCCGTGGCTGACCCTTCGTGCGCTCGACCGCGCCGCAGCGATGGCCGCGGACAGCGGCACGGGCACCGTCGTCGTCCGCCGTTCCCACCACATCGCGTGCCTTGCCGTTTACCTGTTGCGCGCGACCGAGCGCGGCCTCGTCGCGATCGTCCAGAGCTCGGATCCGACCGTGAAGGCCGTGGTTGCGCACGGCGGGATGACGCCGATCATCACGCCGAATCCGATCGCTGCGGGCCTGCCGACTTCGGGTGATCCGATCCTGATCGACATCTCGAGCTCGATCACCAGCATGGGCTTCGCGTTCCAGCAGCGGGACGCCGGAAAGAAGCTGCCCGGCGCGTGGCTGATCGACAACCAGGGCAACGCGACTGACGATCCCGCGGCACTGTCGACGACTCCACCGGGTGCACTGCTGCCGCTGGGTGGCCTCGATGCCGGCTACAAGGGATTCGGGCTGACGCTCCTCGTCGAAGCGCTTACGGCGGGACTCGCGGGCTTCGGTCGCGCCGATCCGCCGGAGGGCTGGGGCGGCACGGCGTTCGTCCAGGTGCTCGATCCGCGCGCGTTCGGCGGGCTCGATGCGTTCAAACGCCAGATGGATCACATGGTCGACGCCACCCACGCGTCGAAGCCGCGTCCGGGTGTCGAGCGCGTGCGGCATCCCGGAGAGGCGGGACTCCGCCGGCTGCGCGAGCAGCGCGCGAAAGGCGTGGCGCTCTATCCGGCGATCATGCCGAAGCTGTTGCCGTGGGCGGAGAAGCTCGGCGCCGAGGCGCCGCGAGCGAGCGAAGCTTCGGGCTGACAGCGACCCGGGCACCCCTTCACGCGCCGGCCAGACTCCGTCCCGCGACCACGCGCGGAATGCCTGCGAGGTCCCGGGCAGTGACGATCTCTCCGAAGCCCGCTTCCGCGAACAACCTGCAAACGCGCTCCGACTGATCGTACCCGTGCTCGACGGCGAGGGTGCCGCCCGGCGCGAGATGCGCGCGCGCCCCGGCGGCAATTTGCCGGATCGCCGTCAATCCGTCGACGCCGGAAACGAGCGCCGCCGTCGGCTCGAAGCGCACGTCGCCTTCACGCAGGTGCGGATCGTGCATCGCAACGTACGGCGGATTGCTGACGATCAGATCGAACTCGACTTCCCGCCACGAGTCGGGCAGCCCCGAATACCAATCCGCTTGCGCGAACTCGACGTTGGCGATGCCGAGGCGTCGGGCGTTGTCTCGCGCGACCGCAAGCGCCTCCGACGACGCATCGACCGCAAGGACCCCGGCGCGAGGCCGCTCGTGCGCGAGCGCGAGCGCGATCGCACCCGAGCCCGTACCGAGATCGATCACACGCGTTTCGCGGTCGACAGGAATCCGCGACAGCGCGAGCTCGACGAGCGCTTCGGTGTCGGGCCGCGGAATCAGCACGGCGGGCGTCACGCCTAGCGGCAACCCCCAGAACTCGCGGACCCCGACGAGATAGGCGACCGGCGCGCCCTCGCGACGGCGCTTCGCGAGCGCGAAGAACGCCGCCTCCTGCTCGCGGGTGAGTGGCGCATCGCCATGCGCGACGAGCCACGCGCGCTCCTTCGAAAGCGCGTGCGCGAGCAGCACCTGCGCGTCGAGCGGAACGAGACCCGAATGCGCGAGCGCCCCGGAAACCGTTTGCGTCGAGATCATGGGGGCTGTTGCGCTCCGGCCTTGCGGCGGATGCGATCGATGCCGATAATGGTCACGCCGCGACAAACCGTCAACAACAACGGGGCACCGTCCGACCGTTCGGGAGGGGAACCATGGACCGACGCGATTTCCTGAAGACGACCGGCGGGCTGGTGATCGCCACCGGCGGCGCCTGGGCCGCCGCGCACGCGCGTGCCGCAGATTCGCTGCTCGGACCGCCGGAGCTGCCGCAGGGCATGCTCGCCTCGTCGCTGCTCGAAGCGCTGCCCGGCAAGGTGCCCCTCATCAAGAAGAGCTGGCGCCCGCCGAATTTCGAGACGCCCGTCTCGTATTTCAACGAGGTCTTCACGCCGAACGACGCGTTCTTCGTCCGCTATCACCTGTCGAACATTCCTGAAGTCTCGGCAGCAACCTGGCGGCTCAAAGTCGGCGGCGAGGCGGCCGAGGCGCCCCTCGAGCTCTCGCTCGAGCAGTTGAAGCGCGATTACCCGCAGATCGAGATCGCCGCCGTGTGCCAATGCTCGGGGAATCGCCGCGGGATGTTCCAGCCGCACGTTCCCGGCGTCGAGTGGGGACTGGGCGCGATGGGCAACGCGCGCTGGAAGGGCGTGCGCCTGAAGGACGTGCTCGCCAAAGCGGGACTCAAGAAGGACGCGCTCGAGCTCGTGCTCGACGGCGCGGACGGGCCGGTGTTCCCCGGCACGCCCGATTTCGTCAAGTCGATCCCGGTGTGGAAGGCGCTCGACGAGAACAACCTGATCGCCTACGAGATGAACGGCGCACCGCTGCCGCACTGGAACGGCTTTCCCGCGCGCCTCGTCATTCCGGGATGGACCGCAACGTATTGGACGAAGCACGTCACGTCGATCACCGCGGTCGCGAAGCCGTTCGACGGATTCTGGGTGAAGTCCGCGTACCGGATTCCGCGCGGGCGCTTCCCCGTGATCGACCGGTTCGTGAGCCAGGAGACCGACGTCAACACGCCGATCACCGAAATGGTGGTGAATTCGCTGATCACCAATCTCGTGAATGGCGAGCAGGTGCCCTCCGGCCGGCCGCTCGACGTGAAGGGCATCGCGTGGGACGGCGGCTACGGGATCGCCCGCGTCGAGGTCTCCGCCGACGCTGGACAGACGTGGCGAACGGCAACGCTCGGCACCGACTATGGCCGCTTCTCGTTCCGGCCGTGGAGCTACGCGCTCACGCCCGCCGACAAAGGCGCGCTGACGCTGATGGCACGGGCGACCAATCGCAACGGCGCGACGCAGACGTTCGAGCTCATTCAAAATCCTGCCGGCTATCACCACAATGTCGTGCAGCGAGTCGCGTTGACGGTCACGTGAGGACGCCGATGAAGATCTGGATCGCCTTGATTCCGCTGGCATTGGCCGCGACGATCGTCGTCGCCGCCGAACAGCAAATCGAGCTCAAGCCGGGTTCGGGCCGTGACAAGGTCGAAGCCAACTGCGTGGCCTGCCACAGCCTCGACTACATCGTCGGCAACTCGCCGTTCATGAACCGGCAGGTTTGGGACGCCGAGGTGACGAAGATGATCAAGGCGTTCGGCGCGCCGATCAGCGACGCCGACGCGAAGGTGATCGTCGACTATCTCGTCGCGAACTACGGCGCTACGTAGCCGGTGTTTCCGGACCGGCGCTGATTGTCAACTTCGTTGACAATCACGCAGAGGCTCGTTCCCTAGCGTGCGTCCCGCTCCAGTGCGAAGAGGCGCAGTCGCCGGTCGTAATAGCGGCCCCAGCCTTCGTCTTCGAGCCCGGCCTTCCGCAGCACCCGCTGCGATGCCTTGTTGCCGGGGTGGGTGATGCCGATGATTCGATTCAGGCCGAGGTCGTCGAAGCCGTAGTCGACGATCGCCTTCGCGCCTTCGGTCGCGAAGCCCCGGCCCCACGCCGAAGGCAGAAGCCGGTAGCCGACTTCGATGTCGGTGGACTTGCCCGCATAGTTCAGCGCGAACCAGCCGATGAACGCGCCGTTGTCGCGCCGCGACGCGCGCCACGCGCCGAGGTCGGGATAGAGCTTCGGGTAGCGGATGAAGCGCCGGAGCCTCTGCACGACCGCATCGCGCGCGTACGGCTTGCCGTCGGCGATGTACCTCATCACGCGCGGATCGCTGTCGAGCCGATAGACGTCGTTGAAATCGTCCTCGACGAACGCGCGCATTTCCAGGCGGAGCGTCTCGAGCCACGGGGCCGGGCGGCTCTTCGCTGTCATTCGCGGGCCTCGTGCTTTCGGAAGGGAGCGAACGCCGATTCGCTGCGCCGGCTTCAGAGCTCTTCGCCCGCAAGCGCAGCGAGCATCTCGGCCTGGTGCTCCTGCGAGAGCGCCGAGACGATCTCGTCGAGCTCGCCGTCCATGATCGCGTCGATCTTGTAGAGCGTCAGGTTGATCCGGTGGTCGGTGACGCGGCCCTGGGGGAAATTGTAGGTGCGGATGCGCTCGCTGCGGTCGCCCGAGCCGATCAGCGACTTCCGCATCGACGCCTCCTTCTGCTGGCGCTCCGTGCGCTCGCGGTCGAGAAGGCGCGATGCAAGGACCGCCATCGCCTGCGCGCGGTTGCGGTGCTGCGACCGGTCGTCCTGGCATTCGACGACGATTCCCGTCGGAATGTGCGTGATCCGCACTGCGGAATCGGTCTTGTTGACGTGCTGGCCGCCCGCCCCCGACGCGCGGAACGTATCGATCCGGATGTCGGTCGGGCTGATCGTGATGTCGGCGATGGGATCGGCTTCGGGCATCACCGCCACGGTGCATGCCGAGGTATGTATGCGCCCCTGCGCCTCCGTCTCGGGCACGCGCTGCACGCGATGGCCGCCGGACTCGAATTTCAGCTTCGAATACGCGCCCTGACCGATGATGCGCACGATCACTTCCTTGTAACCGCCCAGCTCGGCCGGTGACTCGGAGACCAGCTCGACCCGCCAGCGGTGCCGCTCGGCGTAGCGCGTGTACATGCGCAGCAGGCTTCCCGCGAACAGCGCCGACTCGTCGCCGCCGGTTCCTGCGCGGACCTCGAGAAAGACGTTGCGCTCGTCGTTCGGATCCGCCGGCAGCAGCATCTTCTGCAGGTCCGTGGCGAGCGCCGTCATTTTCGCGCTTGCCTGCACGCGCTCTTCCTCGGCGAATTCCCTCATCTCCGGGTCGCGCGCCATCTCGGTCGCCGCCGCAACGTCGCCCTCGGCGTGCTCGTAGTCGCGAAAGCGCGCGACGACGGGCTCGATCTCCGCACGCTCGCGGGTGAGCGCGCGATAGCGGTCGAGGTCGCGCACCGCGTCGGGCGAGGCGAGCATGGCATCCAGCTCGACGACGCGATGCGCGAGCGATTCGAGCTTCGAGCGTAACGACGGCTTCATCGCAGAAAGTTCACGCGGCCCGCGAGAGGCGGACGACGCCGACGAGCTGCCGCGCGGCGGGTCGCGCAGCTAATCTTCGTAGGGCAACTGGTAGAGCTTCTCGAACAGTGCGACGAGCTCCGCGCGCTCCGCCTCGCCGGCCTTGTTCAGCGCCTGGGTCGGCGCGTGCAGGAACTTGTTGGTGAGGCCCCGCGCGA